>MEPT01000001.1:142-2105 GCA_001769925.1 Bdellovibrionales bacterium RBG_16_40_8
ACCGCAAGATAGTGCTCCATCACAGGCTGAATCTGCTGCAAAATCCCACCGCGAAAAACTGATTAAAATCAATTCATATGTCGCCCAGGTTTTTCATCACCAGTTAAAGAAACTAACTTCAGATCATTATGCAAAAAAATATTGTGTAAAACGCGGCTTAACAGCAGAAATTATAGATACTTTTCAAATTGGGTTTGCTGCCTCACAATGGGATGCGCTTACCCTGCAATTACAAAATATTAAAGCGCCACTAAAGCTTGCTAGCGAGTTAGGGCTTATTCGCGAGCGTAAAGAAAGTGCGGGTTTTTACGATCTTTTTCGTGACCGGTTAATATTTCCAATATTTTCGCATAAGGGCTGGTGCGTTGGTTTTGGAGGCCGAGCTCTTACTGACGAGCAAACTCCCAAATATTTAAATAGCCCAGAATCTGAGCTTTTCGCAAAAGGGCAGACTTTTTATGGCCTTAATGAAACAGCTAAGTACATTAGAACTGAAGGCGCGGTGGTGATAGTCGAAGGCTATATGGATTTTTTAGCTCTTTACGCTGCTGGAATTAAAAACGTGGTAGCCACCCTTGGCACGGCACTTACCGCCCAACATGCAAAGTTGATTCGACGTTACACAAACAATGTTATTGTGCTCTTTGATGGCGATACGGCGGGACAAAAGGCGACAGAGCGTAGTCTACCTATTTTGCTCGAAGAAGAACTTCTACCTAAAGGGGTAACTCTGCCTGACGAGCTTGATCCTGATGAATATATCACCGAACGAGGAGCACACTCGCTAACTGAACTTTTACGAACTGCACCGGATTTATTTTCGATTATTTTGCTTCAGCATTTGCGAACGTACAGAGGCTCGGCAGCAGATAAGATAATGCTCATTGATCAAATGACCCCCTATATTGAGGCTGTGCGCGATTTACGATTAAAAGATTTGTATATTTCTGAATTGGCACAAAAAATCAGTACAGAGTCTGGTTGGGTTAAGAAAAATCTTAAAAATAATTTTAAGGCCAAAGCGGCTGAAAATCGACAGCCAATTAATGCGGTTATGCCGAAGGATGTCACAGGAGAAGGGGGCAAGCTCCAATTAAATGGCTCCCCAAAGGCGGAACTATTTTTGCTTAACTTAGCATTGACTTGCTCAAATCGATTTAATGCCATCTGGAAAAGTCAGATTGTTAGCGAGATGGTAAGTATTGGAGTTCGTGAGATGTTTAAACAAGCAGAAAGCTATTGTAGACAAATGCCTAATGAATTTGCTAGGTTGTCTGCTTATCTTATGACTTTAACGGAGACCCCAAATTATTTGTGTTTGCACATGGGCGAGCCGTTTAACTCGATGAATGATGAGGCGCTTGATAGGCTTATGCATGATTGCATTCACCAAGTTCGAGAGAAATTTTTACGTCATAAATCTCGTGAATTAGCGGCAACCCTGCATGCGACCTCACAAGATGAGCAGCTTGAGAAGTTGGAACAGATTATGAATATCCATAAAAGTAAACACACCTTACGCCGTGACCGGGAGATATAATTGATGAGTTCAGCAAAGACAAAAACTGATAAAGAAAATGCTGTGGCCGTGCTGTCTGAAAAAGAACAACAAACGCTAATTATTGAAGAAATTCAACGCTTTATTAAGATAGGCAAAGAGCGGGGATCGCTCACTATAGAAGAGCTTAATGAGCTATTGCCACACGAGATTAATATCCCAATTGTACTTGATCAATTCATGCAGGCACTTGAGATCAATGGAGTAATTATTACCGACTCCTCTGAAAATAAGAAAGACGATGAAGAAACTGGTTTGTTTTCTGAGGATGGAGCTGAAGACGATGAAGAACAAGATGAAGAAGAAAGTGGCGATCCTAGAGCTAACGACCCAGTGCGACTTTATTTGCGTAAAATGGGCTCGGTTTCACTTTTAACTCGCGAAGGTGAAGTTGAAATAGCTCAA
>MEPT01000001.1:2117-7514 GCA_001769925.1 Bdellovibrionales bacterium RBG_16_40_8
GGCGAGCGTGAAATTGTACGCGCCATGCTACTATCACCAATAGGCACGCAAGAAATCATTAGCCTGGGTCTTCGTTTAGATCAGGGGCGCATTAAGGTTAAATCAATTTTTCGCGGTCTTGAAGACGAAGAAACTCAATACGAAGAAAAAGAATATATCGAAAAAATTCACGAGCTTATAGGGCACGTGAAGATATATCAAAAACAAACAGCCGATCATTTTGAAGTACTTCGCACAAATGATCTAAGTTCTACTTTTGCTAAAGAAGCTCAGGTTGAGCTTGAAAAATACAATAAAGAGTTGATGGTGAACTTTGAGTCTATCAACTTCAATCGTAAGACTATAAACCGAATTGTTATTAAGTTTAAGAATCTCGTAAGCAGAATGACAACTCTTAGAAAACGTGTTCGTGAGGGATTACAAAAAACATTTTCAAATGATGTGCCTGCACTTGAGGCAAAATTTAAGAAAGTTGAAGCCTCAGATGCTGAAATGCAAAAGCTGCAAAAAGAAATCAATATTAATTTTAATACGTTACGCCAGCATTATTTAAAGGCTAAACATGCAGACAAGCGTTTAAGCCGGCTATGTGCTGAAACAGAAATGAATTTCGAATGGATACGCGACACAAATACACTTATTTGGCGTGGCGAACGCGAAGCAGATAAAGCAAAGGCAGAACTCGTTGAGGCGAATCTGCGTTTGGTGGTTTCTATTGCTAAAAAATATGCAAATCGTGGGCTGCAGTTTTTAGATCTTATTCAAGAAGGTAATATTGGTTTAATGAAAGCCGTTGATAAGTTTGAATATCGACGTGGCTATAAATTTTCTACTTATGCAACATGGTGGATACGTCAGGCCATAACTCGTGCTATCGCCGATCAAGCTCGTACAATTCGTGTCCCAGTACATATGATTGAGACTATTAATAAGCTAGTCAGAACGTCGCGCCTACTAATTCAAGAACTTGGGCGTGAGCCAACGCCTGAAGAAATTACGGTTAAAATGGATATGCCTCTTGAGAAAGTGCGTAAAGTTCTTAAAATTGCCAAAGAGCCAATATCACTTGAAACGCCTGTTGGCGAAGAAGACTCACATTTAGGTGATTTTATTGAAGATAAAAATGTTATTAATCCCAGTGAAGCCATTGTTAATTTAAATTTGGCTGAACAAACCCGTAGAGTTTTAGCGACACTTACCCCACGCGAAGAAAAAGTTTTACGTATGCGTTTTGGTATAGGCGAAGAAAGCGATCACACGCTTGAAGAAGTGGGCCAAGACTTCAATGTGACTCGCGAACGTATTCGCCAAATTGAGGCCAAAGCACTTCGTAAACTTCGCCACCCCAGTCGCTCAGGTAAATTGAAAACGTTCATTGACTACGGCGAGTAGATAACTAATTTTGCAAGTTAACAGAAAAACATAAGTTCAAACATTACCGCTACTGCAGCAAGGGCGGTAATGTCAGCGTGATCGTAAGAGGGCGATATCTCGACAACATCAGCGCCAACTAGATTTTTTATCTGTAAAGATCGCAAAATTATTTGCGCTTCATAAGTTGTAAGCCCACCAACAACAGGCGTGCCGGTGCCGGGCGCAAATGCTGGGTCTAAAGAGTCAATATCAAAAGTTATATAAGTAGGTCCGGTAAACTTCGGTAGGGTTTTTATAAACGATTCAAGACCATTTTTGCGAATATCGTCGATGGTTGTTGAGCGCATCCCGTATTTTTTTACAAAAGCTAAATCATCTTTGCCAACAAGCGGTCCGCGCAAACCAATTTGTAAAACATTTTTAGGGTCTACTAGATTCTCTTCAACGGCATGACGTAAAAAAGTGCCGTGATGATATTCGCAATCCCATGCTGCTGGGTATGTATCAAGATGGGCATCGAAATGAATAAGTGACAGAACGCCATATTTTTTACTTACTGAGCGAAGAATAGGTAAGGTTATAGAGTGATCTCCGCCTACGGCTATAAATTTTTTATTTTTACTTTTTAGTATACTTGTAAAAAAATTTTCAATACGCGCATATGTTTGCTCTTGATGAATCGGTACCGTTGGGCAGTCGCCAATATCAGCAAATTTTCTTTTCTCCCAAAGGTGCTCGGCTCTTGACCAGTGGTACCCACGTCCTAGCGATGAAGCCTGGCGCACATGCGTAGGTGCAAATCTTGCACCAGGGCGATAGCTAACTCCCCCATCATACGGAACACCAACCAATGCCACGTCATAATCTGCATTCAGGCTTACATGAGGTAGTCTGAAGAAAGTCTTAATTCCAGAATAGCGTGGAAACTCACGGCCGCTTAGTGGTTCGTATTTCATTGAAAGCTCCCTTTTTCGCGGCCTACCTGCCAGTTAATTTTTGATTGTTTAATAGTAAGACCATAAGTAATTTTACGATCAGCTTTATATTTACCGGTTATTAATTTTTTTCTCTTCTGTACAGATTTCTCTAATTGCTTGATTAAGGCTCCGTCTTTTACCTGATATACTACCCACATTAACGTTTCAATTTCGTTTGAGCCAATAGACGGCATCCATAGACCTATTTCTAAAAGCTGGTGGCCTTTTGCTTCGTACCCATATACAAATGACCATTCGACAGCGTTATTTTTCAAGTTAGCCGCTGATTGTGGTAATGCCTTAAAGTCACGATCAACTTTATTGTTCAAAAATATTTTATCTTGCCAAACCTGAAATTTATTTTTGCCTAATGAAAAATAACAATCTTTTTCAGCTAAATGACGCTTTTTGCAAATCGACTTAGCCCAAATAGGCTCTGCGGCAGCAAGTACTAAAAGTAATAAACACCCCAATCGAATCAGCATATAACTGTCTTAACAAAGTTCACCTCAGTAGTCATAGTGAATATTAGCAAATATTAGTAAGACCTTCGTCATGACATAACCTATCGCGATATTTAGCCGATCATACAATTTACGTGCAGCGAGCTCCTAAAAAAGTTAACATTAGAGTGGTGGGTAAAGCTATTTATGTTTTTATAATCTCTTTGTTTTTTTATGTTTCTAGCTGTCGCACAGGTGCGGTAAAAACATCAGCGGCAATCACGCCGCCAGCTGATTTCATACCACTTAAAATTGAACAGCTGATATCGTTTGGCGAAAATTATAATGGGCGGTTTTCATCAGATAGTAGTCGAATTATCTTTATCGGTCGTAATCGTACCAAGCACAAACATATGCAAGTTTATGAATTTGATCTAAAAACACGTAAAGATCGTCGAATAACTTTTCAAGACGGTGAAATTTTTGATGCGACCTACGCCCAAAAAGATAATGAAATTATCTATTCTAGCTCTACCGACGAAATCAAAGAAAACCCATTGTTTATTAAACAAGCGCTTGATAAATCAAGAAATATTCAAGGCGATGGTAAAGGCGCTAGTCTAAACATCAGTCAAAGCCAAAAAAATCTTTACGGAGAAGCTCTTTCTTTTGCCGAAATCTATTTGAGCACTAGTGATGGTCGCAAAATTCGTCGACTGACAGAATCTGCAGGTTTTGACGGGCAAATTTCGCCCCGCCCGAGATCATCAGAAATAGCGATTCTTTCGCTACGTGGGCAGAAAAAACTACTTTATTTACTCAATACCACTTCGCGAAAGCTTTCTATTATTAATACACGTGGGTTAAATGATGAATTTCCAGCTTTTTCGGCTGATGGCAAAGAACTTCTTTGGTCTCGCGGCATTGATGACTTAACAAAATCTGAAATTTGGCTAAGCGACCCGCATGGCGGTAAAGCCAAGGCGATTATTTCTGGCAGTGGGCATCATCTTGATCCGGCATGGCACCCAAATGGCGAAGAAGTACTGTTCGCCTCTAATCGTGATGATGCCAGCAATTTTGAAGTTTATGCGGCCAAAAAAGATGGATCTTGTATTAGGCGACTAACATACCAATCTGGGCTAGATAGATCTCCGCAAGTAAGCCCAGACGGTAAAAATCTTCTTTTTACAAGCGATAGGTCTGGCCAGCTGCAGCTGTATTTAGCTGAATATAATACTCAGCCTTGCCCTACGATTATTGAATCGGTACAATCCAAGTGATGCGCACAATATATAGTTTGTTTAGCAGCATATTTAGTTTATTTATTTTAGTTGTTTTTAATTTGGTGTTATCTTCGCTAACTTTTGCCGCACCCATGCCATTAACATCAAGCTCAATTTTTATTTCAGGCCAGCGGGGCCTATTTCATTCACCTGTTGGTTTTTCAATTCATTTGGCTAACACCGATTGGGTACAAATTGAAAAGCCTAAAGACAATTCTTATATCGATGCGGTATACCGCGCAGGTTCTGACAACAATATTCAGGCAGCACTTACTGTGCGCACCGATAAAATAACAGATGAGTTAAGCTCGCCAGTTAATCTTGAAAATTACGCGCAAAAATGGATGAAAGATTACCCACGTTTTGGTTTTGTAATCTTAACCGCGAAAAAAGTTCGTGTGGGCGAAAGTGTCGGTTATATGCTTGATCTTGTTAACCGAGACAACTCAAAGCAGCTTCGCCAAGTGTTATTTGTTAAAAACAAATATGCCGTAACTCTTACCTGTCGCGATGATGTGCAAAATTTTTCACAAACACTTAAGTCTTGCAACGAAATCATGAGAACATTTAGCTGGTAACATCACTTAAGCGGGCAACAAATTATATCTGGAATAAATAAGTCAAAGCCGGAAGTAATCTAAAAGCAAAGGGCATTAAGGCTCAGCCGAGATTGGCCGCTATTTCTTTTAAACAAAGCTATCGTTAATTAAGTGTCTCGGTTAATTTTTGCAAAAAACGTTTGCGTGTTTTGGCTGACAAGGCTGCATCAACATTATTAAAAGCGTCGATATGGCGGCCACTTTCTAGTGGCCAAAATTCTTTAGGCTCTTGCGCGTTTTCAAAAACTTTTTCTCCAAGAGTAAAACTAACAATTGGGTCTTTTTTTGCATGAATAACAAGAAGAGGAATTGGCGAAATATCTTTGACCCTAATACCTGGGGCATATTCGTCACTAATAACAAGCCAGGCTATGGGCTGAAATAACCACGTCACCCAGTGCTTTGACATAGCTGATCTGGCGGCTGAGCGATAAGATAAAAAAGTAGACTCAGCTACAACAAGCTTCGGGTTAATTTCGCCCTTAAGATCAATTATCGAGCGTAAAGCAATAGCGCCGCCTAAACTTTGCCCATATATAATAAGCGGTACGTTCGCGCGTCGCATAGCAACTGCGCGCATCGCTGCTTTACCGGCTTCGACGGTATTTTTTGGGGTTGGTTTACCAAGAGTCTCGCCGTACCCAGGATAATCAAATGTGAACAAGTCATAACCCTCTAGTACAAGCCAATAAAGACTTAAAAAATGTGCCGTGCGGTT
>MEPT01000001.1:7530-7872 GCA_001769925.1 Bdellovibrionales bacterium RBG_16_40_8
AATTGAATAATAACTGCTTTTGGTTTTTTGGTACTTGAAAAGTACCAGCCGAAAAGTTGTTGGTTCTGCCCCGTTTCTTCTAAAAAATTAAAAGCCCATTCTTCTGGCTTGGGGTCTAATGCTTTTAAATCAACATAAAGATGTTTGGTTGGTACATAAAGAAGACTCGAGCATGCCGTTAAGTTTGCAATAAATAGACAAAAAAAAGAAAAAAAATAGACCTCTTTCATAACTTTTCGCAAAAACCATACTTAAGCTTATGAAGTTCATCGTGATTTTTAAAATTCATATCGTTATTTTTAAAATTCATATCGTGATTTTTAAAATTCATGCGGTGGATTT
>MEPT01000001.1:7908-12763 GCA_001769925.1 Bdellovibrionales bacterium RBG_16_40_8
TTCGTTAAAGTTTTGTTCTACATACTTTTTAACATTCTTAAACTCATCCCATGTGAAAAGTATTCTTGTCCAAGGCCTTTGATCCCAGAAGCCCCGTGTAGATTCACTGAGCTTTGCGCATCCTCGCTCTGCCCCCAGTGCAATTCTAGCTATAATTCCTGAAATGGATCTTAAAAAGGATATAAATCCCCTTCTATAACTGGCCTTTACAAGCAAATGAAGATGATTGCCTACAATTGCAAATCTATAAATTTCAACTCCAAATTTTCTAGCTTGAGTCCTAACAACTTTATCAATTTTTTGGATTCTATTTTTATCATATCGAAAGGACCTATCACCTTTAGCTTTTGAAGATCTTAAGGTAAGGTGCATTGTTTTCTTTACAGCAATGGGTCTGGATTTTTTTGCATGGGATTTATTAAGACGAGCCCCTCCGAATTCTTTTTCCGCCTGAAGTTCATCATCTAAAAGCAGCTGCTTTTGTTTTCTCATAAGTCATTCTGTACATAAATTGTAGCGAAGTCAATATAAGGCATCGCAAAATGAAAAAGGTATAAAATACGCAGTTCCTAAGACTGGTTGGGGTTAAAAGATTCACTTTTGAAATTATGGTGGCTGGATTAAAAACCCCTAAAGAAACTGAAACAAATCCGTGGGGGGCCGCCCACAAAACTTTTCTTGGAAAATTCATTATTGCTCGCTCTTAGTTATTACCGCAATTCATAACCTTGAATGGAGCGCCAAGTTATGAAAGAGATCTAATAAACATTTCGCAAATTAACAACCAGCCTTAAATTACAGCAGCACACACGGCGCGACAATTGTGATAAAAAAGTATCATTTGTTTTATTGCTAAACAATATGATTAGTATCATTCTTCATGCTATGGGATGGGAATTGACAGATATAGTTAATGAATTTTTCGAAGAAATAAAATCAATTAATGATTATGATTACGGAGATTTTAAGCGAAAAGCCAATGACTGCATTCTTCGACTAAAAAATAATTTGGCACCTTTTGCCGGCGATAATATTCATCACAAGCTTTCTGAAATGCAAATGTATACGCAGTTTTTACCAAGCGGAGAAGACGTGGCGGTAACTAAAAAAAGACTGCTTAATGACGCTAAGTACTTGCAAGAGCTTTTGGCCGCAAAAAAACAAGATTGTGAGTCTGCGCCTCGCAGCGTAGAACTTTGATAGTTACTTAACAGAATGTAATTACCCACCAAAAATTTTTTTTAAAAATCCAGCAACAACTGAAGCAACGCCCTGACTTGGCGGAGCACTTTGTGATGGTTGGTGTCGATAGCCCTGTCGAGTAACGTTTGATTTCTGATGTTGAGGCCTTTGCAGCGAATGATGTTGGCGAGGGCCGTCTTGGGTCTGTTGGCGACGATATTGCTGTCTCTGCTGGTGTCGAGGACCACGTTCGGCATATGGCCTGCTAGAAGATTGGTGTTTATGTGTTGGTTGTTGCTCATTGCGCTGTGTTGGTTGTTGCTCATTGCGCTGTGTTGGTTGTTGCTCATTGCGCTGTTCTGGTTGTTGACCACCGCGATTATCATCACGTCGAAAATCTTTACGATTTTGTCTAGTATATTCTTTATTACGCCCTTTATTTGGTGTTTTATTATGGTCAGATCGAGAACCGCCTGGGCGGTCATCACGCTTAAATTCTCGGTGGCGGCGGCCCTCATCACGAGGAAACTCTTTAAATTCTTTCACTAACTCGGCATCGTCGATCCATTCAACAGTGAGCTTATGCCCAAGATAATTTTCAATACGCTGAAGAGACTCAACGTCTTTGTCGCAGACCATGCTATAGGCATGGCCGCTGGCCCCCGCTCGCCCAGTACGACCGATTCGGTGTATATAATTTTCAGCATCGTCTGGGAGCTCAAAATTAATCACCATATCTACGCCTTTGATATCTAACCCGCGTGCAGCCAAATCGGTAGCCACTAAAATATTGCGATTATTGCCTTCGGCGCGAAAAAGCTCCATTATGCGAGTTCGCTGACTTTGTGAAATTAGGCTTGAAATACCCATAGCTGGCACGCTATTAGAGCTTAAAAATTTTGCTATGCGATCTACATTATGCTTGAAGTTGCTAAAAACAATCACTTGTTGCGGCTTATATTTTTGCAAAATAGAAAGAAGAAATTTTGGTTTATCGCCGTGGCCTACGTGAAAGATCGCATCAACAACGTTTTCAGCCTTGGCTTGATCTCTGCTCACGTTGATCTCTACAGGGTTTGCGCCAAATTCATATGCGGTATTAAGCACATCAAAATTAAGAGTAGCGCTAAAAACTAAAAAGTGACGATCTTGCGGCACGCGGCGCAAAATATATTTCATGTCGTCTTTAAAACCCATGTCGAACATACGATCTGCTTCATCGAACACAATGGCGCGCACTAATGATAAATCCACCAAATGCTCTTTATATAGATCAATCAGGCGACCGGGAGTAGCTACTACAAAATCGACTCCGCCTTTAAGTGCCGCCTTTTGACCCTCATAAGAGGTGCCGCCATAAATGGCTATAGCCTTTACATTAGCCTTTGCTCCATACATTGTTACATGGTCATAAACCTGCTCGGCGAGTTCGCGAGTGGGTACAAGTACTAAGACAAAATTGGTTTGACGCCAGGTTTGTGCCTCACGCGCTCGCAAAATGCGGTCAATTAGCGGTAAAACAAACGCTGCCGTTTTGCCAGTGCCAGTTTGCGCTAACCCAGCTATATCTCGACCAGCTAATATATGTGGTATTGCAGCTTCTTGAATAGGCGTGCAATCAATAAATTGGCACGCCTCAACACCCGATTGAACATCCGGGTGAAGCCCTAGTTCGGTAAACTTCACTTAAACCTTTCTAACCCAAATCCATAGGTTTTTTATAGGTCTCTGGACAAAAAGTCAAAACCCAGATTTTTTTGTAGAAATTTTTGTATAGTATGAACGAAGGCGTCAGGCTTATCAAAATGCACCCAGTGGCCCGCGTCATTAATTTCAACTCCTTGAATTTTAGGGTTAACGTCAAGCACCTGATTGTATTCCTCTTGAGAAAAAACCTCTGACTGGCGGCCGCGCACAAAAAGAGTAGGCATTGAAAGCGCCTTAACGGCGTCCCATTGAGATTTAAGATAACCATCTAGTAGACTTGCTAAAATTGCTTTTTTTGAAAAACGCCAGTCGGCCGACCCATTTGGAAATTGTACAATGTTGGCATAAAAAAACTGCGCGAGCACACGGGCGTTTGGCATACCAGGGAGTGTCTTTACAAATTCATTATCAAAGTAATTTTTTGCAGCTTGTTTACTTGTAAACGGTGTTGGGACACGCTCGACTAAGTCAATATTTTTTTGCATTGCCGCTTTGTTGCCCTCAGGGCCGATGTCTTCGATAATTAAGGCTAGCACTATTTGTGGGAATTTATAGGCAAAATGTAGCGCGTTTCTGCCGCCCATGGAGTGGCCAATTAAGATAATTTTATCCCAGCCAAGTTCATCGATAATGTGCTTTAAATCCATAGCGTAATCTTCTGTAGAGTAGCCATCTAAAGGCTTAAAACTTGCCCCATGCCCTCTTTGATCGTAGGTCAAAACTCTAAATTTTTTCTGAAAGGCCTTAGCAATTTTTTGCCAATTGGCGCCAGAACCCATAACTCCATGCAAAAACACAAGCTTAGGGGCGTCTTCTGGCCCGGATAGTTCATATTTAAATTTTTGTAAATAAGAATTGCTCATGAGTGAATTGACCCCAACCAGTGATATTGTCATTATGCATTGGTGAAGCTAACGACGCAAACATCTGAGAAAAACTCTTTACGCCTAAATAACGACGATATCGATCCCAATGCTTTTCATATCGTTAAGACTTTACAGCGCCATGGGTTTACCACTTATCTTGTAGGTGGCTGTGTTCGCGATTTGCTTTTAAACAGACACCCTAAAGATTTTGATATAGCTACATTTGCCAGCCCACGAGAAGTGCGCCGGTTTATTAATCACTCTTTTATTATCGGCAAGCGGTTTCGCCTGGTGCTGGTTAAAAGAGGCGAGACGCAGTATGAGGTTTCGACCTTTCGACGTGATCAAGGGCCCGCTGATACACAAGAAGAGCTGCCAGATGGTGATAATCTTTTCGGCTCGCCCGAAGAAGATGCTCGTCGTCGTGATTTCACTATAAATGCGTTTTTTTATGATCCTATTAAACACGAATTAATCGATTACGCTGAAGGGCTGCCAGACCTGCAACATGGAGTGGTGCGCATGATTGGTGACCCCGACATACGTCTGCTCGAAGACCCGATTCGTATTTTGCGCGGTATTCGCTTGGCACACATGATTCGTTTTTCTCTAGACTCTAAACTTCGTGAAGCCATGCAAAGACATGCGGCTAGTCTTCAGGGAGCGGCTTTACCGCGAAAGCGCGAAGAGATTTTAAAATTTTTACGGCTCGATAATCCGGCATTACCACTTCTTACCTCTCTTGATTTGGGGGTTTTAGATTACGTATCACCGCAACTTGCTGCACTTTTGCGCGATATACCTAAGGTAGAAGTTTTTTTAAATTATCTTTTTTCGTTTCATGACAAAAAATTAAATACACCAGCTGAACTTTTCGCAGGACTTGTGGTGCCGTACTATCTTACTTTGCATGGCGGTCAAATTTCGCCGCAACTTCGCGCACATGATATTCTAAATGATGAAAAATTGGTCAGGTTAATGAGTAATGAGCTTGGAATGTTTAAAAGTGAGCAGACATTGATAGCTAAGGCTATGCATCTGATGGCACTGTTTGCTCGGAAGAAAGAATTCGCTAATCGGGGAGATCGTCGCAGACGTGC
>MEPT01000002.1:0-996 GCA_001769925.1 Bdellovibrionales bacterium RBG_16_40_8
CATACTTCACAAAAATTACATTATCCTCGCGGGCTTCCTGCGCAATCGCTAAAGCTCCAATTTTAGATACCCAGCCGTAAACATTTTCCATTGGACAACCGGCTATATTAATTTGCAAATCTGACATACATAGTCGCTTAAACACTGCCCCGGGACTATTCAAATTCTCGTCATCACCTTTTTCAGAGTGCGCTCGTAAAAATCCACCAAAAAGTCTATTGCCAATCAGATAAATACACGGCTCAGCATACCCACCACTATCATCACGAAAACACGTTGTAATGCCTTCTTGAATAATTAGCTCCTCAACATCGCGACCGCCTTTTGCCGCTTTCATTTTTCTACGTGTCCGACCCGTCCATTCACGAATCTCATTGCCAGAGTGAGCTTGAACGACGGCAAGGCCGTAGGTGCCGGTATTGTTTTTAAGAAAGCAAAATGGTGCGCTTGAATTATTTTGTTTTTTATATTTAATATTTAAACCAGCCAAAAACTGATCAACTCTTTCGGCAAGCTCAGATATTTTATCATTATCGTTTACATTAAATTTTTCAAAAACTTCTGTTTCAACTCGTAACATCTGTTCTTCAATATCTATTATTTTTGCAAATTCGGTTACTAACTCATTATATTGCTTAAAAAAACTAATCTTGCGCCTCTTATGCCAACCAAGCTCGTGTGGGGGATTCATTGGTGTGCGCAAGTCAGAGCTCCAGCCTGAATAGCTCTCAGAAAAATCATTGTTACAAACAACAAAATCTATTTTTTGAGAATCGACAAATATTTCGCCATTTTGATTATTGGTTCCATAAACTTTAAGCTCAGCACCCGCAGAAGTTTTAACTTGTATCGACGCCTTTAGTTCACGAGGTATTGAAATAACTACTTCAAAGCCGGCACCAGATATAATCTTTTGTAATGCGCGGACATTCTCCCAATAATAAATATTACTAGTATGCTCTTCTGTCAAAAGCACAAATTTGTGGCCAATTTGCG
>MEPT01000002.1:1035-2214 GCA_001769925.1 Bdellovibrionales bacterium RBG_16_40_8
AAATATTATTAAACCCTGCCGGGAAAATATTGGCATCAACGGGGGCTATCTTCCATCCCGAATCTCGAATATCAAAGCTTGAATATATCGGAAATTGTAAACCAATACTTTTTGTTTCAAACCATTCGCATACGTCATTAAATTTTTTTACAATCTGGCTGTGCACATGCTCTTGAATCATTTTTTCTACTTATTATTTCTTTTTAAAATTTGCGCCATTCTACCCGTTGCTCCAACTACCGCAAGCGGCATTATAAGTAAAATCAGACCCGGCACAAATGCGGTCAAGCCGATAAAAGCCCCCATGCCAAAAAATTCTGGCAAGTTTGATAAAAAAAATTGCCACCTTTGCCTTAAATTCATTTGCTTTGCCTCAAAGGCATAGTCCATTGCGTCTAGCGCTAAAATTATAAACATAGCAAGCCCAGCTAATATATTTAGTCCCGGTACAAATGAACTAACAAACAAAAAAAACCCAAGCATAATTAAAATTAGCCCACGAACAAATGAAATCCACATCATTTTCAATGAGGTTTTAAATGTCAGCGTAAGTGAATATGGCCCCCCTTCTACTAGCCCAAAATGATATAGCGTTTTTTCAGCAATTATCGAATAAAAAGGGGCCGCAATTATGCTTGCGACAATCCAGAGAAAATAAAAAAATAAAATTAGAAAAATAAGCCACATTAATACCAAAAGCGGATAATAAACAATCGCGCTCCAACCCCCGCCGCCACCGAAAATCATCAGCGTGGCCTTCGCAACAACCATATGAATATATTGTGAGCCCAGCAACACTCCCACCACCAGAAGAATAATGTCTATAAGAAATGGCAGTAAAATCCATTTTTTGAGGCCGCTAATTTCACCCAAAAGGCGTTTGCCCTCAAATACAAATCTAAAGCCTAAAAAAAATCTTTTAATCATTTTTTCTTTTTCTGCGTTGTTAGTTTTTCTAGCAAAGGATCTGGGTTTAGTATGCGGCCTTCTTTTTTTATACTTTCTGCCGCAATTGCCTCAGCGGTGAGTTCTGTGCCAGCCATATTTACCGTAATAAAATTATGTAGTTTTACTTCTTCAGATTTAATTTTTTTTTGAAGATTAATTATAAGTTCTGGCTCGTTAGGATCTGGGACTCTCTCTTCGCGTAGACCCCGTAGCGCGCTCAGTGCACGCTGA
>MEPT01000002.1:2326-9807 GCA_001769925.1 Bdellovibrionales bacterium RBG_16_40_8
AGACTGTCGTGACCAATTAGGATCATTAAATTCTACAGACTTATATAGATATTTCTGTAACGCCCGTATTGTAGTAAAATAATCATCATAATTCATGCTCTGAATGTTAATTTGCCCAATATTGCCCATTAGGTATAACGTTCTCGCCATAAGCTCTGATTTTTTATTATTATCTGGTATTGTAGCCTCTACCTTTCTTAGCCCCTTTTCTGCCACCCGAAAGTATTTCATTGCCACCTTGCCACTACCAATGCGCGCATAGGCCGCAGCCAATTTTGCAGGGATTTCAGCCTTAGCAATTTCGATTGGTAAATTACCTTCGTTACTATTTAATTCAATCAGATTCGTGATGGCCTTATTGTCTTCTC
The DNA here is from genome assembly GCA_001769925.1 of Bdellovibrionales bacterium RBG_16_40_8. GTDB lineage: Bacteria > Bdellovibrionota > Bdellovibrionia > Bdellovibrionales > UBA1609 > RBG-16-40-8. Next base: position 2,695 of record MEPT01000002.1, read on the forward strand.
CAAGACAAGTATATACATCGCTTAGCCGAAGCATCGCCCTCGCTCGTAATGTCGGCGAATCTTTACCAGAGCGTCGAATGACCTTACGTAGTCTTTCTGCAGAGGCTAAACAATCTTGCGCTTGTAGATAGGCGATTCCTGAATTGTATAAGATAAGCATCTCTAGCTGATTCGCCGGGTATTTTATAATCAGCATATCGTATATTTTTGCTGCTTCTTCTGGTTTATTATTATCTAAGAGCTTATTGGCGCGCTCAAACTCTTTCACAATAAGATCTTGTCGCTGTTGAACTTCTATCAAATCTTCTTTTTTATAACGATGACTGCAACTCGCGATAAGTCCCAGTACCATCAAAAGCCAAAGCAATCTCATTAGCAACTACCTCCAAACCGTTAAGACCAGATATATCACTATTTAAATCTGGAATCCTTGCAACTGGTAGTTTTTTACTCCATTTTTTTGAAAATTGTGCAAAAATTTGCTCGCGCTGCTCGTGATACCCTCTCCAGCCCTCATAAATTTGTTGCAACTGCGGGTGTTTTGGGCGCTCAACTACGCCCCCCCAAATAGAAAAGGCTCGATTAATAAGTACTGCCTTCATGTGACATCCACGCCCCTCTAAATAATTATGCAACAATTCGCCCTCACGTAGCTTGGCCTGGTCAAATGCTGTAATAAGAAAAAAAACTGTTGTCGGTCTTGTTATTATTTTTTGTACCTGCTCTGAACGCTGACCTATTTGGTTCTGAACAGCTCTAATGCTAACAAAAAAATCGCTAAGCTCTCTCATAAAATTACTGCCTGTTATTTTTTCAAGTGCATGCAGTACTGTCTGTGTACCCCGAGAGATTATTTTTCGTATAAATCCACCTTCATTATTATCGCCGACAAACCATCTAACCATAGAGTCCTGAAACAACGCATTTATTTTTGCCGGAGCCTCGAGAAAATCTACAGCATGTTGTGCAGGCGGAGTATCAAGTATGACAAGATCATATTCTTCTTCATCAACAATTTTAGAAAGCTGCAAAAGTGATGTAAATTCTTGTGAGCCACTAAGCGTAGTTGATAACTGCTCATAGAGCTTATTTCTTAATAACCGCTCTGCGAGCTCTGCATCAGTAGACGCAGATAAAATAAATTTTTTAAATATCTCTTCTGCGTTTAAAAGCGTCGCATAAAGTTGACCTGAATAATTTTGCCCAGCTACCTTTACCCCCGATGAAGAATTGTCACCGATGCCAAGCGCAGCCTTTAGTCTTTTCGCTGGATCTATTGTCATAACTAAAACTTTAAGACCTATCTGTGCCGCCCTTACTCCCAGAGCGGCAGAAGTCGTTGTTTTGCCAACACCACCGCTGCCGACGCATATTAGCACTTTACATGATTTTAAAATTTCGTCGATTCTATGATTTGTCATTGCAAAATCTTTTCTAGCTCATCTACAACTATTTGCCCGTCTGCAGTAAATAAAAATGGCAATTTAGTTATATCATTACTTATTTCTTGAAGCTTCACAATCTGCTCAGCTTCTCGCGTATAAATTTCATTAAGGTGTTCAGCAAAAGAGTTCGCTGACAAGCTTTTCTCGTCACTTAATATCTGGACTAAATCATCTTCAGAAAACGGATTAGGATAGATGCGATTACAAATTATGTTGGCAGACTGGCCAATTGTTGCCTTGAGATCTTTTTTCAGCTCTTCAGTTTCGCCTACGGGCAACTCTTCTGGTAAAGTAACTATAGAATATTTGCAAAACTTTTCACTACTTAAAACTTCAATAATTTTACGACATTGCTCTCCCATTGGGCCCGACTTAATCATTTCTCCCATGCCGATGGGGGCGCGCAAAAGTGCTATAAAATGACCTGTTGAAAACCCATCAACCACAATAACATCAAAATCTAGCGGCGGCCCCCAACCGCGTATACCGCTCGTTATCTTGCCTAAAATTGCTAGTTCCTTAAGCGCGGGCGCTGCACGAATAAAGGTTTTCATTACACGATTATTAAAAAATAAATCTACAATTTTTTTTACCTTTACTAGATGAAGGACATATTCTCTAAGACACGTCTCACCACTCCATAATGAAATTGAAAAATTTTTCTTTATTTGAGTAGGTAGATAATTAATTTCTTGATTATAAATGTATTTATAGTAACTCTGGTCGCCTAGCTCTACTAGCAGGGTTTTTGCCCCCCCGCTGGCCTTTTTTTGTGCCAAAGCTGCGGCTATAGCAGACTTACCCACGCCCCCCTTGCCTGTAATCAGGTAAATTGTCTGATTTTCTCTATGAAACGCCATGGGTTAATTCTCTTGCCTTTAGCCAAGCCATTTTCTATAAGAAGTTGCTTTCAAAAGGAGATTTTATGAAAAATTCGCTCGAAAACACCGGCGGTCTCGGTCGCAAATTAACCATTAAAGTTCCTGCCGAAAAGGTCTCCTCTACATTTGACCGAGTGTACAAAGGAATTAAGAAAAACGCCAATATAAAAGGATTTCGCAAAGGCAAGGCACCACTACAAACCATCAAAAGCCTATATAGCGATCGCGTAAAACAAGATGTTCTTGAAGATTTAATTTCTGAAGCCTATTCCCATGCTCTTGGTGAACATTCATTACGCCCAGTGTCTCCTCCGCAAATCAATTTTGATAAACTCGAAGAGATTGAGGATTTTCACTTTACTGCAGAGTTTGAGATTCGCCCTGAAATAGTGCTTAAAAAAATAGAAAACCTTAAGGTCGAAAAAGAAAAGCTTGATGTGACCGAAGAAAAAATTGACTCTATAATTTTACAAATTAGAGAAAGCCGCGCAAATTTGGTGCCAATAATAGAAATTAGGCCAGCCCAAGCAGGAGATATTGTAGATATTGATTTTATAGGAACTATCGACGGCAAGCCCCTTGAGGGCGGCTCAATGAGAGACTACAAATTACATTGGGGCTCTAACTCATTCATCCCTGGCTTCGAATCTGGAATTGAAGGAATGTCAGTCGGCGCAAAAAAAGAACTGCAGCTAAAATTTCCTGATGATTATGGGCAAAAAGAAATAGCCGGCAAACAAGTTGTGTTTGATGTTACTTTGAAAAGTATCTTAAAAAAGGACCTGGCTGAGCTTAATGACGAATTCGTGAAAACACTTGATGGCTGCAATACCGCTGAAGAACTTCGCGAACTAATTCGTAAAGATGTAACCCAACAAGAAACAAAGCGCATTAATGAAGATTTGCGTGCCCGCATATTGCATGAACTAGTAAAAGAAAATCCAATAGAAGTACCAAAGGCCATGCAAAACCAACAAAAAGAATTTCTTATACAAGACACTGAAAAACGTATGAAACAACAGGGGATGAACGCCTCTGATTACGAATTATACAAAAATAAGTGGGATAAAGATTTTAGCGAAACCGCAGCATTTATGATTCAATCCTCATTTTTGGTAGAAGCTTTGGCTGAAAAAAATAAACTTGCTGCCACCAAAGAAGAGTTTAATGAACGCCTTGAAAATTATGCCAAACAATCTCACATTGACATCGCTAAATTACGCGAATTCTACAACGCCAATCATGAAAGACAACATCAGATGAAGTATCAAATTACCGAAGAAAAAGTGGTTGAATATCTTATCAAACACGCTGACATTAAAGAGCTACCTGCAGATAAGCTTACCAAAGCGTGATTGGTTTGGTACTGTTACCCGCACTAATTATTTTAAGTTACTAACCTACTCACAATAATTTTCTAGGCGAAAATACTCATCGCAAATGGAGCGGCTACCAAAATCGCAATCATCAGGCGATGATGAATGCATCACGCGGTGACGACATTGACGATCCTCGCCCCTTTGCACACTCACTTTGAATTCACCATCGCGTACTATTTTGCTGCCGTCTAAAAGCTGATAAACAATATTGTTTTCACCATACTGTAGTAACGGCCGCTGAAATAGTGTCCAGACCCAAAGATTGAATTGCTTTTTACTGCGTTTTTTCTCAGATACGTATGCCATTTTTTTAGTTATCTCTATTTCTCTAGATTTCAAGATTATCTTTGATGCCGGCACGTACTCGTCTAGGACAAAATAATCAAACTCTACGGGATCTAATGTCTCACCACGGCAGTAAACCATTCGACTGCCGCCCCTGCCAGGGTAAGTACATAAAACCGTTACCTCACCAAAAAGACGTGTTTCAAAAAAATTGTTTCCGGACGAAAATCCGGCAGCGTTTACCAGACTCGACGAAAGAAGTGCCACGAGAATACTCATACGACCTCCATTTTACCTTGCCTATATTTTCACCAGAAGGTTAGCATAGGAGTAGGCGTCAAACAAGAGAGAATCTATATGAACAGCAACAAGCGAGAGTTTAAAAATTTTTTAATAGATAAGAAATTACAAGGTCGAATGACCTTTTATTTTACGGCATTAAGCTTATCTATAGTTGGCCTAATGATGGTTATTATGAATTCGCATATTAATCAGCTGCGCATGCTAATTTCAGATATTGCAAACTTATCTATACCTATGCAAATCGCCATAGAAGAAAGGTTTACGCAATTGATTTCAACTGCACTTGGTTTTTTACTAATCTCTATTGTTTTGGCAATAGTCTATAGTATTGTTATCAGTCATAGAATTGCGGGCCCAATGTACGCCATTTTGCAGTATATTGAAAAGCTTAAGGCCGGCAATTATGATGACGAGAGAAATTTACGCCCGCGGGATGAACTTGCCCCAATTATGGACTCTCTTCATGACCTGTCTAAGAATTTAAAAAATAAATCAAAGTAATCACTTCGCCTTAACCGAAGAATTTTCGTCTGAAGAATCTGCTTTATGAATTTCGGTTTTTTGTTCGTCAAAACCTTTCATAACCCTCCATGCGCGCAAATAGTTATAAGCCTGGAGCGCTTGAAAATCTTCTTTCAGTAATTTATTTTTAGGAGAATCTGCCTCGCCCTTTTTTTCAGATCCAGAAAGCCACGTCTCCATAAACCCGGCGCCCGAAGGGGTGATTGTGCCCGGCCCGGGCTTAGTTTTTTTACCTTTTTCATTACTTATTTTTATATCATACTCATTGTTAAAATCTTCTTCGTCAGCCTCTAAATGACCAGAAATATCTTTTTCTCTACGTACCTGATTTTTTTGCATAGCCATTTCAATAACCTCTGAACTCAAATTATCTACGCTTACATCTGGTACTATACCTTCAGCCTGAATGGAGCGCCCCGCTGGAGTATAATATCTGGCGACTGTTAGCTTTAGTCCAGATCCATCTACCAGCTTTACAACTGATTGAACCGATCCTTTACCAAAAGTACGTTGCCCCATGATGAGGGCGCGTTTGTTATCTTGCAATGCGCCAGCAAGAATTTCGCTAGCGCTTGCTGAATATTCATCCACAAGCACGACCATCGGAAAAGACGCCAAAGTACCCTCTTTCTTGGCGAACATTGTTTGTTTATCTTTTTTATTACGGTCCATTGTGCTGACTATAATTCCGCTTTCGAGAAATAAATTGCTCATCTCTACCGCTTGATCTAAAAGTCCCCCAGGATTTTTTCTCAGATCAAGTATCAGCCCGCGCACGTTTTTATATTTTTTAGTATGCTCGGCAATGGCTTTTTTAAAATCTCTTGCTGTGTTTTCAATAAAACTAGTTAAGCGCACATAGACATAACCATCTTCTAGGTCAGTAAATTTAATAGAGTGGATTTTTACTGTTCCGCGTACAACTGCGATATCTTTTGGTCGCTCAAAGCCCTCACGAAATATTCCTAGTATTACTTTCGAACCCCTTGATCCTCGCATTTTCTGAGCTGCCTCTATTAAATCAAGGCCCTTGGTTGATTCTCCGTTAATAGTTAGAATTCTATCTCCTGATTTAACTCCCGCCTTATATGCCGGAGTATCTTCTATCGGCGATATTACCGTAAGCACACCTTTTCTCACCGTTATTTCTATGCCCAATCCACCAAATTCACCACTAGTCTCTGATTCAAATTCTTTATATATCTCAGGTGGCAAAAAATTAGTATGCGGGTCTAGCTCGCGTAGCATGCCCTTTATCCCGCCATAAATGAGTTTTTTTGTGTCTACTTCTTCGACGTAATATTGCTGAACTAAATTTAAAACTTTGGTAAAAAGTTGAAGATCTGTGTACCTATCCTTGGCATAAGCTCGCAATCCTGAAGTGAAATAAACAACGCCCAAAAGGGCGAGCACAAGAATAATCGAAATTTGCCAGCGAAGCTTTTTTTTGTTTAGCAATTTAATTCTCATACGTTACCCCTTTATTTTTGTTTGTATTTCATATTGCTTTCAACCATTGCCTTGGATCAATCGCATCAGAAAAATGCCTTATTTCAAAATAAAATTTTCTGTCGCCGATAGCAAGGGCCTCATGCGCAGTAATTTTCTTACCCTCATCTACAAAAATTTCTTTGAGATATGAATACACAGAATAATAATTATCACCATGATCTATTACAATAGTTTGACCATAACCATTCACGCTACCAACAAAGGCCACAATTCCGTTAAAAATGGCAGTTATCTTTTCATTTTGGTCAGGCTGATAAAGGATACCTTTGTGACTTAAGCGATACCGAAACTTGTCGTTTTCTATTAAACCAAATTCATGTTTTACTGCGCCGCGCACAGGCCTACTCATTTTACCCTTATTTTCATAAAACGAGGTATTAAATAGCCCCCGCATATCTTCATTACTCGCCGACTCACGAATGCTGGCCATTTTTCGCACCGAAGCTATACGCTCTCCACTTAGCTGCGCCAGCAGAGACGATTTAGACTCTTGATCTTTTGTGAGGACACCCTCTTGTTTGCGTAATTTTTCTTTTGCTATTAATAGATTTTTAACCTCTTTATTAAGACGATCTCTATGTTTGCGTAAAAGTTCAAGATTAACGCTATAAGATTTAATTAATGAAAAATCGTGATCGCTAATAAGTCGTAAATACTTTATGCTTTGGTCTAGATCTTGAGCGCTAGCTGACGAAAAAATAACTCTCACAACACCTTCATCGCCAAGCATATAAATAGCCTTTAATCGTTTCGCTAGGCGCAGTCGTTGCGTTTTAATTTTATTTT
>MEPT01000002.1:9819-13401 GCA_001769925.1 Bdellovibrionales bacterium RBG_16_40_8
CCCGCGTGTGAACATCCCCCTCTGCGCTGATAACTTTGTTGTTTAATACATCACGTTTTTTACTCATATTTTTCATGCGCTCATTAATTTCATATAGATTGCTCATGGTTAATCTGGTTTTGTGGTCTACCGACAAGACTCTTTCTTTTTGCCGAAGATACTCTTTTGCCATATTAGTTTCTTGAATTTCTTTTTTAGGCACATCAGCATATGCAATTAATGAATAAAAAATTATAGATATAATCATAACGTGTTTGTTGCCTCGGCCGCCGCCCATCCTGTAGAAATATCGCGCGCCCAAATATAAGCACCCATGCCGCCTATGGCTGACCCTAGTAAAACAACCAGCGCTATAGATAGCGGACTCAAAAAAACTAATTGCGCTTTAATATTCCAAAATGCTAGCCTGCTTGCTACCACTTCTGATTGCCAAAGATAAATCGAATAAGTAATAAAAAGCGCTGCCCAGGTAGACAAAACTCCTGTTACTAGACCTTCAAAAACAAACGGCCAAATAATTGTTCTACGAGTCGCGCCGCAAAGCTCAAGAATTTCAATCTCACTTCTTCTCTGTTCAATTGAGTAGCGTATTGAGCTGCCGATTACAAAAATCGTTCCTGCTAATAACACTAAGAGAAACGCAGCACTTGTTGTTGAAAATATTCTAATAACAGTAGCATAATTTTCTATCCATCCTTGGCCGTAAGATACGTCATCAACGCTTGATATTTTTTTTATATCATTAACTACAGAAACTAACCTGTCATACTGACCTTGCGTGACAATGCCGCCGTTAACCCCCATAACAAAACTTGCCGGTAGCGGATTGTCTGATTCTAAATCAGCTAGTAACCCAGGCACATATTGCCCTACTCTTTGTTTAAATTTTTCAGCTGCCGCTTTTTTTGACAAATATTGTATGTGCGAAAAAAAATTTATGCCCTGCAAATATTTTTCGATTGCCAATGTATCTTTTTCGCTAGCCTCTTCTTGCAGGTAAATATTAACTTTAACTTCGCTACCCCAATGCGTGAGAATATTGTTTAAGTTTTGATAGATTATAATGGCAACAATCAGAACACTAAAGCTACCGACGAGTACTGCCAAGGTCATCCAGTGCATGGGTTTCTGATATTGCCAGCTTCGCCTTAGGCCGCTCCATGCACCGATGCCCATTATGACGCCCTTACCATTGAGCCATTTTGTATTTCAATTGTTCGCCTTTTATACTTGCCAACCAGAGAGTAATCATGTGTAGCAACAAATACTGTGGTGCCTAATGCATTTATCTTTTCAAATAATTTAATAATTTCGTTAGATAGGGTTGGGTCTAAATTACCTGTGTGCTCATCCGCAACGAGAAGTCCAGGGCGATGAACCAAAGCGCGGGCAATAGCCACGCGCTGTTGTTCTCCCCCCGATAGATGCTCTGGGGTTTCATTAGTTTTATGCAGCAAGCCAACTTCAGCAAGAATTTCTTCAGTACGCGCGCGAATTGCCCGCGCCGAATCACCTCTAATTTCAAGTGGCAGAGAAACGTTCTCGAAAATTGTTTTGTGTTTTAACAGTCTAAACTCCTGATAAACTACGCCAATCCTTCGGCGAAAAAATGGGATCTGCTTTTTAGTTATTTTTGCTAAATCAAAATCCATGACAGAAACTCTGCCTGACGACGCGCGATCATATGCAGAAAGCAGCCTAAATAATGTGGTTTTGCCCGAGCCACTTGGCCCTGTTAAAAAAACAAATTCACCTTTGTTAATTTTTAAACTTACGTCTTTGATGGCGTGTGTTGGGCCAGGGTATATCTTATAGGCATGAGTAAACTCAATCATTACTCCATGCTAACAAATTCTCATACCAATTGACCAGAAACTAAGAGGTCCAGTACAGACTGATGTTGTGTTTCTAGAGCTAAGCGAATGAAAGTATCTTCAGAATAAATTCCTTGCGGTAACACTTTTGTATAGGGAACTCTAATATTTTTAACGATAGCGCCACCAGAGAAAATAAGACTTACAATAAACGGATTTGTGCGACCCCAGTCTTCTGTTTGCACATGATATGTTGCCCCATTGTACATAACGTCAGAATTAAACCCTTTTTGCACAGCATTACTCCATAATATGTATCAATTTGAGCATCTACTCTAAAAAAATAATTTCGTTCTGTCATTAAGTTGTAATTTTGATTTTTAGACTAGCCGATAAGCCAGCAATGAACACATCAAATAACTGTACATTGCTTAAGATATTTTTTTATATTGTTATCGGGCTAGGATTAACGGCCTGTGATCAAGGAAAAAAAAAGCCAATTGATGCCTCATGCAATAAGCGCGTCAGCGCCGCCTATTCTGGACCAGCCGAACCTGTTTATTGCAGCACAAATTATTCACCAGCAAACCCTGTTACAATTACAGGTAGCGCCACCTTTCAGGCGCGCCCCTATACAGCTAGTAACGGGCTAGACGCCATTGGCGCACCGCAAGCTATTCGCTATGCAGAAATCACTGTTGTTAACCCTTTAGGCAAAACTGTTCAATGCGGCGAAACTGACAGCTCTGGCAATTTTTCTCTTCAACTACCCACATCTTCAGATACATACACGGTTAAGGTATCTGCGAGGTCTAATACCTCTCAAGTAAAAGTATCTGTAATGAACTGCCCTGAAGAAAATGTGCCCTATACTATTAGTGGTAGTGTAATACCCAACAGCAGTAAACCAATGGGAACAATTAATGCTGATGCCATTAATGCAGGCCCACTTTTGGGTGGAGCATTTAATATTTATGATCAAATTTTAGAAACCAATGAGTTTCTGCGAACTAAAACTTCTAATTGTTCCTCCTTATTTTCTGAGTGCGTAAACTTCACTGTTGCGCCAAAAGCAAAAGTCTATTGGGCGAAAGGGTTTAACCCTAACGTCTATTCTGGAGATAGTGATAGTGGGCTTAGCTTTTATTTACCTGAATATAAACGTCTCTTTATTTTAGGTGGTATCAACAATGACATATACTATTCAGACACTGATCACTTTGACAATTCTGTAATAATTCACGAATACGGTCATTTTTTAGAAGACAACGTAATAGTAAGTTCATCGCCTGGCGGCGAGCATGATGGAACTTCTTTAGTTGACCCAAGGCTTGCCTGGAGCGAAGGCTGGGGAGATTTTATACAAGCAGCTGTTCGTAACGAAGCCGCATATCGAGATGCTGATGGCACTCCAGATTCTGACATTGGATCATCATCATCATATATTCTAAATATACCTATTGAATCCCCCGCCGGCGAATGCAGTGTTGGGTCAAAAGTCTCAGGATGCGATATACCAGAATTTGATTATGAAGGTAATTTTCGTGAATTTTCTATTACCCGTATGCTTTGGGATATTTTTGATAGCGGGATAAACCCAGATTCTACTGGCGATGAAAGTATCGACGATGGTTTTTCTGAGCTGTGGGCCGCTATGACGAATGTTAATGTTTTTAAAAACCCAAATGCATATTTTCATAATGTCGGGTTGGTAAATGATTCGCAAATGAGTTTAACTGGCGCTAGTGACTGGTCATCTCTTCGAACC
>MEPT01000002.1:13409-13742 GCA_001769925.1 Bdellovibrionales bacterium RBG_16_40_8
AGAGGGCGATTCACAGCAGTACGCGCACTATGTAGCCCCGGGCATTTGTAACAAAGTTTACTCTATGAACCCCTTAAATGACACAAAAGATAATGGCGAATATTCTAGCTCTCATCTTTTACGTAATAACGATTTTTTATTTTACAAGCACACGGGCGGTTCTCTTACAATAACCGTCAAGGCTCAAACTACTGATGTTAGTGGGGGCTACGCTACCGAACTAGAATCTGCTATTGATCTTTACCTTTATAACTCTAGCGCAGTATTTGGCAGTTCACGAGACATTATCAAAAGAAATAAAAACTTTTGGGACAATGATCCAACTACAGAACA
>MEPT01000002.1:13778-13967 GCA_001769925.1 Bdellovibrionales bacterium RBG_16_40_8
CAACTATCTAATTAATGTAAACATATTTACTGGTACTTATAGCATCGACAATAACCCCGCAACAAATAACTGTGTTGGCAGTGGGGATCGGCAAATTTGTGAAAATGATTCTGCCCCCAATTATAATTATATACCTGCAGGAGATGACCTTACTTACGAAATAATCGCCAATGGAGTTAATTTATGCCC
>MEPT01000003.1:0-4539 GCA_001769925.1 Bdellovibrionales bacterium RBG_16_40_8
TTTGACCTTGATGAGGAGCATGAACGCGCGAAGCAAAAGCAGCCGCCAAAGAAAATTGCAAAATTACCTGAGGTTGATCAATAGTTGGGTAGAGTCATTTCTTTTTCTGAATTTCGTGAATACTACCAAGTTGCTAAAAAACAGTCGGGCGTCTTTACGATGAGATCACTGATTTTTTTAATGATGCACTTTTACCCGAACGCACCGATGGAATGCGATTTTTTATCACGGTTAATACACGCGCTGAGTTTTTAGATTTTTTTCGACGTGTGACTATGACTGAAAGTTTGCGTGATTTGGTAGGTGAATCGCCGAGGCTGCGTATTACCGCAAAAGCCAAAGCACAAATTCAGTATCAATCTGGCCTGCTTAAACGTCGCGAGCAGCAGGGCGGTGATCCAGTTTTTACCGATAACCAGATTAAGGCGATAAAATCATCATTTTCGGCTGGGCGTTTTTCTGGCAAATCGGGTTGGCTTGCGATGTGCGAAGAAATTTTAACTGGTCGATTGGATGAGATAGAAAATCAGTTGAACGAATTCGGTGTTGAGTACATCAGCCAACATATTGAACAGCAAAAGGATTTATTCAATGCAGAAATCACATGGCCGCCAGCTAAGCGTCTTGCCGAACAAAGTTGTATGGGATTTTCAGACGCCATGATTTTAAACGCTGCTCAATGTAGCCGCTTCCCCTGCATCATAAGCATAGATTTCGATATTGGCTATGCCGCGCTAGCATCAGCAGAGGCGAAAGACGTTGTCATGCCTGACAGTGTGGCTGAGCAGTATCGCCATTATCATTTTGAACAAGTGAATTAGCTGCTGATCATTTAAGCAGCGTCATCAAGTGTAGAATAATGCACAATTTGTCTGGATTTATAATTGCGCCAAGTTCTTTCAATTGAGGAGTGTCCCATCCATTGGCTGATGTGAACCATATATTTTCAGCGTCTTCTATGCTATAGAAAAATTGAAACTTGGAGGAGGTGCACTGTGACGCTGAAAGAATTTGAAAAACTAATCAATTTCTATAGTTTCAAAAAGTATTTTTTGTCGATGGATTTTTTTACTAAAGAAGTCGAAATTCTAGGTAGGTCCAATAAAGTATTGAGTGTCATTTGTCGAAATTCTTTTTTGCAACTCGAAATCAACTGTTATGAAAATTCAGTGTCGATTAGCATTTCCAAGTCTGATCTTGATTATTTTACCTTAAGAGGCTTTTTAATAGCTAAAAAAATATTTACGGTGTTTCAAATGGACGAATTCGAATTTAGTAGAAATTATAAATCTCGCGAAGAAATGTTAAAGGCGTATCTCGATCTGCTAGAGCAGACAACCAAAGACCATCTTGTCGAAGTACTAACGGGAAAAGTTTGGATAAAAATTCCTCCCGATTTTTCAGTTGCTGGGCGTTGAAGACACGCGGCTCAGAATTAGTTTGGCGTGGGCTGCGAGACGATCTTCGCAACTTTCTCCTCTCAAATCAAAGCTATTCGATGAAGACGTTCGCCGCGAAGTTTGAAGAGTTGCGTCGCCATACAAACTTATCGGCAGATTTCTGTGACGCTTGAACCCGTCCGGAATTCGAACTTTATCCGGACACTAGCCGGACGAAATATGTAGCAATATCAGGATCTTAGAGTGGTATTTTCTGTGTTATAGTGCTATCAAGAGGTGCATATGAGTAATGATAAAAAAAGAAAATCATGGCGAACATTTACAGAAGATTTAAAGGCGATTCGGCGTCGACCACTGACACAAGCGCAAATAGATGACTTAAATAAAACCTTTGAAAAGGATATTGAAGCTGAAAATAAACGACTCAATGAAGTCGGCAAAAAAATTGCTATTGATCGTGATTCTGAGGTTGATGTTTAGTGGCTAGAGTAGTGCCATTTTCTGAGTTTCAAAAATTTATTATTGATCTTAAAGGTCGGCCTAATTACTTTGCGGGCGCATTTCTTGACACAAATATTTTAGTGTCGATGAGTTATGAAATTAAAAAAGAACACGATAGTGTATTTGAAATATTGGATTTGGCGTCAGAAGTTGATATCAAATTTTTTGTTACGGTCACGACTAAATCTGAGTTTATTGAATTTCAGCGTCGACTACTTATGACCGAAGGACTTATTGACCTAGTGGATGCACATTCCGAAGTTAAGATTACCAGGGCCGCAAAGGCGGCCATTGACAGTGCAACGGGCTCTATGCGAGCGAAAGTAGCGCGTGGTTCAGATCCAGTGTTTACAGATACGCAGTTAAAAACATTAAGCGCGCATTTTCAGCCGGCGAACATTCGGGCAACATCGGCTGGCTAAAGGCATGCAAGCACATTTTATCTGGAAGACTCGGTAGTATTGAAAACTTTCTAAGTGAGTGTGGGGTCAGTTAAATCAGTCCGCACCAGCGGGATAATGAGATCTACTTAAAGCAGCCAGAGTGGGATCGCGCCGTTGAAATTTCTGAATCTACAAACTTATCCGTATCTGATGCGATGATCTTAAATGCACTTGAATCTACTAAATGTCCATTCGTTATTAGTTTAGATTTTGATATCGGATATGCTGTCCTCAGCGGCTCAGTTCAAAAAGACGTTGTCATGCCTGATGAACAAGCTCGGGAGTATCGCCATTTTCATTTTAATTAGTCTTCGCTAACCAGCTTCTCGGAAGTCGGTAAAATGCACAATTTTTTTAGATTTATAGTTCCTCCAAGTGCGCTCAATCGAAGAGTGGCCCATCCATTGACTGATATGAATGAAGTCTTGCTGGCGTGCGAGCATTAGATCTGTAAATCCCTTGCGACCGCCGTAGAGAGTAGTGTTTGGGCCGAAGTATTTTTAGTGCAGTTTCTTGTTCTGTAAAAATAATCGGTATCAGCTTCCAACGATATTGGGGTGGTACGGCTGACAGTTTTGTCTGATAAATCCATAAGATTAGTTTTTTATGAAGTCCTGGTTGGAGGCGCACGAAGCGGTCGTTTTTAAGTTGGTCTACTTCACGGGGGCGAAGGCCAAGCCAAACTGATAAATAGATCCAGTTGTAATGATCGGGCTTAAGTTTAGATTTCGCTTTTTGAAGTTGAGACGGTAAAATTGGTTCAGATTCGTTACTTCGATGTCCACATTTTTCAAAATAAGCATTGAGTAGACGCCCTTTTTCAACGCCATTGGGGATGGGTATTCTCATGAGCGACTGCCCAAGGCGCCGGGATAAGAAGTGGCCCCACAAATTGGTGACGAGTAATATTTTTCGAATATATGAAAAGCTGAATTTATTGCTGTATAGATAATCATAAAACATTGTCTACCACGTCCGAATCGGACATGGTTTTTTCGCGTAAACCATTGAAAGGTTAGGCAGTGATTGGCGTCCCCAAGTCCGGGAGTTTAGAACTGCATGCGCTGATATTTCGTAAATATTGGTGTCCGGGATTCGGACAAAGGCAAATAATTTTAAATAGTTGAGTTGAGTAAAAATTGGCTTTATAGTAAAGTCGTCTCGCAAATGGCGAAGAAAAAACCGGTTAAGAAAACTAAAAAATTAAAATCTCACCCTTCACGCAAAGATCAGATTTACATTGAAGAGCTCTTGCAGATTGCTGAAAAGTATTTCTCGAAAGTTAAGCTGCAGCCAAAAGCAGATAATTTAGATTTTAAGTATAAAGGCAATCGCTATGACTCATTGATTGCCGGTTGGACTAAATATTGGAATGAAGTTTTGGCTCCCAAAGAAAATTTAAATCCTAATTTGGTTAAAGCGTTGATTGCAACTGAGTCAGGGTTTAATCGAGAGGCCAAAATTAAAGCTGGCAAAAAAGCCGGCTACGCGCGTGGCCTCATGCAAGTGACAGACTGGGCGCTAGATATTTTAAAAGATGAAAACGGCGAGATCAGTGATCACCTTGTTGACCTTGATCAAAAAGATATGAATGAGGCGTCACTCAGTATTGCGGCGGGTGTTCGTTGGCTGCATCGCAAGCGAGAAACAGCGTCTGCAAAACTCAAGCGCCAAGCCACTTGGTTGGAGGCGGCGGCAGATTACAAATCGTATCTGGAGAAGTGGCAAAAGGATCTAGATCACAAGCAGATGAATAAACTAGTAAAATATTACGAGAGGCTCAAAAAGTGAAGAGAGTCATTATCATATTTAGTCTGTTTGCGATTTGTGCCACAGCTTCTGCATTTGTTTACACTCAGTTGCTCAGTGAAGAGGATCTGGAGTTCGAGCAAATTGATAATGAAAATGGCAGAGCGCTTGGTTCTGAAATAGGGAGCGAAAACCCATGGGAGTCATATAATCAATGGCAGTGCTTTGACATGGCTGTTATTGAATTTACTTGTGCCGATTATGACCACGGCACTTTAGTTCCAAGTATAAGCGCGGTGAGAGGAAACGAGATTCTTATTTTTGATATGCATGTAGAAGACCGACTTGATTGTGAGCAGACGCTCGCGGTGTGGCGGGAATTGGTCGCTGGTGGTAGAGAAATTTGTATATTTGCAGCCCATATGCCTGGTGTCGATTTGGATTTA
>MEPT01000003.1:4623-6146 GCA_001769925.1 Bdellovibrionales bacterium RBG_16_40_8
ATGAAAATATTAAGTAAATTTGAATAGTTATGCGTCACTCTTGATAATTGTATTTAAATGTATTATATTAAATACATCAGGAGGTGAGCCTATGGGACTCCCTAAAACAGTGAGATTTGATGACGAACTTGAGCAGAAGGTCGAAGAGTATCTTGAGGCGAATGGTATTAAGTTTGCTCAGCTTGTGAATATGGCTATCGAGAAATTTATAACCGAACCCCAAACGATTACGCTTGCGCCGGTTGCAACAAAAGATTTTTTGACTACTGCTAAAAAAGCTTTCAAAAAGCATAAAGACGCCATGGATAAATTGAAGTGAAGGTTATTTTTCTCCCAACGTCTGAAGTGGTTTTGGCCGTATATAAAAGATTTACGAAAAAGCAGAATCATTCAAAAAGCGTGAGATCCTGAACTTCGTCATATCGAACTCGATTTTCAAAGATGGTAAACTCGCTGTCGAATGAGTAAGAGATGGGGCGTTGAGCTCACGGCAGAGGCAGAAAAGAAACTTCGTGTGGATTTTAAGTCTGGAGTTATAAATCCGGATGATATCAAGATAATTAAGCGCTGGATTGCGGATGTCGAGGAGCTTGGTATTGAATTCGCGCAACATAAGCCAGATTGGCGTGATCATGAATTGGACGGGCAGTGGAAGGGTCATCGCGCTATTTCGTTTTCATTTTCTGGGCGGGTTATTTACCGTATAGAAGATGAGAAAATTGTGGTGCGAGTAGTTCGAGTGACCGCAGATCATGACTATAAGAAATGAGGAGCCTTTTGCTATGGCAAATAAAATGTTGGATGTATTAAACGAGTTGGTTCCTGAGGGCGCAACGCCAGGTGAAATGTTGCGAGCGCTCAGAAAGCGAGACGGTCTCACTCTTGAGGAGATGGAGAAAATCACGGGTATTCGTGACAACAATTTAAGCGTCATAGAAAACGACCGTATTGAAATGAGTCAGCATTATGCTGAGGTTTTTGCTTCAGCATTAAACGTTCACCCGATGATATTTCTTTATCCCAATGGCAAGTTTGAAAAATCGTCAGAGCTTTTAAAAATTGAGAAGCGTGCTGCGAAGTTTCGCAAACTCGGTTAGGCGATCTGCCGACGCAGAGGGGCTTTAGGGGCGCGAGTGGTTTCTCACGCCACTTTCTTTTTGTTGGGCTTGGCTTGTACGGCAATCTGTCCTGCAGCACCTAAGACTGCCAAAAGTTTCGCGATAGATTTTAGAGAAATCCCGACGTCTTTAGGGTCAAGGAGTCTCTGCATCTGAGAGGGGCCAGTGCCCATCATTTTCTGGAGAGCGTTGATTCCAACACCTTGTGTTTTCATCATCCCACGAAGTTTGATAACAAATTGTCGCTTCATGGCGCCTGCAATGATTTCTGCTTTGAACGCTTCACCTTGGTCATTCAACCAACTATCAAATGAACTTCCGGTGGCTTTATTTTTTTTGGCATTCACTTTATTACCTCCTGTTAAAATAATTTTTCAATCTTTGCCTAGCCAGAGCGATGTCATC
>MEPT01000003.1:6170-7062 GCA_001769925.1 Bdellovibrionales bacterium RBG_16_40_8
AGTAAAACCACCAAGCGGCCATCATCAAACGCGTAAAAAATTCGATACCTAACCCGTCCAATTCGCTCTCTCAGTTCATATAGTCCTTTGCCAAGCGGGCAGGCATAGGGCATCGAGAGCACGGGGCCATTCATTTGGAGCACTTGGATAGCCTGCCCGAGCTGAAGCCTTTTGGCTTTTTCCAATGATTGAAGCCACTCCCTGACCGGTTCTGTCCCTTGAGGGGATTGGTAGAACACAACTTTGTACTTTGGAATAGATTCAGGCTTGTCCATAATCGCTCTAGTTTTGATACTACCAAAAATAGTAGTGATTTGGCAAGTTTAAAATGAAGTTGTTATCGTGATTACTGCACGCCAGCTGACCTCAAATCTTCGGTTCTCCATCAATGACAGGTCTGAAGTGGCGTGGGCTGCGAGATGATCTTCGCAACTTTTTGCTGTCAGATCGAATGCATTCGATGCAGAATTTCGCAGCGAAGTTTGAAGAGTTGCGTCGCCATACAAACTTATCGGCAGTTTTCTGTGACGCTTGAACCCGTCCGGAATTCGAACTTTACCCGGACACTGGTCGGACGAAAAAGTGAGTAAATCCGTAATGTTAGATTGATAATTTGCATGGTATAGTGCTATCTAGAGGTGATTATGAAGAATAAAAAAATATCTGTAGATGAATTGTTTGAAAATCTAAAAGCCATTCGCCGTCGGCCTATATCAAAAGAGGGTATCGAAAAACTAAATAAGATTTTTGACCTCGATGAGGAGCATGAGCGCGCGAAGAAAAAGCAACCGCCAAAGAAAATTGCAAAATTACCTGAGGTTGATCAATAGGTGGGTAGAGTCATTGCTTTTTCTGAATTTCGTGAATATTTCAAGTCTGCGCGACAACAGTC
>MEPT01000004.1:0-208 GCA_001769925.1 Bdellovibrionales bacterium RBG_16_40_8
TAGCTTCTTCTTTTTCTTGTGCCATATCATTGCCGCCTTCAGCAACGACAAGTTCAGTATTTAGTCGCGAAGCACGTCCAACAAGACCGCGCAAGAAATAAAGACGACTACGCCTTACTTGACCGCGACTAACAACCTCAACTCTTTCAAGATTCGGGCTAGAATACGGAAATGTTCTCTCAACCCCTACGCCATAAGAAATCTTTCG
>MEPT01000004.1:261-5160 GCA_001769925.1 Bdellovibrionales bacterium RBG_16_40_8
TATAAACTTGCACTCTTTCTTTTTCGCCCTCTTTAATTCGCACGTAGACCTCAACTGTGTCTCCGGGAGTAAAAGAATCAATTTTTTTAAGCCATTTTTTTTCTTGCGCACGTTTTAAAGTTACGCGACGTACAAAATCCATGTTGACCTCGATTTGAACCCGAGAACCTATCATTGCCCAAGTAGTCGGTCAAGGCAGATGGCTGCAGCGGCCCGAACAGATAAATGCCGAAAATCATCTGCCGACGATCCCTTAATGGGATCTAATACGAAATCACACTGCTTTATAACATCGTCAGTAAAGCCCCAGCCAGTACCAAATACTAAATAGGTGGGTTGTGAACGTTCAAACCACATACGTTCTCTAAGGTGCCCAAAACTGATATTTTGATAATCAACGCGATTTTGAGCACTTGTAGCTATTAGTAAAGGCTTTACCTTAAAATCTTTAAGAGAATCTTCAAGGGTTTCAGCTGTTTTCACCATACGAATAGCCGTTTTTCTACGGGGGTTGTGGTCAGACCCCTCGCCAACACGCCAGTGATCAAGCACGCGCTCAACAAACATCAACTGTTCTTTAACCCGATTTATAATAAAATATTGATTCACACCATAAGTACGACAACTTCGCGCTATATCATGAATATCAAAATTTGTGACATTAGTACAAACCACTTCACCATGTTGGTTAAGGCACGGCCAATGAACAAGCCCAACGGTCACATCAGGGGCTGCAACGATATTATTTGAGTCGCGCATTCAGTTCCTTTAAAAAATGAGGGTCAAGCCCGCAGGCATGAAGCTCTCCTGGTGAAAAATCATCAACAGCACTAATTGATTTGCGTATTTCAAGTTTATGTAAGTCAGAGATAAGGTCAGGGCGTTTTTGTAGAGTTATAAGTAGTGATAACAGTCTTCTTGCTGCCTGAATTTTGGCATGGTCACCGCCTAAAAATATGCCAGGAACTGATTTTTTCTCTGTTAGGTCTCTAGGTCTGGTAAATAACGGCGCTTCAAGAAGTTCGTCAGCAAAACTTTCAGCTTCTGCCGATTGAGAGTTGCCTAACACGTTAGCTAGAAACCTAGAAGTCGAATCGATTAGCACTAGTGCCCCTAGTTCGCCGCCACTTAAAATAAAATCGCCAATAGAAATTTCTTCGTCTATAAAATCATTAATAAATCGCTGATCTACGCCTGCATATCTGCCGCATACAAGAGTGACTATTTTTTTAGTCTTTGCCCAATTTCTAGCTTTTTGGTCACTCCATTTCTTACCATGTGGCGTGAGATATACACAGTGTCCTACATCGCCACCAAGTGACCTAAGTGCACAAGCTAGAGGCTCATAAAGCATTACCATACCATCACCACCGCCAAATGGGCGATCATCAACTGTTTTGTGTAAGTCACTGGTAAATGCTCGTGGATTAACTGTATGAATAGTTACATCGCCCCTACTCACTGCTTGCCCGACAACACCACCGTTTGCATCAAGCACTGACTCAATCAAATTAGGAAAAAGTGTAATCACATTAAAGCGCATCAATTAAACCATCAGGTAAGATCATCTCAATTTGACGACTTTGAAGGTTAACTTTCTCAATAAACGGCTCAACAAACGGGATTAATATTTCACGCCCTTTATACTCAAGCACTAAAAGATCTTGTGTACCATTTGAACTAAATTTTACAATAGACCCAAGCGCTCCCAACTTTTTATCTATTACCTCAAAGCCCAAAATTTCATGAAGATAAATGCCCTCTCCTGGCTTTGCTTTAAGCATTGCTTCAGAAATAACAAATCTATGCCCTTTTAAAGATTCAGCGGTATTGCGATCTTTGATATTTTCTAAAAGAAAAATTATACCGTCTTTGTGCCTACTACTACGTACTATCTGAAAAGATTTAATCTCTCCGCTTTGTGACTGTAATCGGACCTTATCTAACTCATTAAGCCAATCAGCTTTACCGGCGTTAAGACGCACAAAAATCTCGCCTTTTATGCCGTGAGCATCTTTCACATAACCTACATCAATCATATTAAAAACTTATGCCGCAAAATGCGACGCAGCGCAAGATATTAGCTTAAAAATTTATAGTTCAATTCTCATTCCCACCTCGATAACTCTATCAAGCGGCAATTTAAAATAAGAATTTGCGCTTTCGGCATTACGGGTCATTACTGTAAAGACAATTTTACGCCAAAAAGACATTTCTTGACCAGTGCCCGCTACCAAAATTTCTCGTCCTAAGAAAAAAGTTGGTTCATCAACTCGAAGTTCAGGCAACATAATCTGGGCATTCACCAGCACATCTAGAATATCAGGGTTTTCACTAAATCCGTAGTGACCAGTTACGCGGTAAAACCCATTTGCCAATTTTTTTGTTTGCACTTTTTCTTCATCTGGCACACGTGGCACATCTTCAGTAATTACCGTAAGAAATATTACTGTTTCATGAAGCACT
This sequence comes from Bdellovibrionales bacterium RBG_16_40_8, assembly GCA_001769925.1. Classification (GTDB taxonomy): domain Bacteria; phylum Bdellovibrionota; class Bdellovibrionia; order Bdellovibrionales; family UBA1609; genus RBG-16-40-8. The sequence continues at coordinate 2,728 of MEPT01000004.1, forward strand.
TTATTGTGCTTAAGATTGTGTAATAATGCTGGTGGGGTTAAATAGATATCACCGACCATAAATACAGCCGTACCTGGAACTCGGGCAAGATTCATTATTTCAAGATCATTTAATAAAGAACGAAATGGATAAGATTTTTCAAGAAGACGCTCATATAAAATGGTGCGCCCTTTGCGCCAGGTGGTCATAAGAGTAAAACAAACGCCTGCGATCATAAGCGGTACCCAGCCGCCGTTAGCTAATTTAAGCATGTTAGCGCTAAAAAAAAGACAATCTACAATAAAAAATAGTGAAAAAATGGCTATAACTTTACTTAATTTCCATTGCCAATGATTATAAGCAACAATTGAAGTCAAAATAGACGTAATCACCATTGCGGCCGAAATTGCAATACCATAGGCCGCAGCTAAATTTGAAGAAGATTCAAACTCGATAACTATCCAAAGTGTGCCGACAAGAATAATCCAATTAACTGCTGGAACATAAATCTGCCCACGCTCATCATCAGAAGTGTGTACCACTTTCATTCGCGGAGCGTAGCCAAGTTGAATGCACTGACTTGCTAAAGAAAATAATCCTGAAATAACGGCTTGAGAGGCAATAACGGCTGCCATAGTGGCAATCAGTAAAACCGGAACGAGTAAAAAAGAAGGCGCTAAAAGAAAAAATGGATTTGTAACCGCTGAGGCATCCCTAAAAAGTAGGGCCCCTTGGCCAAAATAATTAAGTAATAGACCTGGTAAAGCCACATAAAACCAACCTTTGGTTATTGCAGAACGGCCCAGATGACCCATGTCAGCGTAGAGAGATTCTCCCCCTGTCACGACAAGAAAAACTGCACTTGATGACAAAAATGCTAAGTGCGGGGATGTAATACAAAATTTCACTGCATAATATGGGTTAAGCGCTAACAAAATTTCTGGATTATTAATTATAGAACCTAAACCAAGAAACGCTATGGTCACAAACCATGTAAGCATTATCGGCCCAAAAAAACTGCCGATTTTAATAGTACCTTTATGTTGAAAGTAAAAAAGAATTATCACAATAAAAAAAGTAATGGGCAAAATAAAATCGTCTAATCCTGGGGCTACAACTTTTAATCCCTCAACTGCAGATAAAACCGAAATTGCAGGCGTGATCATACTATCACTAACCATCAAAGCCGCACCGAACAAACCTAAATAAAGTAATAAATTACGTTTCTTGTCTTTTTTTTCTTTTTGTAAAACAGCTAGTGAAGTAAGGGCAAGTACCCCACCTTCACCTTTGTTGTCAGCGCGCATGACAAAACACAGATATTTAAGTGAAATAATAAATAAAAGCGCCCATGTTATAAGCGACAAAATACCAAAAATATTTTGCATATTTAGTTCTATAGCGTGAGGCCCATGAAAAACCTCACGTAGCGCATAAAGAGGGCTGGTGCCGATATCGCCATAAACAATACCAAGTGCCGCTATAAAAAGAAGGCGCGAAGTTGATCGACTTTGATGTTGCACTTATAACGTCATTTCTAATTAGTACCTGAACCTAAGGAAGCATTCCTCCTGCAATCCATGCAGCCACTAAATCACGAGATGCCTGATCAAATGGAACCATTGTCGGCATATTTTTCTTAACTACTACTCGATTATTTAAAATCTCTTTGTTTGCAACCGAGAATTCATAAATAGAATAGTCGGATTTTATAGCCTTACCAGGGCCGTGGCACATGGCACATTTCGCCGTAAAAAGTGGTTTAATATCTTTGGCAAAAGACGGCGCATCAACAATCGCATTACAGTCCATAGAGCCAACACTATAATTTTTTACAGAACTACAAGCATCTACGGCAACCGGCAACGAGCAATTACCACCGTCGTAGGTAGCAAGAACAACATAATTAGCATGACAAGAATTAAGTTCTGTTTGATAAACTTCAACCGCGATCATGTCAGAAGTCTCAACTGCTGACTTAACTAGTGGATTTTCAAGAACATCATTAAACCGGTTTGTTTCTGCATGTGCAGCTACAGAAACCAAAGAGATAACAGATAATACTCTAACTAAAAACTTAGTTGACATGGTGTATATCCTTATTCTGCTCAGAATTACTTTGGCGATAACCACAGCGAATCTGAACTGTTGTTCGTTACTACTAGCCTTGATAAGCGGGTACTGCTTTCAAGACTAGATGTCAACCATACACTATGCCAAAATCAGGCGTGCGCCCTTCGCTTATGTTGCGTACGAAAAACTTTGCTGCGTTTTTCGACTTTACACTCTGGTGGGTGCTTTAAAACGCAATAACAAGCAAAAACACCCTCCATAAGAGCCCAAAGTGCAGCAGCAGCTAAAAACAGCGCGATTAGGACCACAGGCCCGATAATTACGGCAGATACTATCATCGAACTAAATGAACCCCACATAACGACCCCCTTATTGGATTCA
>MEPT01000004.1:5233-10892 GCA_001769925.1 Bdellovibrionales bacterium RBG_16_40_8
TTATTTATTGATACGCAGTTACATACCAATGTCAGGCGATTGTATGAAATAGATACGAGATCAATGATTTGACTCACTGCCTTCGTGGATATTTCTCCAGTCTTTAATCACTGGCGGTGGCGCCACTGTATCAAATTCAGGAAATTTGACTTGATGCGATTTGTGACAATGGGTGCATTGAAATTGAATTTTATCGCGCGCCCATCCGCCATTTCTTTTGCCATGCATCCCTTTTAACCATTCACGGTATTTATCTGAGTGACATTCATTACATACTGGCGATGGGTTTTCAAAATTCGCAGTAAATAGCTTGGTGCTGATTAATAAATTGTGATTATTTATATCGTGGCAGCTGTTGCACGAAAAGCTTTTTTTACCATGAACCACATTAATTTCTATATGGTTTCTCTCAAGTTTTTTAGACTCATATATATACTGACGTGATTTTTTGGTGTGACATAAAACACATTTTTTCGCATCTTCTGGCGGCGTCATTTTTTCTAAAACAATATCACCACTACTGTAGTTACTATTAAACGATTCATCCTTAGCATTGACTAAGTCTACATTTATAACAAACAACCAAAGCCCTGAAACAATCAATGAGATTGTACAGTTTATTTTCATCAATTAGCTCCATTTGGGCTGTGACACTTCATGCAGTATTTAGATTCGCCATTTTTTTCAATTACTCGATTAAGCTCATCAACATCAATGTAAGAATTTTTGCCACGATGAATGTTTAGTGAGGCATTATGACATACAAGACACTGAGATCTAGCCCAGCCACCAACATGCTCAGCTGGTAATGTAAGGTTAATTCCTCCAGGCGATTGGGTAATGTCGCCATAATCTTCTAAATCATGATTTTGCCCACACGATGTGAATATTATAAAAAAAATTATAAAAATAAATTTGCTAACACTCATTAGCGTCCCCCTAGGTGACATTTAACACAATACGATTGCGTATGACATGAAGTGCAACGATGTGGCTCAAGTCTTGCCTGAACCGAGTGATAAAAGCGAAAATTGCGATCGTGATTTACTAGATTATTTTCATTTCTTTGCAAATGACATTTAGTACATGTTGATTTCGAATGACAACTTAGACATTCATTTCCGGTAATTCGCGCCTGAGTTGCGTGACCCTGCTTCCAAGAAACATTAGAGTGATTAAGCGGCTTAATCTTTTGAAGATTCTCTATTGCGCGGTGGCATATGGTACAGGCTTTCGGCACAGCACTATAACGAGAATCAGTAGTTTTATGACACTGATGGCAAAGCTCACTAGTCTTGACGCGAAAAGTTGCCTTTTCTAGATCAGGCTCGAGAGTAATCTGCTTGTTTGTCGAATCTTCTTTTACATTATGACATTTACTGCATTTAAAATTAAGTGAGGGAAAAGCCTTCGTATTATGCAAATCATGATCAAAATGCGCTAAAATAGATTCATTGTCGCTAGCAAAAATTACTGCTGAGAAAAATATCACGAAAATCGAAATTAAAAAAATAAATCGTTTATTCATAAACACACTCGTTTTTAAGTTTCTCCCCAGAGCCAATATATTAACCTGGCTAAAACCCTAATATCGTACTGGCGTGAATTATTGCTATTTAATTCCGTAGCCATATTTAACTTAAAATGATCCCAGAAAAAAGTATTCCATTCAAGTTGCGAACTCATGGCCCAGCGACGCGAATTTGTTATTTTTTCATAATAGACTAAATTAAATCCAACTCCGATATCGTATTTCTTGCCGAGACGACGATTTATTTTTGTTATGTCGCTAAAGACGGTGCCGCCATAACTTGAAAGGTACATAAAGGTATTTGTATAATTCCAGGGGTCAAAAACACCAGTGGCTCCTAAAGTTACTTTAGCACCATAGGTAGTTTGCCCGGGCTCAAATTCATATTGATCGTAACCAACTGCGAAAGATGGGATAAAGGCCGCACTTACGTGATGTTGAATGCGAAAGCTAACCTCATCTATAGGGCTTACTGCAAAAATAGCAAGTAGCGGCACTTCAAGACCATCTTCTAAATCTGGTTTTTCTTTTAAATAACGAAATCCAAACCCAGTATTAATTGTTGGGTAAAAATCAGCGCCAACTTCGAAATGCTTAATATCATTGGTGTCAAGACGCATTTCTTCATCAACCATTATTTCAGGGGCCCACGATCCGGCAAAGGTTTTTACTGCTGCGACATTTACGATTTGGTGTGACTTTTTTTCTTGGTCATCAAAAATACGATTTTGCCACTTTGTTTTTAAATACAAAGGCTCAAGCCCTGCAGTTCGATAATTTGCGTAAGCACCAGTTAAGGTAGAGTCTGTGTAGCCTTGGCCAACTTCGCGCTCTGCACCTTCTCGGCCAATAAATCCCCCCGCATTAAAACGCTTTTGCAAGAAAGAAAGCTCAGCTCCAATATTGTCAACCGAAATTGGCCTAACCGTAGTCTCAACACTAAACGTTCGCCCAGCAAAAAAACGCAAACGATTAGGTATAGCGCTATAACTAACATCAAACAGATAGAGATTAAATTCACTTTCAATATTTTCAGCATTAAAATCGTCAAAAAAAGAAAAACTAGTAGTTGCATTAAAATCTTTTTTTATCGAATTATATGACGCCGTAAAAAATTCATAAAATGGCAAGCGTGGGTTATTTTGCCAATCGCGCATAACTGAAAGCGAGCTCTCTGATTCAATACGAAATAGAGCACTATGCGCCTGTGTGGCTAATAGCATCGTAAATGCTGTAGAAAATGATAGAAACGTTAACTTATTCATTTACCACTTCGCTAGTTCGACTATAACGTTTTCGGTTATGGCACATGGTCGCGCAACTGCCACCGTCGACTGATTTTTTAAAGTCAGTTGGAATTTCAAAACCCTTTGACATAAAATTACGACGAATAAGATACTCAGATTCGCTACCATGACTATCATGACAAACCCGACAAGAGCGTACTTTTTTACCACCCAATACGTGCAGATGGTGTAAATTCACTGACCCATTTCTAAAATTAGTTTCTTTATCTGCCTTAGCTTTGGTTACTAAATCAACTTTATGGCATTTAAAACAAAGAGAAACTGACTTCAAAAATTTGTCGCTGCTGTAGTTTTTATTTTCATACAATAATTTTGTCAAATTATCATACTCGCTTACATGAGAATCATGACAAGTTGCACAGCGACCATTTTCAATTGGATCATGATGATGCTTATTTTTTTTAAGAAAGGTTTTCATATCAGCGATTTTTTCGCCATTTGCTTTTTTAATAGACTTATCATGACAGGATAAACAAAGTTCGATTTCGCGCTTATGAAGCAAATTTTTGTGACTTGTCCCGTGAGGATCGTGGCATTGCGAACACTTTCCGTTACTACGTAATGGGCCATGAACTTGCGGCAAAGTAAGGTTTAACTTGTGACATGACAAACAAAGTTCATTTGTCGATTTTAATAGCAAGCTGGCGTTAACGGAATGATGCGAGTCGTGGCAAGAAAGACAAGTTTTTTTGCTAATTGCTGAGTGTGGTATAAAACCGTTTTCACCCTCTTTGAAATTATCATGACATGTAATGCATAATTTATTTATTTCAGTCATTTCTAATTTATTTAGATCTGGGTGCTTAGTGGCGTTTAAATTTGCCGAGCGCAGCGTGTGGCAGACAGTACAGCCCGCAGCTTTAACTGGGCCATGAACGCTCTTGCCAACTTTTATATCTGCGTGACATTTGCTAGTTAGGCATGTCTGGCGCGACACCGGCGCTGCCTCAATTGAAAACACAAATATAAAAATTAAAAAAATAAATAAAGATCTAAAACCAGCTATTTTCAATAATCCCCTATTAAGTTTATAATTCACTAGCCACCTGTACGTTGTGCACGAAGTTTTCCAGTTAATATTGCGATAGCTACTTTTGCAAACAATGTAAAAGTAAGTGCGCCAAATGCCCAAATGCCATAAGAAATCATAGTTTCTGCAAGAGATGGCGTATATTCAACAATCGCGCCACTTGGGCTTGGGATAAAACCCGGTACAATAAGACCCATGCCTTTTTCAACCCAAATTCCGACAAATGCAAAAAGACATGCTAAAATGTAAAGCTCCTCAATCTTTGCTAGAGCAGGGGTGAAAATAATAATCATGGCAGTTACTGTCATGGCGATGCTGCCCCAGATATAAGGCACTAGCATATGTGCACCATCTAAACCAAAAAAAAGATATTGAGCTGAGGCCACGTGAACACTATTAGTATAAAACTCTTTAAAGAGCTCACAACCTAGAAGAAAAGAATTTATTGGCAGAAATATTTTAAATAATCTTTTAAGCAATTGAAATACAGATGGCGGCACTTCTAAATCAGTAAGTCTATCAATAATTAAAAAAACAATACTAAGAAGAGCAGGTCCTGCGGCAAAAGCGCTGACAAGAAATCGCGGCGCCAGAATAGCAGTATTCCAAAATGGGCGCCCACCGAGACCAGTATATAAAAAAGCAGTAACTGTATGAATACTGATAGCCCAAAAAATTGAGATAAATACAAGGGGCAAGTAGTAACGAAGTGTTGGTTCTTCGCCAAGGTATCTTTTATACAATAAATATCCTGGTATATGTAAATTAAGTAAAAGATAACCATTAAGCACAACAACGTCCCAGGCAAGTATTGATGTTGGAAAGTTTAGCCTGCCAAAATATGGCAGAATATGAAGAAAACGGTCGGGTCGACCTAGATCTACAATAATAAATAGTAAACACATTACAATGGCAGAGACAGCCATTAATTCGCCTATTAAAACAACCTGTTTTGTGTCTTTATAATTAAAAACGTAGGTAGGCGTGACCAATAAAACAGCTGCGGCGGCGACACCGACCAAAAATGTAAAATTGGCGATGTACGCTCCCCAACTTACATGATCTGATAAGTTTGTGACTATAAGACCTTGATCAAGTTGCGTAATATAAAAATGAAACCCTAAGGCAACAGAGACAATCAGAAATAATAACCAAAAATAATAGCCAATGCCGCCGGTAAAGGCACAAATAATCATTGCTCGCCAGTATCTGAGATAAGTCATAGTTTAATCCTCAATCAAAATAATAATAAAAGCTCGGAATTGTATTAAGCTCCTCTTTCAGAACAAAAACTTTTTTCTTTTTTAAAATTTGTGAAACTTCGCTGTTTGGATCGAGAATGTTGCCGAAATTTCTAGCCCCTGTCGGACAGGCTTCCATACACGCTGGGTTTTTACCTTCGCGAGTGCGGTGCATACAAAAGTGACATTTTTCAACCACTCCCTTTGGACGAATTCTGTTAGATAACATGCCTTGGCTGGGGTTAATTTGCTCAGCAGGTATCTCTGGTGTTTTAAAATTAAATCTTCTAGCTTCATACGGGCAAGATGCCATACAGTACCGACATCCTATACACCAATCATAATCTATGACTACGATCCCGTCTTTTTGTTTCCAGGTAGCATCGACTGGGCACGATTTTGTGCAAGGAGGACTATCACATTGATTACATTGAATCGGAAGATAAAACTTACCTTCTTTAGGCACCATGCCTTCATAATTAGTTCTGCCTTTTTCTAAATTAAGGCTACCTATAGGCATTTCTAAAACTCTAATATACTGAATAGCTGG
>MEPT01000004.1:10898-11303 GCA_001769925.1 Bdellovibrionales bacterium RBG_16_40_8
CCCCTGATTGTTTTCTTTAACACAAGCCTCAACACACCTGCGATTGCCGTTACACAGACTTAAGCTTAAAGTATAAACAAATTTTACGTTATCAATCGGTAGATAATCTTTTACTTGAGCATCTACGCCGTATTTTTTTTTAGTTTCTTTTTGTATGCGGACGAAAATGCGCTCTTTGTCTTCTTCTGTTAAATCTTTATAATGTTTTTGAAAGAATTTTTCAAAATCTATAGGTGATTCAATACAACCGCTAACACTAGCTCCACCCACAGTTGCGCCGACTGTTGCACCTAAACCCTTTAAAAAGCTGCGACGATCTACTTGGCTTTTAAGCCCTGCTTCAACGGCGGCAGCCACCCGGCGAACAATTGGTAACTCTTGCTCAGAGGGTGTAGATTTTTTGTC
>MEPT01000004.1:11346-12544 GCA_001769925.1 Bdellovibrionales bacterium RBG_16_40_8
TGTGAGTAAATTTCACGTGTGGCGGAGGCGCTACTGTTGTCATAGGGGCAAACTTTGGCTCATGCGGATTATGACATTCAACACAAGCCCATTTAACTGTCTGCCCTCGCCAGCCACCAGTTTTTTTACCGTGCATACCATTTAGCCAATCTCTAAAAATCAATCCGTGGCATTGGCTACACAAAGTGGGCGATTGATCAAATGATAAAATCTGTCCAGTTTTAGTTACAAGAGTATTTAAATTATTAATATTGTGACAAATATTGCAATCTCTAGCATTTTCCATGTGTGCTAATTTCAACGGATGATTAGATAGATCATGCCTAAGAATTTGATTATTCCGCGCGTGACACTTTTCACACGAAAATGTTTTCAACTCTGACGTTCTAAGTTTAAGTATCTCTGAGGATGTTTGTAACGGCATGTTCTGGCTAAAAACGATCTCACTTTGTATAAGAATTAGGCACAAAATTTTGATTACAATTTTAATTATAATTATTATATTTTTGATATTTCTAAAATAAATCTTAGTTGCAGTAAAATGCATAATCACCGGCTCTTCGAAGTTGAGTCAATTTCTTAGTTTAGTTCTGAACCTTATGCAATTAGAGTTTTAATTAGATTTATTTTTTTTAACTTCTGATTTATTTTTTTTTATCATGTCAGGCTTGCTGTTCCCGGCAGGAATTCTGAATATCGGCATAAACGGACTTATATCAAGAAAGCTTGTAGTGCTACTCTGATCCCAGTGAATTTTAATTACGCCCTGATGGCATAGAGTGCATTGCCCAACGGTTGGCATATTTTTCTTATAATCTAAGTGACATATGAGACACTTACCTTGATAAGTTGTAGCTTGGGATTTATGCCCGCCGTACTTGAATGCATCATCATGAGGAATTTTCGTGTGACAGGTTTCGCATGACGGAGCAATTTTGCTAACTTCTGAGCTTGTGTTATCATGACAGTGTTGACACATCACGTTTTTTGCTGGGTTCGAGTATGGCTGGCCTGCGACATAGGCCGCTCCATGATTTTTAGCAATAGCCCAACCAGCCGCGTGAGGAAATTCGTGACAAGTTTGACAACGCGGAGATTTTTGATCGGCCCTACTTGTATCATGACAGCCAAGACATGTATTACGATCTTTAAAAAAATTAACTCCGTGATTTTTACCAACAGCCCAATCTGGAGGATG
>MEPT01000005.1:0-2107 GCA_001769925.1 Bdellovibrionales bacterium RBG_16_40_8
AATTTTGTTGAGATGAAAAAAGTTAAGTTTGGCGATGGCGCAAAGGCTAACCACCTTACGTATCTTGGCGATGCTGAGGTCGGTAGCGGGACTAACATTGGCTGTGGTACGATAACTTGCAATTACGCTGCAGATAAAAAGAAATATAAAACCAAAATTGGCAAAAATGTTTTTGTTGGGTCTGACACGCAATTTATTGCGCCTGTTGAAATCGGCGACGAAGCAGTAATTGGTAGTGGCTCAACAATAACAAAAAGTGTACCTAAGCGAGCGTTGGCGGTCGCGCGCGGCAAGCAGTTTATTAAAGAAAACTACACTCCCATATCACAGAATAAGAAAAACCAAGCGGATCAAGGGCAGGAGTAATTTATGTGCGGTATTGTGGGTTATTACGGCCCAGGAAACCCAAAAGATATTATTTTAAGCGGGTTAAAGTCACTTGAGTATCGTGGGTATGATAGTGCTGGAGTGGCCATTTTACATAAAGGCGAATTTAAGCGCATACGCTCAGAGGGTAAACTTTCAGTTTTACAAGAAAAACTGTTAAATGAAGATTTTGACGGGCATTTAGGAATCGGCCATACGCGCTGGGCAACTCATGGCGCGCCGGTTGAACGAAATGCTCACCCGCACACAGTAAATGGTATAAGTATTGTTCATAATGGCATTATTGAAAATTATCTTCAGCTTCGTGAAGAATTACCAGCGAACACTAAATTTGAATCTGAGACAGATAGTGAGTTGGTGGCTCACCTGGTAGCAAAAGAAATTGTTCACACAAAAGATTTATTTCGATCAGTGCTTAAGGTTTTGCCTAGGCTGCACGGGGCGTATTCAATTCTTGTAGTTTCAAAAGATCATCCTAATGAAATGATTGCTTTTAAAAATGGCCCACCACTTATTGTGGGGCTAGCTCCTGGTGCAATTATTGTTGCAAGTGATATTCAGGCAATCAGACCTCATACAAAAAAAGCCATTTATCTTGATGATTTTGAAGTCGTGCACGTAAACGGAGAAGCTTGCGAATTTTACAATGCACAAGGCGAAGTTATTGAGAAAAAAATTACTTCTATAGATTGGTCAACTGAGCAGGCTAAAAAAGATGGGTATCCGCATTTCATGCTCAAAGAAATTTTTGAGCAGCCACTTGCTGTTGCGCGAGCTATTTATCCTCATGTCGACACAGAAAAACACACTGTACAATTAAGTGCTGAGGTTGGGTTTAAGCCAGATTTTTGGTCAACTGTTGAGCGTATATTTATTGTCGCATGTGGAACTTCTTATTACGCCAGCATGGTTGGTAAGTACCTGATTGAAGAATTGTCGCGTATACCAGTTGAGACAGATATTGCTAGCGAATTTCGTTACCGCAATCCTGTGGTACCGAAAAATTCTCTTGCGGTAGTGATTTCGCAAAGTGGTGAAACTGCTGACACCTTGGCAGCGCTTAGACAACTAAAACAGATGGGTGTGGCTAGTCTTAGTATTTGCAATGTAAAAAACTCTAGCATTGATCGTGAAACTAAAGGGCACTTATACATGAACTCTGGTGTTGAAATAGGTGTGGCAAGTACCAAGGCCTTCACGTCAACCCTTGCGGTGTTGAATGTATTAGCCATGCAACTTGCTAAAGCAAAGAAGCTTTTGCCTATAGAGAAAGAGAAAAATTTAGTGCAAGCACTTCTTGCGGTACCTGCACAATTAGAAAATGTACTTTCATGTGACAAATTTTTTGCCGAAGCTGCTAGCACTTTGAAAAATTATAAGGGTTTTCTTTATATGGGGCGCGGAGTGAGTTATCCGATTGCGCTCGAGGGTGCGTTGAAACTAAAAGAGCTTGCCTACATGCACGCCGAAGGTTATGCAGCAGGTGAAATGAAACACGGCCCTTTGGCTTTAATTGATAAGCGTATGGCGGTAGTGATGTTGGCGCCGAGTGATGGACTTTACGAAAAAACCTTGAGTAATCTTGAAGAGGCTAAGGCCCGTGGGGGCGAAATAATTTCTGTTGGCACAACTGGTAATGAAAGACTTCGCGCTTTAAGTAAACATTATTTAACTTTGCCTAAAGTCGAGTGGTTGGTTAATCCGATTCTTGAAGCAATAC
>MEPT01000005.1:2118-3567 GCA_001769925.1 Bdellovibrionales bacterium RBG_16_40_8
GCTTATCATGTGGCATGTGCTCTCGGTAATGATGTCGACCAGCCACGAAATCTCGCTAAATCGGTAACCGTTGAGTAGGACGCCGCCAAAGCTGGATTGTCAAATGGGGGGGGGGATTATGAGAGTATTTTTTACTTCGATTGTAGCAACTATACTGATCATTTCATCGTTTGGATGGGCGGATAGCACAAGAAATAATGCGCAAAAAATAAAGCTCCCTCACCTTGATCTTGATGTCACAAGTCAAGAGCTGCGACAACTTTTAATGAAGCAAAAGCCTAATTTATTTTCTTTTGGCAAGCCTGTTTCAGGGCCTGTTGAATATGCATTGCAAATTGGTGAACGACTTTTATCTTGGGTAGATATTATCAATGCTAATAGGGCAAAAGAAGATAAGCTTCGTTTAACTTCTCCGCAAAACCGTGTAAGTTATCCGATTACGGCGCCAAATCACTACAGCCGGCGCACAATTGAATTAGGTTTAGCTGCGGTAAAAGCACAAATGCCCCTGGATATGCGAGATATTTTGTTTGGTGAAGCGCCTCTTCCTAACAAAAATCCTATTACAGATGAAGATTTTATAAATTTTGGTCGCAAAGTTGATCGTATTTATCAATCGGCAGCTCGATGGACAATGCTAATTCAATTTAAAGGCATTTATATTGAAGCGCGTGTTGATGATATACGCGGCTACTACTTTCTACAAACAAATGGTTGGAATCAAAACACTTTAAAAAATTGGCCGACGATCGATATTGATACTCAAGCGCAGATTAAAGAGGCCCTTATTGGTATATGTATAAACGCTCGTAATTCTTTTGCGCGCTGTAAATCAAAAATCGATTCTGTTGTAGACGTGACAGGCATTGTCAATTTTTATAAACTCTATATTCAAAAATCTGCTGGTGTATATAAAAGTTTTTTTGAAATTAGTAATGCCCGAAGAGATATTAAGTGGAACAAAGGATCATCTTTTTTAGCTAGCATTCCATTTTTAACGCCAAGCTCAGAAGAGGTAAAGCGTTATATAAAAGAAAATATTGAAGACGAATATTCTTGGAAGAGCTGGGGTTTAAAAATAGATTTTATAAACCAAAATCCTGCCCCTTACGTGGTGTTTACTCCAGGTGTAGTGCCGCATGTTGAATATATTGGTGGTAATAAAATTGAAATGGATGCAAATGCCTCTCTTGATGAATATGAAGTGCAGTGGACCATACGTCATGAATTTGGGCATGTACTGGGTTTTCCAGACTGTTATCATGAGTTTTTTGACGAAGTAAATTATGAGTTTATTAACTATCAAATAGATGTGAATGATTTGATGTGCAGTCGAGCAGGTAATTTTACACAAAGAATTTATGATCAGCTAGAGGCTAGTTACATGCGCTAGCAGCCAGGTTGTTAATGCAGCTTTAGCGCGATCAAGTTGTAGCTGTCTTTTTATTT
>MEPT01000005.1:3584-10287 GCA_001769925.1 Bdellovibrionales bacterium RBG_16_40_8
CGGAAATAACCCGAAATTAATATTTGTTGGTTGAAATTCTTCTTTTGGTTCAGTTATTGCGTTTAATAGCGAGCCTAAAGCCGTTTCTCGCGGTGGTAGTGAAAATTGCCTACCGCAAATCTGGTCTGTTAGTAAGCGCGCAACAAGAAGGCCAATACAGGCTGATTCGAAATAACCTTCAACGCCAGTTATTTGCCCGGCAAAATATAGTAATGGATCACGGTGGCTAGACAAAACTTTTGTTAGTTTGCGTGGGGAGTGAATAAACAGATTGCGATGCATGCTGCCTAGCTTAAGAAATTCTGCGTTTTCGAGCCCAGGTATCATGCGAAAAACTTTTTTTTGATCTTCGTAAGCCATTTTCGTTTGAAACCCGACCATATTGTAAGATGTAGCCTCGAGATTTTCTTGTCGCAGTTGCACTACTGCAAAAGGCGAGTCGCCAGTTTTTGGATTTCTTAATCCTTTCGGCGACATAGGTCCGAAGCGTGGAGTTAGTGGTCCGCGCTCGACCATAGTCTCAATTGGCATACACCCTTCAAAATAAGGTGTTTTTTCAAACTCTCTGGGCTCAATTTTTCGTGCTGATTTAATCGCCTCAATAAATTTAAAATACTGATCTTTGTTAAGCGGACAATTAATGTAATCATTAGTTCCGCGGTCAAAGCGATCGCCCTTCCAGGCAATATCCATGTTGATTGTGTCAACATCGATTATCGGGGCGATGGCGTCGAAAAAATATAAAAAATCATTTTCAATTTCACCGTAACTAAGGTGATCACGTAGGCTAAAGGCTAGTGATGTGTGTGTCAGGGGCCCTGTGGCAATCACTGCAGGTCTAGGTATTTCATCAAGTGAATTTACAACTTTTCTTTCAATTTTTATAAATGGGTGATTTTCAAGGGCATGTGTAATATTTTTCGCAAAAATTTCTCGATCAACACCTAAGGCCATGCCGGCTGGCAATGAGGCTTCTTTTGCTGCTTTTAAAATAAGTGAGCCTAGCTTTTCGGCCTCCCATTTAAGTTGACCTGGGGCTGAATAATTTGTTTGTGAGCCTAAAGAATTTGAACAAACAAGTTCGGCCAAATGCGTAGTCTTATGCGCAGGAGTTGATTCAGTGCCGCGCATTTCTATTAAAATAACCTTTTGGCCCCTGTCAGCCAATTGCCAGGCACATTCAGAGCCCGCTAAGCCCCCGCCTACTACATGAATAGGTGTATTTGCTATGTTGATTGTTGAATTGTTAGAACTAGGCATGTAGACCTCATAATTAGTGGAGGGGGTCGTTTGTCTGAGCATCGTCGCAAAAACTATCGCGCGCCTTCAAATCTCAACCACGTGGCTAGTGTATTACAAACACTTTTTCAAGGTGGCAAGTCGCCAATTGCAGAGCAGTTCGTTCGTTGGCGGCTTTGGCGCAATTGGGAGGATGTAGTTGGGGCAGAAATTGCCAAGCATTCTATGCCTGTAGGTTTCTTAAAGGGTACACTTTACGTATGGGTTACGAGTTCAACGCGACTTCAAGAGATGGTTTTTTTAGTACGTCCGCTTCGCGAGAAAATAAATAATTTTGCTGGTAAAAACTGGGTTAACTCAATTCGTTTTACTTTAGATCGCAAAGCTGTGCCACAGCTTCAAGAAAGCTCAGAGGATCTGCGTGATTTTCTTTCCAAAGAATCTCCCAATGAAGGTGAGGAGCCTCCACCCGCCCGGTAGCGCCGATTAAGCCAATGATGTCATTTTTCTTAACTTCTTGCCCGACAGTTACTTTAAATTCACTTAAATGCATGTAACGTGAATAAACGCCGTCACCATGGTCAATTATTATATTGTTACCTGGAATAGTCATGGCCTCGGCTAATACCACGACACCACTTGCCGAAGCATGTATAGGGGTATTTATTTGGGCGCGAAGGTCAACGCCTGTGTGATAGTATGATCGTCCATCTGGCAGATATCTAAATGATCCAAAGCCTGAAATTATTTTTGACTTAAGTGGGCGCTGCCAACATTCAGTATTAAAATCTCTTTTAATAAATTTTAGTATACTGATAATTTTATTTTTCTCTTGCTCTATTATTTCTTTTTCGGTGTTTTGAATTTTTTGTGCAATAAGTGGAGGTAAACGTATACGTGAAGGTGTGACGTTGCGAGGTAAATCGATATTCAAAGAGTGCACAAAAATAGTTTGCTGTGCAGAATTTAATAAACCACCAGCCTGCAATTTATACTCACCTACGATATAAGACTCTTTTAGTTGCGTAAGACCAATAACGCCAAAGGCCATCTGTCTTGAATCTAATTTACTCATCGGCACACCATTAATTGATAAATTTTCAACAGATTTAGGCCAATGAAATACAATAGCAGATCCCGGTTTATGCGCAGACTTTATTTCTAATGGTGATGGAGCCCAATTGACAGTAGCGATTCTAAAGCAAGGGTAGAAAAAAAGTAATATGATACTAAGTGCTAGCGAGATTTTTCGTTTTCTTTGATAGCCTCTCGTAAGAGCGGCTTTAAGTATCGATTTCGTGGTACGTCTCCTAATAAATCCACAAGTCTTTCATGAAGTGTGGTGTCATTAACTAATCGCCCCAGGGTGCCGTGTCCTGAGTCGATTTTTTTTAATACATTTCGCAAATGTATAAAAGATTCGCGAATGCCGGGTTCATTTGTTAGCCTACTTATATTTTGACCTGCATTAACTAAACTTTCCATAAGTAATGCGCTTTTTCCGTCGCCGTTAAGATTGTGTAGCAAGCTATTAAGCTCTTGTATAGTTGTGACGATCACAGAAAGGTCTGCGGCTTTTCCGGAAATAATATCAAGTAAATCTGGCTGAGTATCTATTTTAATAAAATCTCCGGCCTTCAATTGCTCGCTCGACGAAGGTCCGGTAAGAATATAGATATATTTATCGCCAAGCGCCCCTTGGGTACGAATACTGGCTACAGATTTATCGTTAATAAGTTTAGCATAACGAGTCTCAACGTTTAACGTCGCCACAAGATCAAAATTATCGTCAAAGTTGATTTGTTTTACGCTGCCAACGTCTACCCCAGAAAGCGATACCAAGCTGCCAGCGGCAAGCCCCTGTATAGAGCGAAATTTTACTTTGTACTGTTGAAAACTACTTAGAAAAACGCGTTCGCCTCCGAAAAATAAAATAGAAAGAAGTAAAAGCGTTACCCCTATTACAACAAATAGACCTGTGCGCGTATTTAAATTTGGCTCATTCATTTTTCTTCCTTTAAAAATAATTCAACTAACTTATTTTTGTCGCTCTTAAATTGCTGAAGTGAACCAATGTTAATAATTTTACCACCTCTAAGAAGACAAATTCTATCGCAAACATTAAGTGCGGTATCAATATCGTGTGTTACTAAAACAGCTGTAGACCCAGATTTTTTAAGTTTAAGGATAAGTTCTTGAATGATTATTGTGTTAGCTGGGTCTAAGCCGGCAGTAGGCTCATCATATAGTACAACTTTGGGATTTAAAATAATAGCGCGAGCCAGCCCAACGCGTTTTTGCATGCCGCCTGAAAGCTCTGCTGGCAAAAGATCTTCAGAGCCTTCTAAATTAAAATCACTAAGAAGCGTTGTAACGCGTTCTCTAATTTCATCTGACGAAAGTGAAGTGTGCTCTATTAGTGGATATGCTAGATTATCAAAAACAGACATTGAATCAAAAAGAGCGCCGTGTTGAAAAACATAAGCTACTTTTTTTCTGATTTTGGTAAATTCATTTTCATTAAAAGAAGTTATTTCTTCATCGTCAATGCGAATTGATCCAGAATTGGCGCGCTCAAGACCTATAAGACTGCGAAGAATAACACTTTTGCCGACGCCTGAACCTCCAAGTAAGCCCAAGCATTCTCCATTATTGACAGAAAAATTAACGTCTTCATGAACAGTTTTTTCTGCAAAAGACTTATAAAAATGACTGACTTTAATTATTTCCATGATTCAATTATCCAGAAAAATTTTGTTAAAAAATAATCGCCAATTAAAATTAGTGTGCATGCTGCTACGACGGCTGTAGTCGTGGCGCTACCAACTCCTCTTGTTCCTCGTTTAGTATGTAAGCCCAAATAACACGCCGGTATTGAAACAAAAAGCGCAAAGAAAAAAGTTTTGCCAAAGCCAGACAAATAATCCGCTAAAATTATTGAGGTACGGATTTTCTGCATATAATAGCTTGTAGGTAATCCTAAATCTAGTGAGCCCACAAAAAGTCCGCTCATAATTCCTATAATATTAGCAAACACAGTAAGTATAGGTAGTGAGATTAGACAGGCCAGTATTCGCGGCAAAACAATTTTTTGTATTGGCGATGTGCCAAGGGCGCGTATAGCATCTATCTGCTGCGTAACAACCATTGAGGCAACTTCAGAGGTAATGCCCGAGCCTACTCGAGCCGCGAACATAAGGCCGGCAAATATTGGCCCGAGCTCTCGCAATATAGAAACTGTAACTACTTTCGGGATATAAAGTTTGCCGCTAAATTTTTCTAGTCCTATGCCAAACTGTAAAGCCATAACCATGCCGACACTGCTAGATACTATAAGAACAATAGGGATTGACTTAACGCCTACATTTTGCAGTTGAGCAATAAGTAATTGGCGCGAAACAGAGTGCTCAGCAAATTCTTGTAAACACTGTTTAGAAAAAGTATAAATGCCACCAACAAAATTTAGAAAATTTATTATTTTTCTTTTCATGGCACACGAAACATTTCAACAAAATGGTTAAAAATAGGTTTTTCATTTGAGAATGCATTTGTTGTTGCGGCGTAGGTTAGTATGTATGTGCAACTATTTTTTTTAAAAATTACAAGCTCAAAGCGTGTACTAACTCCGTCTATGCGCCCCTCTACTATCGAACGCAATGCCTCACGATAATTATATTCAATAAAGCTTGAGCTTATTACGCTTACAGATTCAATTTCGCTAGTTATGCCTTTAAAAATATTTTGTAGTGATGGATCTGTGGGGTTGTTGCAATCGCTTAAATATGAAATTGAGCAACCTGTTTTCTTATTTTGCCATAATTTATCTAAACTGGCAGAGCTTACTTCTGCATAGCCAGGATTCGGCGAATGAAATTTAACTACAGAGCTTTTTTGCGCAGGAGATGGCTTAAAATTCAAAGACACACACCCCCCCAATACAATCTGTAGAAAAATAAAAAAGTACGCGCTCGACCGAAAATAAAAAACCATAGATGCACTACCTATTACCTTGGTATTTATCTATCGGTATTTTCCTAGATGTCATGAGTTTGGCGCGTCTGCCAAACTGTCGCCAGAAAAACTCGACATTTAGTTAGCTTTTATTATTTAAAAAACGCTTAAAACCAAATTTTATGATTGGCATCATATGTGCTTACGTATTAACCGGAAGAGTCTAGACATGAGGTCTTAATGACGTTAGTAATATCCCTTGTACTTTTGTTTAGCTATACAAAAGTTTGGGCACAAAATGTATCTGGGACAATTTCACGAGTTGGTGATGCGACACATCTTGAGTTTCGCGGTAATAAAGAATGGAAATATGAAAGTCCAAAAAAAGAAAAAAATAAAATCGCAATAATTTTACCAGCTTTTGATGATGCAACAGTGGCGCAGCTTCAAGCGTGGAGTTGTCCACTAATAAAAAAAATAGCAGTCAGTAAAAATGCTCCAGATGGTCAATACGATATAACGCTTTATTTATCTTCAGATGAAGTTGAGAGCTTTGATTACCTTACCGATGACCCATCATATTTAATTTTTGATTTTTATAAGCAAGCGCATGTAAAACCAGGTGTTAAAGGCGCTGACCTTGGTGATATACCAAAGAAAAATAAACTAAATCCCGCTGCACAAAAAAAAGCAAAAACAAAGCGTAGTAGTGTTAGTGGTGAATATAAAAAAATAAATCGTTCACCAGCTGGCGATGAAATTATAAAAGTTGAAAATATAGGGCAAGATGCCCAGGTTGCAGAAGAATCAGAAGGTTTGAATAATTTGCAGCTTGCACGTGGGGTATATGATGGTGCAGACACAAATTATGATCGTTTGCGAGTTAAAGATTATCAAATTAGTGAAGAGGCAATAATTGCCAGTAGACAAAATGTGTATATACCTTTTCCTATTTTGGCGCAGAAGTTAAATCGATTTGAAGAGCTTGTAAAGTTGCCGCCGATTTACGAAATTATTGCAGAAGAAAATCTAGAAAATAAAGAAGCACGTTTTCTTGTTACTATGTTTGAAAAACGCCGAGAAGGTGCTCTTTTTGAGACGATCGGCTATTTTGAAAAAAAATATCCAAGCACAAAATATGATGAAATTATTAAAAATATAAAGGCAGAGGCTTATATTCAGCGATATTTAAAGACTGGAGAACTAAAAGATTACAACGAATTTAGATCAATATATCGCTATCTGGTAGAGAAATACCCAGATTCGGTATTAACAGAAAGAAATATGTTACTTCTGGCTTACTCTGGTTTAGATAAAGACAAAGGTACAGAAACTTTGCAAGATCTGCAGAAATACATACTGAGGTACCCAAACTCATCTGAAAAAGATAAAATACGTTTAGCTATTGGCGAGATTTATGCCGCATTAAAAAAGCCAGAGGATGCAAACAAAACTTATGATGAAATTATAAATGATCCCCAAGATAAGGCCTACGGTATTGAAGCGGCATACC
>MEPT01000005.1:10300-12522 GCA_001769925.1 Bdellovibrionales bacterium RBG_16_40_8
AATAAATATGAAAAGGCTTTAGAGGCATATAAAGATGTGCAACAAAAATATCCAGCTTTTAGAAAAATATTTGCTAATGCGCAATATAACTTAAGTGAATCTCAGTTTTGGCTTGGACAATATAAAGACAGTCTAAATAGCTATATAGATTTTATACAAATGTTCCCGGTGAATAAACATGGCGGGTTCGCTCTTACACGAATTGGCGAATTGCTTGAAATTTTAGGTGTGGATCAAAGGCAATTTATGGGTGTTTATATAGAAAGTTATTTTCGTTTTCCTGATAGCCCGGGTAGTGAAGTGGCCAGAATCCGTATGTTAAGTCGTGGATTAAAAGGCATGAAAGATGGTGAAAAAAAACACGCATTGACTGAGATTGATGAAATATCAAAAAAATCAAATCTTCCGCAGATAAAAGAATTTACAACTATACTAAAATCAGAAGGTTTGGCAAGACGCGGAGAATTTCGTAATGCATTAGATATATTAATTACGTTTTATCAACAGAACCCAAGTACGCAAAATCTAAAAATTATCAAAAGTCGCACTCTAAGAAACATATCAGACGTTCTTAAAGAAGAAACAAGCAAAAAAAATTATATTGAAGCATTAAATTTTTTCGGCAAATATTCAACCACTTGGCTTAAAAACTCTGGGCGAATTGACACTCAATATTATCAGGCATTAGCTCTCGAGCAAGCCGGGGTAACTAAAGAAGCAAAAAAAATATATCTAAAAATATATGACCAATTAAAATCAATTGCGGGCAGTAATGAAGAAAAAGAAAGAATAGTATATGAAAATTTACCACGTTTAGCGCAAATTAATCTTAGGCTTGCGGCAACGGCACTAGAAGAGAAACAATATCAAGAGGCAAACAAATATTTATCACAAATTAATGAAAAATTATCTGAAGCTGAAGACATTGAGCGCGTGCAGATTGGTGCTGCTGTATCAGAACAAACAGGTGATATAAAAAGGGCAATCGCATATTTAGAAAAGTTAAATGATAATCTGCTAAAAAATGAAAAACTAATTGTTAAGCCTGAGCTTAGTCTTGCAAGGCTTTATTTAAAGCAGAATAAAAATGCAGAGGCTGACCAGCATTTATCACGGATCGAAAAAATGACAGAAAATAAGGTTGAGCTTACAGATAATGAGATGTCAGAACTTTTAAAACTGCGTGGTGACTTGCAGCTACAAAGTGGACAAAAAATAGCTGCTGTTGAAACTTATATGAAATTACTTGATGCTTATGAATCAAAATACCCGATGAGCTCAATTCGTTACAAGGCGGGTAAGATTTTATTTGAAGAGGGCGATATACGAGGTGCTGAGAAAATTTGGGGTGCCTTAGACGATAACACTGGTGCGCTTTATAAGAGATTATCGTCAGAAAGATTAAGCCAAGCGAAATGGCAGGACAATTATAAAAAATATATAAATAGAATCCCTGCTGCTAAAGAGTTGAAGTGAAGGAGAGTAATTATGCCAGATAAAGTTATACATACTGCAGATCTAAAAATGCTAAAAGTGCTTGAGGTTGCAGAAAATGTTGCCTCTAGTAAGGCAAGTGTTTTACTTTATGGTGAAAGCGGGACTGGTAAAGAACTGCTGGCACGTTTTATACATGCGAAAAGTAATAGATCTTCAATGGGTTTTATGGCGCTTAACTGTGCAGCCGTACCAGATGGTTTATTAGAAAGTGAGCTATTCGGATATGAAAGGGGTGCTTTTACTGGGGCAGACAGTCGCAAGATTGGTAAATTTGAATTGGCGAATCAGAGCACTTTTCTTCTTGATGAAATTTCTGAGTTGCCACTTAATTTGCAATCAAAAATATTACGCGTTCTTCAAGAGGGTGAAATTGAACGCGTAGGCGGGTTGAAAACTATCAAAGTGGACGTGCGTATAATTGCCGCAACAAATAAGAATTTAAATGATTTAGTATCAACAGGCTGTTTTCGTGAAGATTTATTTTATCGCTTAAATGTTATACCTCTTGAAATACCGCCATTGCGCTCGCGTATAAAAGACATAGAGCTGCTGAGTCAGACGTTTTTAGAATCTTCATGTATACAAAACGGCTTAGGTATAAAAAAAATAAAAGATCAGGCGCTAGAGAAACTCAAAAAATGGCATTGGCCTGGCAATATAAGAGAATTGCAAAACGTTATTGAACGATCAGCGCTTTTATGTTCTAGCGCAGATTTATTTGCAGC
>MEPT01000005.1:12533-17628 GCA_001769925.1 Bdellovibrionales bacterium RBG_16_40_8
TTGAGAACTTTGTAGAAAAAAAACGTTCAGACGATATTTATGCAGGCATGACAGTTCAAGAGGCTGAAAGGCTTTTAATTTTAAAGACATTAGAGTTTACTGCGCAAAATCGTACACAGGCAGCAGATCTGCTTGGCATAAGTATTAGAACTCTTCGAAATAAATTAAATGAATATAAATTGGAGGCTGCAGATGAGCGGGTTATTTGACAAAACAACAGACGCTTTGGGTTCTTCAATAAACTTCAGGTTGCTCAAGCAAAATGTAGCGTCTTCGAATATAGCAAACGCTGAAACCCCTGGATATAAAGCTAAAAAAGTTGATTTTGAACAGGCGCTATCACGGGCGCTTGATATTAATGGCTTGGGACAAATGAGTACAGATCATCCAGATCATTTTTATGCTAACGGTAACTCTATGATGAATGTTGGGGCTGATGTTTATGAAAATCCAGATATTACTGTAACAAACGATGGTAATACGGTTGATCTTGAAAGAGAGATGGCCGAGCTGTCTGAAAATACAATATTGTACAGAGCGACACTTCAACTGATAAATAAAAAGCTGGCTGGTCTAGCCTATGCTGCGACAGAAGGTTCGGGGGCTAGATAATGGATTTTGCAACTGGGCTGCGTATTTCTAGTAGTGGACTAAGTGCACAACGTATGAGGATGAATACGATTTCGTCTAATATAGCTAACATTAATACGACAAGAACTCCCGAGGGAGGGCCGTATAGAAGAAAAGATGTTGTATTTGAGAGTATGCCAGAAACTAAAAATTTTGGCGAAATTTTAACTAGTGAGCCAGACAGAAATCTACAGCGTGTGCAAGTTACTGATGTACAAGTAGATAGAGGGGCGCCTCTACTAAAGTATGAACCTAATCATCCAGAGGCTAATGCTGACGGGTATGTTGCGTATCCAAATATTAATTTAATGGAAGAAATGACAAATATGATTCAAGCCACCAGATCATACGAGGCTAACGTCTCGGCAATGCAGGCAACTAAAGATATGGCGGCATCAGCGCTGGAAATTGGGCGATAGTGTGGTGAAAGTTAGATAGTTTTGTTAGACTTTAATTAAGGGGGGCGCCATGGATGGCTTAACCGTTTCAAATTCAGATACATTGTTGCGTACAGGTAGAACTGTCAGTGAAATGCGCAATGATAAGATGAATGCAGACGCAGTTGAATCTTCTGACAGCAGAGTAAAAACTTTTGCTGATTCTCTTTCAGAAGCTGTGGCAAAGGTAAACGAATTATCACATACAGCTAATATTCAAATGCAAAAGTTAGCGACGGGCGAGAATAAAAATATACCCGAAGTTATGATAGCAGCTGAAAAGGCTGGTATTGCCTTTAAGCTACTTACACAAGTTAGAAATAAAATAATTGATGCCTATCAAGATATAATGAAAATGCAAGTATAAATAACTGAGGTGACAATTGGGTAATTTATTAAATACAATCGTGGCGCAATTTAAATCATTTTATGGTTCATTGCCGCCACTTAAGAGAAACGCAATTATTGCCTCGACAATTATTGTAGTTGTTGGATTGGCAGTTGTGTATGCGATGATTACTAAGACAGATTATGTGCCATTATTTACTAACGTAGATGCTGAGCAAATGCCGCAGGTTATTGAAAGATTACGCACAAAAAATATACCATTTCGCATAGGTGATATGGGCAACGCAATTTATGTGCCTCGCGAGCTGTTACCCGCAACACAAATGGCGATTATGTCTGAGCTGGGCAGTAACAAAGTAGGCACTTTAGGTTTAGAAATATTTGAAAAACAAGAAATTGGTATTTCTTCTTATGCGCAAAAAATTAATTATCAAAGAGCTATTCAAGGCGAGCTTATGCGCTCAATTAATACACTATCAGCAATAAAACAGTCGAAGGTTTTATTGGCGCTGCCCAATAAAAAAACATTTTTAGAAGAAGGGGGGCAAACAACAGCGTCTGTTGTTCTTGAATTGCACCCTGGTAAAACGTTATCTCAAGATCAGGTTAGGGGCATTACTCACCTTGTCGCGAGTGCCGTTGAAAATTTAGACCCAGAAAAAGTAACAGTCGTGGATGAAAAGGGTAAAGTGCTTTCAAAAAATTATAATTCAGAATCAGGTCTGTCAGCAGAATTACTTGATATTAAAAAACAGCACGAGCGAGAGGCAGAAGAACGTATTGAATCTATTCTTGCACGCGTTGTTGGCGCCGATAAAGTTATTGCACGAGTAAGCTCAACTTTGAATCAAAAATCAGTAAATTCAGTTGAAGAAATTGTCGACCCTGATTCAACAGCAATACGTTCTCAAGTAACTGAAGAAGAAATGCTAGACGGTTCGCGTACGAATCCTACAGGAGTGCCGGGCGCGCGCGCAAATTTGCCTGGGGCCAATGATCAGGGTCAAGTTGGCTTTCAGCAGAATGTTCGTAAAGAAATGAAAACCACAAATTTTTCTGTGCCGAAAACAGTAAGAAAAGTACAAGAGGCTGCAGGTGATATTTTACGTATGAGTGTGGCAGTATTAGTTGATGGTACTTACGAAAAAATTAAAGATAAAGATGGTAACATAACAGAAAAATGGGTTCAAAGAACGCCTGAAGAGCTAGCCAAATACGAAGAGATTGTTAAAAACGCCATCGGTTTCGATGCAAAACGCCAAGACTCAATTAAGGTTGAGAATATTAAATTTGAAAAAGAAGATTTTGTAGAGGCTGATCAAATTTTAGAAAATCTTGAACGAAGAAAAATTAAATTTGCTATTTATAAATGGACTATGTTGGGTGGTGTTCTTGCGCTATTTTTCTTTATTGTTGTCAGACCATTCATGCGGTGGGTTACAGATTCATTTCAAGATACAGTTGAAGACATGCTACCGAGAACCATTGAAGAGCTTGAAGAACTTCAATCAGCAGATAACACGCTACCTGGTATGAGCGGCGCTTTACCAGTTCTTGAAGAGTCGATTGATCCTAACAAAGCAGAGAGCGAGCTTCTTAAAGAACGTATAATGAACGTAATAGAGCAGGATATTGAAAAATCAGCGGCAGCATTCAACATGTGGGTTTCTAGGAGGGACAATTAAATGCCTCGTATTTTAAAATTAGAAAATATCTCTTTTGAGAAATTAAGAGGGTTTGAAAAAGCAGCAATATTGCTAAATTACCTAGGGCCGAATGCGGCAAAAATGTTATTTAAGCACGTTGATGACGGTGATATTAGAAAATTACTTGGTACAATGCAGAAATTTAGAATTGTACAGGTTGATATAACCAAAAAAGTTTTAGAAGAATTCTATGAAATGATTAGTGAATCTGAAGAGTATATTTTTTCAGAAAAGCCGACACAAAAAGAAACTGTTATAGACGCCGTTGGTGAAGAGCGAGCAAGAGGTATTTTGGGCCATATGGCGTCTGCAGGACCGGCGCAGAGAACTCTTGAAAGTTTAGAAATTGTTGACTCGAAGTCACTGTCAAATTTTTTAATCAATGAGCATCCTCAGACGATAGCTGTAATTTTGGCGCATCTTGAGCCAGAAAAAAAGGGTGAAGTGCTTAAGCGTCTACCAGAAGCATTGCAAGCCGAGGTAGTTTTAAGGCTATCTAGCCTAGATCATGTTGCGCCAGAGCTTATTGCTGAAGTTGATCGAGTTTTAAAACAAGAGCTCGCCAATCTAGGTACGGTTGAACAAGCTTCATTAGGGGGAGTACAGCCAGTAGCAGAAATGTTAAACGTAATGGATAAAAATACAGAAACATCTATAATGTCTAGAATCGAAGAAAAAGATCCGATTTTGGCCGAAGAAATTCGTAAACTTATGTTTGTTTTCGAAGATATTATTAAAATTGATGACAAAGGTATTCAAACCCTACTTAAAGAAATTACTAATGATAAGCTACTGCTTGCACTAAAAACAGCAGACGAAGAAATAAAAACAAAAATATTTAAAAATATTTCTCAACGTGCGGCTAATCTTTTAAAAGAGGATTTGTCGAGCATGGGCCCGGCGAGGTTATCAGATGTTGAGGGGGCACAGGTAGAAATTGTTAACGTGGCACGAAGACTTGAAGCAGAAGGTAAAATACTTATTGCAAGGGGCGGCAGTGAAGACTCTCTTGTATAAAATTTTGAAGTATAATCGAGGCATAACATGAGTACGATTTTAAAAAAAACATCTGCCGATAGGCTAGCATTTAAATATAATCCTAAGTCTTTACTATTGGGCCCGAGCGTTGCTTCAAGTGAGTTCGTAAGCCTGCAAGGTCAAAAAAGCTCAGATTTTCAAATAGCAGATATTATTGCAGAGCAATCAGGAGTCGCAGATCTGCGTAAAAAAAATATTGAAGCTCAGGTTGAGGGCACGGTACTTGAGAGGCTTAAAGAAATTGAAGAACAGGCCTATAAGCAGGCTTATGAACTAGGTTTATCAGAGGGAACAGAAAAGGCATATGCGGATAAAAATACAGAATTTTTACATAAGCTTGAAGGTTTTGATAAATTACTCTTAGCCGTCGAAACAACGAAGGCTACTTTATTAAAAGAGAATGAATCATCTTTGATTAAATTGATTTTTCAAATAGCAAGCAAATTAGCCTTAAGAGATATTTCGCTAAACGAAAAACATATTGTTGGGCTTTTGAGCGAATTGATTGTTGAAGTGCAAACGGCCGAGAGTATTAATGTTAAGTTAAATCCAGAAGACTTTCGATTCATAGAAGATTTAAGAAATAAAAAAGTTAAAGAGATTGAAAAATTTGAGCATGTGAGAATTCAGCCTAACGACGAAGTGACTAAAGGCGGGTGTATAATTGTGACAAATTATGGCGAAATCGATGCTACTATAGAACAACGAGTTCAAAAAGCTTGGGCCGCGCTTGAGCCTAAAATACCTATTGCCTAGAGGGATTAAACTTTTATGCAGAGCCTTTTGAATCTCGATAAATATTCACAAGCAATAAAAGACTCAGCCTTTGTAAAAGAGATCGGCAAAGTTATTGGTGTGTCTGGACTTATTGTTCGCGGCTATGTACCGGGCTGTAGTGTGGGCAGCGTTTGTGAAGTATACTCTTTGTCTGGGGCA
>MEPT01000006.1:0-7002 GCA_001769925.1 Bdellovibrionales bacterium RBG_16_40_8
GCCTCATTGTGGCGCTTACAAATAAGCAAGAACGCTTTAATCTACCGCAGAACTATTTTCAGGGCGGCTTGTACCCGTTGCTTCTGCTAAAGCAACAGCGGAAGCAAAATCTCTTGCTTGAATCAATCATGATTGATTTTTTTTCTGAGATAACTTTAGTAAGCCAATTTTTTTGAGCTAACAGAAATTAAATTTAACTGTTAGCTCAAATTAAACTGGGGGTAAGGTTACGGCGTACCCTCAGCCCTTTTGGTGAATGGCGTATTTATCAAATTCGCCGTATTCGTGAAGTTTGTTGTAAAGCGTTTTGATAGTAAAACCTAGTGCGTTTGCCGCTTGAGTTTTGTTGCCATCGAAATAGTTAAGTGCTTTTAAAATATAGCGGCGCTCAAGTTCATGAATAGTGAGATTTGGGTCGTATTCTTCACCAGCGGCTTTGAACTCAGGGTTACGAATTTGCTCTGGCAAATCATTGGGCATAATTAAATGTCCCTCTGATAAAATTTGTAGACGCTCGCAAGTGTTTTGTAGTTCACGAATATTACCTGGCCAATCGTATTTCATCATTACCTTCATGGCATCTTCTGACATTTGTCGGCCGCGACCAAGAAGGCCGTTGTTGCCTTTTGATAAGAAGTACTCCACAAGAAGTGCGATATCTTCTTTGCGACGACGAAGAGGTGGGGCTTGCACCATAATAGTGTTAATGCGGTAAAAAAGATCTTCTCTAAAACTGCCACGTAGCACATCTTTTTCAAGCTCGCGGTTGGTGGCTGAAATAAGTCGTATGTCTACTTTTATTGGATCTTTGCCGCCGACACGATAAATTTCACCCTCTTGCAAGAAGCGTAAAAGTTTTGATTGAATACCGGGGCTAAGTTCACCGATTTCATCTAAAAATAAAGACCCGCCGTCAGCAACCTCGGCAAGACCGATCTTTCGCGCATAGGCGCCAGTGAAGGCTCCGCGTTCGTGGCCAAATAGTTCTGACTCAAGAAGTGTTTCGCGAAGAGCTCCGCAGTTGATTGCGACAAAGGGTTTACCTCGGCGACTTGAGTTTTTATGAATTTGTTGGGCGATAAGTTCTTTGCCAGTGCCAGACTCACCAAGAATCAAAACGGTAGCATGAGAAGGTGCTACTCTTTCTACCATGCGCATCAATTGACGCATAATCTCAGACTTATAGATAATGTGATTATTTACCAATTCTTTGGTCTGCGGAACAAGAGTCTGATTTTCGCGAGAAATTGGTAAAAAGCTTGATTTTTCAAATTCTGACATACGTCCTACCTCCCGACTAACAAGTCGCGTTACATTATGACACACCGTATAACAAATTTATGAAATTCCTGCAAGTTCTTTTTCATTTATTCATGCTTTTGATGGCACCTTATATAGTTTACAATACCGGGTGAGGTGCATTTAATGTCATCTAAGCACGAACAAATTTTGGCAAACCTTGCAGCTAACTATCTGAATTTTCAAGAATTCGCTAAAACATCTAGTAGATGTACATCCAAATCTTATGCCAGTGATTTGAATCAATTTCTCGCCCCTTTAGGGGTAGGGACTATTATTTTTAATAACGAAAAATGGCTTTTAAGTACAAAAAACGGCCATTTGATGCCGCCGAAGATAAGTAAACACAATATTAATCTTTCTTCACAAAAGCTAATAGGGTTAGTGCGTTTAGCGCAAAAACGCTGGGCCAGTCTCGCCCCAGCATCTAGAAATCGCAAGAGCGCATGTTTGAAGAGCTTTTTTAGGTGGCTTTATAATGAAGAGCTGCTGAGAGCAGATCTTGGAGCGCAAATCATATGTCAGAAAGTACCGCAGAAGATGCCGCATTTTCTTTCTATGGATGAAGCACTATCTTTGGTGCAATTTCTAACAAACTCTAAATCAAAAGATCGTGATCGCGATTTAGCACTCATACTATTACTTTATGGCGGTGGTCTCAGAGTAAGCGAAGCCTGCAATTTGAAATGGAGTGAGCTTGACCTTTCGACGCGCACGATTGTCGTAAAGGGTAAGGGCGGCAAAGAACGCAAGGTTGCCTTAGTTCGCTTACTGGTCGAAGCGTTGAAGCGACTTTCACGTAACAGCAAATATGTTTTTTCAAGCCAGAAAGATACTGAGCCAATAAATACTCGCGTGGCATATGAAATAGTAAGACGCTCTGGCGCGCAGGCTGGTCTGATGAAACCGCTACACCCCCATGCGCTTCGTCATAGTTTTGCTACTCACATGCTATCAAGTGGTACTGATCTAAGAATACTTCAAGAACTACTTGGTCACGAATCTTTAACCGCTACACAAAAATATTTACACTTGAGTATCGACAGCCTTGCCCGCACTATGGAAGAAAATCACCCATTCGGTCGTAACAAGCCTGGTGCATTATGAGTACAAAAAAAGCCATATTTTTTGATCGCGACGGTACGCTCATCGTCGACAAAATTTATTTAAACAATCCAGATGAAATTGAATACTTGCCAGGAGTTTTTCAAGCGCTTCGCGATTTGCGAGATGCCGGTTATGTTTTTTTTGTTGTAACTAATCAATCAGGTGTTCCGCGAGGGCTTGTATCAGTTAATAATCTCGTAGAAATTCATAATAGAATTCGTTTTGCTTTTGCTGAGCACGGTATAGATATACTTAGTTTTTACTACGCTCCATATTTAACAGACAGCAATCATTTTTATAGAAAACCAAATCCGGGCATGTTGTTGCAGGCCACAGAAGAATTCAATATTGACTTAGGGCAAAGCTGGATGATTGGTGATCGAATGATTGATGTAGAAGCTGGTCATCGCGCCGGTACCAGGTCTATACTGCTCACGACGTCAATTCACAAAGACGATAATTTACAGCAACATGCTTCGCCAGAAGGTAGTTTTAGTTCGGTGGCTGAGTCAGTGCCGTTTATTTTACAACACACTACTTCGTCTGATGAAAATATAATATGAAGTTGGCACAGCTTTTTAGTGTATACAAAAATTTTAAAATGGGTACTGAGCCTATGCGTGAAGTGACTGGCTTATCATTTGATTCGCGAAAGGTGCAGTCTGGGGATGTGTACTTTGCACTACGTGGGTTAACCCATGACAGTCATGATTATCTAGGTGAGGTTTGCACTAAAAATATAACAGGGGTTGTAGTAGAAAATACGGCAAAAATTCCAGCCACATTCAATGGTGGGATTCTTGTCGTACCTAACACAAAAGAAGCGATGTTGCGACTTGCGGGTAGGTACTACGGTAATCCAGCACAAAATCTTTATTGTGTCGGTGTGACGGGCACTAATGGTAAAACAAGTACTGCGTATATGATTGAGTCCATTCTCAATAACTTTGGTATGCCCACTGGCGTAATGGGCACCATTAATCATCATATAGGAAATAAAGTTTGGGAGAGTGAGCTTACTACTCCTGATGCCATAACATTACAAAAAAGGTTACGAGATTTTTTGGCCTTAGGAGCAAAGGCCGTGGTTTTTGAGGTTTCAAGTCACGCTATAGATCAGGATAGGGTAAATGGCATACCTTTTAACTGTGTTGTATTCACGAATCTAACTCGTGATCATCTAGACTATCATAAAACAATGCAAAATTATTTTACGGCAAAGCAAAAACTTTTTACTGAATTGGTTAGTGAGTCGCGAAATGAAAGAGTAAGTGCCATTATCAATGTTAGCGATGAATGGGGTCAAAAAATTGAGGTTTCTTCGCATGCTCGTCGTATAACCTACGGTGAGGTAAAATCTGATTTTCAATTTCAAGTTATAGAATCAAATTTCTCGGGCACACGGTTTCATTTGCAAACACCAAGCGGTCAAAGTGACGTGAGTATTAAATTACCGGGGCGACATAATGTTTACAATTCTGTAGCAGCAATAGCTGTAGGGTGCTCTGCAGGGGCCTCACTCGAAAAATGTATAGAAGGTATTGAGAGTTTTACCGGAGTACCTGGTCGTTTAGAGAGGGTGCCAAACAAAAAAGACCTTAATGTATTTGTTGATTATGCGCATTCTGATGATGCCTTGCGGGCGGTGCTAACAATTTTGAATGAAATTAGGCGCGTGAAAAAAACAAAAAATCGTATAATAACAGTTTTTGGTTGTGGTGGTGATCGCGATAAGGGTAAGCGCCCCTTGATGGCAAAGGTGGCCATGGCGCACTCTGATATAGTTTTTATTACTTCTGACAACCCACGCACAGAAGATCCTATGACTATAATTCAAGATATTTTATCCGGTGTAGATAAAGATTTGATGAAAGTGAAAATTTTTGTTGAAGTAGATAGAAAAGAGGCCATTCGTAAGGCTATAGAAGAGGCTGGGCCAATAGATGTGGTGCTTATAGCGGGCAAGGGTCACGAAGAGTATCAGATTGTTGGTGAAAAAAAATATGCTTTTAATGACGTACAAATTGCAGGTAAGATTTTAAATGGCTTGTGAATTTAATGTGAATCAAATAATTGAGGCTACTGGCGGCAAATCGCTATCTGTAATTGCTAAAAGCTTTATTGGGGTTGGTTCCGACTCGCGAGTACAACTAGAAAATCAAATTTTTATCGCCTTACGCGGAGATAAGTTTGACGCTCACGAATTTTTATCTCAGGCAGTGGCAAATGGGGCTAAGTGTTTAATTGTTGATAAAGACTCAGCGGTTAGTGCTGAACTAATATCTCAGATTACAGTAATATTAGTGAAAGATACGCTGACGGCCCTGCAAGATTTAGCAAAATACTGGCGACAGAAAATTACTGCCAAGGTATTTGCCATTACTGGGTCTAATGGTAAAACTACAACCAAAGAATTTGCTGCAACAATTTTAAGATCACAATTTAAAGTTCACTATAGTCGAGGTAGTTATAACAACCACTGGGGTGTGCCCCTTACAATTTTAGGGATATCGCGTTTTCATGGAGTTGCAGTTGTTGAAATTGGCATGAATCACCCTGGTGAGATTACTGCTCTTTCGAAAATAGCTAAGCCAGATGTAGTTTTATGTACAACTGTAGGTCGGTCTCATATTGGTAATTTTAACGGATCTATAGAGGCTGTTGCCGAAGCCAAAGAAGAAATTTATTTGGCCAACCCAGAGGCGATTAAAATATTTAATTACGACAACGAATTTACTTTAAATATGTTTGAACGCGTAGTGAAACTTAAGGGTACAGAAAAAACCTATGTTTACTCTTCGTTTAGTGCCGGCAGCGAGGTGAGCTTGCGAGCTACGCACCTAACATTAGATGGCTTGCGTGTTGTTGGGCAAATAGGTGGTGTAAAAGGTGAGACACAAGTTCCCGTTTTTGGGCGTCACAATGTGGCAAATTTAATGGCCGCTTCATGTGTAGCTATAGTGATGAAAATGGAGCCAGAGCTGATTTGGGCAACGCTTTCAAAATGCCATAGTCAGTGGGGGCGTGGTCAATTGGTAAAAATTGAAAATGGCCCAACGGTTATATTTGATGCGTATAACGCCAATCCAGATAGCATGGCCATTACCATAAGAAACACCTATGAAATTCCCACAAGCGATGATGGTGGCCGAAAATTTCTTGTTCTCGGAGAGATGCTAGAATTAGGTGCTGATACAAATAAGTATCATTGCGAACTGGGTCAGCTAGTAGGTGACGCAGATTTCGATGGCGTCTGGTTTTTTGGCCCAAGTTACAAATCTTTTGAGGCCGGTGTTAAGAGCACACCTTTTTCGAAAACGCTAATAGTTTCAGAAAGTTATGAAGAACCACTTGCTAATAAGCTACGCTCTATGCTAAATCAACGTGATGTCGTAGTTATGAAAGGTTCGCGTGGCATGAAACTCGAACGAGTTATGCACTGTTGGGATCCTCAATTCGCAACGACGTACTAAAAATTATTTCAAAGAAAAGGGTCCTGACCGAATGTTGTATCAGTGGCTGCAAAGCCTATCAGAGTTTATTTCTGCATTTAATGTTTTTCGTTACATAACATTTCGTTCATTTATTTCTTTTTTTACTGCTTTTTTTATTTGTTATTTTTTAGGCCCACGATTTATTAGGCATTTGACTAAAAAACATTTTCGTCAAAATGTACGAAACGATGGCCCACAGACGCATCTAAAAAAACAAGGTACTCCCACTATGGGGGGTGCTCTTATGCTTATCGGGATTCTCGGGGCAGCGCTACTCTGGACAGACATGACAAATTATTTGGTTTTAGCAACCATGGTAGTAACTATCGGTTTTGGCCTGATTGGTTATACTGATGATTGGTTGAAGATAAATAAAAAAAATACCAAGGGCCTACCGGGTAAACTTCGTTTAATTTTAGAATTTTGTCTTGTTATAATTACTATGACGCTTTTGATTAGAGCCGGAGTTTTGCCCACGAAAGTATATGTCCCATTTTTTAAGCAATTTTCGCTTGATTTTGGATTGTTGTATCCGATTTTCGCCAGTTTTGTTGTAGTTGGTACTGCTAATGCTGTGAATTTAACTGATGGTTTAGACGGTCTTGCTATCGTGCCCGTGATTATTGTTGCCGGCACTTTAGGTGTATTTGCTTACGTTACAGGTCACAGAGAAATTGCGACATATTTAACAATCCCGCATGTTGCTGGAGTGGGTGAGCTAACTACATTGTGTTCTGCCGTGGTAGCCGCTGGGCTTGGCTTTTTGTGGTATAATGCGTATCCGGCGCAGGTGTTTATGGGTGACGTGGGATCGTTATCTCTTGGTGGCTTTATCGGTATAATGTCGGTAATGACAAACAACGAGCTTTTGATGATTATTCTTGGTGGAGTTTTTGTTGCTGAAGCCCTTTCGGTAATTACTCAAGTGGTATCTTTTAAATTTACTGGTAAGCGTGTATTTAGAATGGCACCAATTCATCACCATTTCGAACTTAAGGGGCTTGATGAGACAAAAATTATAGTGCGCTTTTGGGTTATTTCATTGTTACTAGCGGTGCTAAGTTTGGCCACGTTGAAACTACGTTAAATATAAAATAATTAT
>MEPT01000006.1:7076-7218 GCA_001769925.1 Bdellovibrionales bacterium RBG_16_40_8
TAGCGCGAACAGGTGTGGCGCTAGCGCATCTACTTGCGAAACACGGTGCACATGTAACTGTAAGTGATCATAAGTCTCGCGCTGAACTTTCAAACTATCTAGAGCTTATGGAGGACATCAAAGTCACCTATGAACTCGGCGG
>MEPT01000007.1:0-9264 GCA_001769925.1 Bdellovibrionales bacterium RBG_16_40_8
TAACGTACTACTTTAGAGCCAAAATGAGATTTTCTTGAATTGAGAACCATTTCGTTATGGGCTTTGGTCTAGATATTGCCTGCTGGCTACCAAAGTACAAATGGTGCTCCAGCGGCTGAGCAAACTCTGTGTGGCTCAAAGCATCCATCCGCATTGAAATCACTCGGCCCGGGAGAAGGTTTAATTCTGACTGTTTTCGTAACTTTCTCACAGATGAATCTGTTAAAATAAAATGAGCCTTCTTGTCGTCGATAACAATGTAATTGGATTTGTTTAGAAATGTGGGCCTCAATCAATCTCATAGTCACGAAGTCTTGGTGTTCCCTATTCCAACAAAGTTGGGTTGATGAAGAGATTTACGGATCTGGTAGATTCTGGCTTTAGATTCACCTTTTGCTTTAAGTGCGCGCTTCTTTAACAGCGTGGCGATGTCTCGCTCCAGTGTGCGGCGCGGAACATCGGGCATCCACGCAACCACATCCTGGATGGAAAACTCATCTTGCTTTTTGGCGTGAGCTAAAATCTTGCGATGTCTGGCCTCTGGAGTTTTTCCGGCGCTTTCGCGCAAAAGCTTACGGCCCTCTTCGACAACTTCTTCGGCGGACACGGCAAAGCATTCGGCCAGAAATTCTAAAATTGGGTGCAACGATACCAGCGAACGACTTTGGCGAATGGCCGCGTAGTAGCGGTCACGGCCACGCATGATGGCGGTCTCACTGGGTACGAACCTCACGAGGCGCTGACCGCCCAACAAGAGTAGCAGATGCTGCATGAGCCGCACCGTGCGGCCATTGCCGTCGGCAAAGGGATGTATCGACACTGCGATAAAATGAAAAGCAAATGCTCTGGCAAAAGAGCTCATGTCTTTGGTGTCATCAAGCCAGCGCCAGAGATCATCGAGCAGGTCTTTAAGTTCATGTGGCTGCGGGCACTCGTCAATTTTCTCGCCGGTGACGGCATTAACGATAGACACGGGTATCGTGCGAACGCTACCGCACTGTCTTTTTTCGATCAACCCTTGAGTCACTAGCTTTTGTAGGTCGCACATATCAGCAACTCTAAGGGGCCTAGAATCTTCGATCAGGCGTTCCACGTAATCGAGGGCTTCGTGATAGTTCTGTATTTCCTTAACGTCCTTCTTAGAGCCTGCTACGCGCTTACCCTGAAGGAGGGCTGTGACTTCACTCTCACCGAGATTGTTGCCTTCAATCTGATTGGAATAGGTGATGGCCCGCACCTTGGCTTTTCGCAGGAGTTTTACTTCTTGCGGGGTTCCCAGGTACTCATCCAAAAAGGGCTTGGTTTCAGCGATACGCATGAGCGATTTTACCAGGTTGTCCGTATGAACAACCTCGTGGGGAATCTTCAGACGGCTGAGGTGGGGGTATCTTGAATCCATGACATATTGTCCGCCATTTGTCCGCCACTGTCAAGGTGGCGGGCAAGGCTCATGTGGACCAAGGCTCGACGCTCTAGGCTTGGTTGAAATTTTAATACTGAATCGCTGGGTCTTTTAAGAGATTAAATCCGCTAGGTCATCCAGGGGAGAAAAATGAATTTCCAGATCTCCAATTTTTCTCTTATAGGCTTTTGTAATATTCGCAGATACAACAATATTTCTACCTTTTTTATATTTGGATCTGAAAATTTCAAGGCTGTTTGGTTTGAAGCCTGTGTCCTTCCATTTACATTCGATAGTGACAATTTCGTTTTTTCTATTAAAAATAAAATCAATTTCATGCTTTTGTTTGTCTCGCCAATATTGTGGCCTAAAATCGCGGGCTATAAGTTCGTTGAGCACAAGATGCTCCCAGAGATAGCCGTAGTCTTCGCTGCGTAAATTGTCCCAACCTTTGAAGTAACAAACAAATCCGGTATCAAATCCATAAACTTTAGGACTAGAAATAATTTCCTTATTTTTATTGGTATAAAAAGGTTTAAGTACGTAAGCTAAATTTGTCGCCTCCAACACATTTAAGTAGTTTTTAACAGTCGTTCGGCTGACATCGGCGGGGCCGGAAAAACTGTTCGCTTCAATACTGGTGTCAAATGAATGTTAACTTTTCTGCCAGTCAACGTATCTTTGAACTTTTTTGAGGCCCCCAATGTTGAGGATCCAGTCGCGATAATCGAAACGTTTTTATAGTGATCAGCAGCAATTTTTAAAAGTTCAGAGGGATTCTGTAAGCGTTGAATTTCATCGAGAATAATTCGCCGGCTAGTCATTAATGACAAAAAATATTCAGGATCCTCCAGGCGATGTCTTACGCTAGGCAACTCACAATCAAAATATTCGACATTTTCGAGGGATTGACAAAGTGAAGTTTTACCAACTCGCCTTACGCCATTCAACCAGACGATGTTTTTTTGGCTCCAGGCGCGTTCAATTTTATTGATCCAGTAAGGTCTTTCTATCATTTAATCATAATTGCATTTAGTTATACTAAATGCAATTATGATTTCACTGTCCAATCCCCAGCATTTATCGCTAGAATCTTTTAAAGAGCAATGTCACTAGCTTAAGCCGCATTTAGGTTTACAGAATCCTCAGAAGATTTGTCTTCATCACTATAACTGTCGCTCATTGATTCTTCAGTAGTGTCATTGTTACCATGAATAGTCTCTTGCAGATCAGTCATAACAGCACTTAAATTCTTAACTATTTGCGATAGCTGTTGCGACACCGCCATGCCTTCTTCTGACATTCGATGATTGATTTGCGTCTTATCACTTACTTGCATTATCGCTATAGAAACTTCAGTCACCCCTCGCGACTGCTCTTGTGAGGCGTTAGCAATACTATTGGCTAAAGAATTGGCGGTTTGTGAAAGGTTCACGATCTCTTTTAACAAGTTAGCACAACGTTTTAGAATATTGCTGCTATTATCGATTTCTTTTTGATTAACTGCTGCTACAAAGTTTACTCGCTGCTCAGATTCTTGCACCAACGATTTTACTTTTTCAATACTGCTATTAAGTAACGAACTGATCTCGTTAGCAGCGCCACCACTTCTCTTTGCTAAAGTGCCGATTTCGCCTGCTACGACAGCAAAGCCCTTACCATGCTCGCCGGCACGTGCCGCTTCAACTGACGCGTTAAAAGACAAAAGTTTTGTTTGAAAAACGATATCATTTATCACTGCAGTTTTGCTTGATATCTCAGTTATGATATTTACCACATTATTAAACTCGCTCCTGACCTTTTTCGCCTCTTCTATAAATTCAAGGCTGCTACTATTAACCTTGCCAAAAGCATTAATCATCTGTTCAACTGCGCCGTACCCCTCGTTTGCCTTCGCTAAGCTTTTTGACGATGCATCGCTAGAATTTTTCGCATCGTCTGAATTGCGATTAACCATGCTACTTATTTCTTCGATGGCAGATGTCGTTTCGCATAAAGATGCTGACTGCGATGATGAAGCCGTCGATAACTCGCTATTTGCACCCAAAATCTTATCTGAAATATCGCGACATTCTCTAGCATAATCGGCAAGACGCGCTACAATCACGTTTAACCTACGTGTAAAGGCAATCGAAAAGATCAAGCCCATGCCAGTTGCAAAAATAAAACCTACGGCGATCAAACCTATTGTTATGTAATTGCCCATTTTTGCAGTTTTCTCTGCCTGCTGAACCAAATCATTAGAATGTTTTCTGGCTAAATCTGCGGCCTCTGTATAAACTTTCGCATAGGCTTCAGCTGTGCCTTTGAGATCTGTGAACAACAATTTATGCAATTCTTCAGGCTTGGTTGACGGCTTATCAATCATTTCTGCTAAACGCTGTACTGTAGAAGTCATTTCTTTCCAACGGGCTGACATGTCTTTTTGCTGACGCCGCTCATCATCTGAACTAGCGTTGGTCGCAAAAATGCTGTCTACCATTTCATACTGATCTTTTATATCGCTAATTTGCCCAAGAAGATCTTTTTTTTCTTCGGCTGTTACACCAGCGCTGCCTAAATAAAGAGCTCGATTCATAAGGTCTACGCCACTTTGCCTAAAGACTTGCAAAACCTCAGTTGACAACAAGTTTAGTTGATTTACATGTTCGTAATGACGTGTGACCTTTCGATTGTTGCTCCAATTAAAAAGACTAATGATCGGCAACAGTAGCGCCACGCCCATAAAAGAGGCTACCATCTTTACACGAATACTAACTTTTCTATTCATAGCAATTCAGTCGGCATTTGATTTGAAAATCTTAAGATTGCCATATCGCGACATTTCATAATTATGAAACTATTGAGCTAACTAACATGTAGAGGCAAATAAAAATGTTTATAAGATATTTGCCGCAAGCTCTGCTAGTGCTGAACGCTCGCCTTTAGTCAGTGTCATGTGAGCTGAAATCGGTTGATTTTTAAAACGCTCTACTGAGTACGTAAGCCCTGAGTTCGCAGAATCTACATAAGGATTATCAATTTGATAACAATCACCAGTAAGAACAACTTTTGTACCCTGACCCGCGCGCGTGACTATCGTTTTAATTTCGTGTGGCGTAAGGTTCTGTGCTTCGTCAACAATGAGATATTGATTTGGTATCGAGCGACCACGAATATATGTTAACGGCTCAATATTCACCATGCCTTGATTAATTAATTCGCGGGCGCGCCCAGAAGCTTTTTTATCTGAACCCATTAAAAATTCAATATTGTCAAATATGGGTTGCATCCAGGGATTTAGCTTTTGCTCAACATCGCCTGGCAAGTACCCTATATCTCTACCCATCGGAAAAATTGGTCTACTAACTAAAAGCCGGTGAAAAGTACCTTCATCGAGAGTCTTGTAAAGCCCTGCCGCTAGCGCTAAAAGCGTTTTACCGGTGCCCGCCTTACCAACTAACGAAACAAATAAAATTTCATCGTTTAATAAACAATCTAAGGCGAAGCTTTGCTCTACGTTACGCGGGTGAATACCCCAAATACTTTCAGCTGGAGTAATAAGCGGTACCACGCGGTTTAGTTTTACATCAAAACGACCAATTGCGCTGTGATTAGCATTAGAGCTATCACGCATAATTAAGTATTGATTAGCTATTGGCGTATATATTTCTTCGGGCAGTTGTAACGATTTTTCTTTGTAGAACGTGTCTATCATTTCAGGATTAACATCAAGTTCAAACATGCCTTCATAAAGCTCTTCGACGTCAGAACTATCTGGTCGATAATCAACAGCAATAATCCCAAACACATCAGCTTTTATACGAAGGTTAATGTCTTTCGTAACCAGCTCAACCGACGCACTCGGAAATTGCCGCTGCAGAAGCATTGCCTTACCCAAAATACGGTTGTCAGCTTTAATTTGGTCAAAATCTTTTGGTAGTCCGTTGTCGCTACCCGTGTCTGTTGTTACATAAACGCGAGAATTAATTTTTTCGATGTAGACGCCTTCGGCAAGAGAACCTTGTGCTCGTAAAAGATCCATATACCTACTAAACTGACGGGCATTACGACCGTTCTCACCTAAGTCACGTTTAAAGCGATCGATCTCTTCAATCACCACAAACGGGATATAAATATCAGCGTTTTGGAATTTATTGACAGCTAGCGCGTCAAATAAAATAACGTTTGTGTCAACGACGATCTTTCTACCTTTGTCTTCATTTTTCTTAGTAGTCATTGCACTATTCGACATGAGTTCCGGTCATAAGTATAGTTATTTTTTTAATCCTGAAACCATAACGTCGCCCCTATCTTTTTCTAGGCTAGCGCTTACCGTTTCAATAAATTTAACGAAATGAAATAACGCCTCATCATTAACTGTGCCTCGAAGAAAATTTGCGCCATGACGGTGCGCGGCCTCACCAGCTAAAGCTCGCTGGTTTTGCACTTGAGCTACGAACGGAAAATAAACATCGTGGCTTAGATATACTCTCATAGCAATTTCGTCGCCCTTTTTATAATGACCATATTTTGCTGACATATCAAATGCTATACCGTCTGCAGAAATGTCATAAACTTCTACCTTTAGCAGACCACCTTTTGCTCCTGGGCGCGCTGGCACAACAACAAATGCCCCAATAAAACCCGTGAGAATAGTACGACGCACCTTGCGCCTCTCATCATTTATGATGGCTTCGCGACGTTCTGTCATGTCAACAACTGGCGCTGCTTTCTTAGAAGTATTTATATTTTTTGACATTTTATTTTTTCGTTTTCGATGACGGCTCAGATCGATCACATTGTTTTTAAACATATCCCCAGCCCTCCCCTGTGATCTTTATCGGCATAAAATGTCTCAACTTTAGCCATTATTAGTGGTAGAGTCCGATTTGTGAATTATGGCGGAATAGTAAAAAATGAAATCATATCAACCACTTATAATTAGTCTGCTGGTTCATTTATGCCTTTATTTAATGGCATTATTAATGCCAAACGAAAGCCCAGCTCCTCACACGCAAGAAATTGAGGTTTTATATAAAAATACTAATAATAGCGTGGCCCGCCAGATTGTTATGGACCCCAGCGAAAAACAATTAGAAAAATCTTTGCAAAATTTAAAAGACAAAGCTGAGAGATTATCTCGACTAACTCAAAGAGTAAAAAATGAAATTCTCGCAAATAAAAATGGCCCGCCACAAAATAAATCACAATCTTTTCGTGAAAAGCTATCTAATGAACTAAAAAAACCAATAACCGATATAGCAGGCCCATCTATTGATAGACCAATGCCAGACAAAGTAGCTAAAGACACCCGCTTAGGTGACTCTAGCATATCTGATTATATCCCCGAAATTAGGTCTGGCGGATTCACTGCCTTGAATACAGATCAATTTATTCACTACACCTTCTACGCACGAATCAATGAGCAAATACGCAATCGCTGGATTGAAAATGTTAGGGTATTTATTCTTAGTACCTCACAAGCAGAAATTAACCGCCTCGCGCTTAAAACACAAATATCTGAAATTGAGGTTATTCTTGATCCCGCAGGGCGCTTTGTCAGAGCTCTTGTTCATCAACAAGCACAGAATACAGACCTTGATCTTAGCGCCACCAAAGCTTTTCAGCAAGCGGCGCCTTTAAACAACCCCCCAAGCGAAATGGTTGAATCAGATGGGCATATACACCTACGCTACGCATTTTATGTATTCTTAAGATCTCGCTATATAGCCAGTGGATCTAATCAATAACTCTTTGCTAGAATAAATAAATGTCTAGATGGATTATTGCGCTTGTTTTATTGTTTAGTTTTTCTAGGGCAATTGCTGGAGTGATGGAACTCAGTGCCAGTTATGGCATGCGCACAGCCGCAATTGATGAAGACAACTATTCAAAGAGTGAATCACAAACTGGCTCATTCGCATGGTATTTTATTGAAATGTCAGCGCTTGAATTTAGTTACACTAGGGGGCGTGGCACTCAAAGTTTAAAAGCCTCAGGCGACCTAGGGCCCACTATATATTATGTAGATCTCGAGGCAATTGGTGCAGATTTGATTGTAACACTAGCTGCTAAAACTTCTTTATTTCAGCCATACGTAAGTGGCGGCGTTGCTAAAATAAAAAAGAAAATTTACAAAGAAGATTACACCGGGGCAATAAGCAACTTCGGTCAACCAATTGATGATGTGGTCCCAAGTTACGGCGCAGGAATAAAAATTAACCTTACGCAAGCCTTTAATTTAAAGTTCAGTTACAATCGCCGCAAAAGCGGATCAAGCTCTGATACTACCTGGGATGATGAAATCAGGTCTGGCGCCTCGTGGTACTTTTAAGATTTATTTCATCTATAACTTTATGCGCTTTACTTACGGGCTGTCTATTTACCTATCTTGTGCGCTCAGGGTACGAGCAAATAAAAATATTAAGTGATCGCGAACCAATAGAAAACATATTGCAACAAAATGATTTACCACAAGAGTATCGTCATAAACTTAAATTAGCCTTAAAAATTCGCTCGTTTGCAGCTACTCGCCTTCACCTTAAAATGACTGAAAATTATAAAACATTTGTTGATTTAAAAAGACCATTTGTTACCTACATCGTAACAGTCGCAAAAAAATGGGAGCTTGAACCAAATCTATATTGGTATCCGCTAGTCGGCAAACTACCCTACAAAGGTTTTTTTGACAAAGACTCGGCTGAGCAAGAAGCTAAAGGGTTCGACACCAACAACTATGACGTTATGGTCCGTGGCGTAACTGCCTACAGTACGCTTGGCTGGTTTAATGATCCGCTGCTATCAACCATGCTCTCTAAAGAAGATCATTACTTAGTCAATTTAATTATTCATGAATCTACTCACGCAACCTTATACTACAAAAGCCAGGCTGACTTTAACGAGCAACTCGCGACATTCATTGGCAATATTGGCACAGAAATATACTATAAAGAATCTGAAGGAGATAAATCAAAATCTCTAGGGCATATTGTTAACGAAAATTATGACGAAAAATTATTTTCTGAATTTATTAGTGTCGAAATAAACAAACTCAAACAGTGGTACAAAACAAGTCATGGCTTGACTGATGCCGATCGAGAAGCACGTTTTCAAGAGATACTAGATAAATTTGACAAAAATGTGCGCCCACAGTTACTTACAGACGTATACAAAAACTTCTCAAAAACTAAATTAAATAATGCAGTTTTACT
This sequence comes from Bdellovibrionales bacterium RBG_16_40_8, assembly GCA_001769925.1. Classification (GTDB taxonomy): domain Bacteria; phylum Bdellovibrionota; class Bdellovibrionia; order Bdellovibrionales; family UBA1609; genus RBG-16-40-8. Next base: position 8,596 of record MEPT01000007.1, read on the forward strand.
CTATTATAAAACTTATATGTTTGACCTAGGAGATTTTCAGAAATTATACGATCACTTCAACCAAGACATAGAGAAATTTATTACCTTTTGTAAAACCTTAGAGAAAAACACTGACCCGCGACAGGCGATAACGACCTATCTATCTTCAACTCGCTAGGTTTAGATGAACTAATAACTTTACTCATTATCTTGTTATGCATATTTTCTAGAAAATCTGATTGCGAAATTATGCCTTCAATATCGCTTGCTAGATCAAACTTCTTTATCAAGCATCGCAAGCTTTGCAAATCTTCTGGCTTTTTCATGCCTCGGCCTCCAAATACTCAGCTTGTTCACCAAGGGTATGGCGAAGTTTTATTAGCGCATGACGATAATTAGCCTTTGCCGTGTCATAGGGGCAACTCATAATCTCTGCAATTTCAGAAAAACTTAAGTCTTCAAAAATCCGCAAGCTTAAAGCTGTTCTTTGCTTAAGTGGCAACTTATTAACTTCATTTCTAATTATGATTTTTAAATCCCCGTTTACCATTTCGTTTTCAATATTAATCTCGCAAGCCACAGAGGTTTTTTCAATATCAACTGTATCGAAGTTTTTACCGCGAAGTTTGTTTTTAGCGGTGTTAAGTGTTATCTGGTAAATCCAACTTTTAAAAGCCGATCGGCCTTCAA
>MEPT01000007.1:9300-15164 GCA_001769925.1 Bdellovibrionales bacterium RBG_16_40_8
TGTCTTGAGCCAGCTCTAAATCACCCACGACTCTGTAAGCTAGTCGCAGCAAACACTTTTGATGCCTTAGAACTAGTTCTGAAAATGCCTTTACGTCGCCTTTTTTCACTCTTTCGACTATCACATTATCTGCTTCCATAGCCGCAAAACCTCCCATAAGACTCGTCTTTGGTCTAAATCGGTTAATAATTTTTTTGCTTTACTCAGAAACGCTCGGTGGCGCTAGCCCTGCCTATTACGTGAGCAAAGATGGGGCCAAGAGCTAAACATGTTTTGCTCAGATAAATGTTTAGTTATTGTTACTTTGGTAAATTAATAAATATAAAAAAAAGCACCGGGACTTTGGCCAAGTGCCAAAAAGAAACCACTAGCTATTTAAGCATTAACGAAACGCGATTGCGCCCGCCAGTTTTTGCTGCATAAAGTGCCTTATCGGCGCGATTAAAAATATCACTCCAGCTTTTATCTTGTTCTTGAATTGTAGATATACCCACAGAAATAGTTAGCGGTAAATTTTTGCCTTCAAAATTAAATCGGTGCTCTTGAATGGTTCGCCTAATACGCTCACCAATGTCTTCGACCTGTCGAATAGGGCTTCCTAATAGTAGCAAGCAAAACTCTTCACCACCATATCTAGCAAAATAGTCATTTCCGCGAATAAGACTTTCGCGCACAACACGCGTCAAATCTTTGAGAACATAATCCCCTGTTGGGTGCCCATAAGTATCATTAACTTGTTTAAAATGATCTATATCAAAAACAATTACACTAAGTGGTGTACCGAGCACTCGAGATTTATTAAATACGTCTATGCCCTGGGCATTTAAGGCACCTCTATTATATATGCCTGTTAATGAATCGATAATTGCCTTATTAAATGTTTGGGCAACAGAAACTGTTTCTATATTACCGCGCTCAAGAAACTTAAAAATAATGTTACCCGCCTTAATTTGATCATTGTTTTTCAACTTATAAGGCTTAAGTGGTGATATTAAAATATTGTTAATAGCAGTTCGATTTGTAGATTCTAAGTCCATGATTGAAACCTCACCACTAGAAATCACGAGCTTAGCATGAGATTTACTAAGGCTTCTTTCAGCCACATGAATATAAGATGTTGGCGCGCGACCTATCACACAATCGGCAGTCTCAATTGCCCATTGCCTACCAACCTCATTTACAGGGCCTACCAACAGCACTAGACATGGCGGAGCTTCTCCCGCCTGCGCAATACGAACCTTAAAAGTGTCACTTTGTATAACACTTGTTTTATCGGTTACTTCTTCGCCCTTATTGTTTTCAACATCTGAATTTGTATTTTGTTCTTCCATATAACTCTATCGTTTAAGCTATCATATATTCTTATATTCTTATATCGCAATGTCATCTTCAATCCGGTGATAACCACGCCACTCTTTAAGTCGACTGCGTGGTCTTGTAGAGCCTTCGTCTGGGTATTCAATTAATACATAAGTAAGTTTTGTAATACGCCCCAGTGACGACATATCTAAAGAGGTTACCTCAGTCCAGGTACCCGTGTTAAAATATTCTTTTTCGTTGGTAAACTGGCGGTATTGGTAGACATGAGTATGGCCAAAGATAACAGTATGTATACGCTCTTCTTTTAGTATTCTTCTTGCCGCTTCACTAAGGTCAGGAAAAATAGTGCTTTCAAAAAATATTTTAATTAGTCTACGAAACTCCCATGATCGCTTAGAGCCTTTTGCCATGACGCTCTTGATAAAATATTTTAATAGGTAATATACACTTTTTACCGTAAAAAGTGTGTCAAAGATAAGACCCCACCTAATCATCGACTGAAACGGCCTTACCTTATCTATATGCGGCAGATGGTGCTTAAGTTTCATTACAAATTCGACAAAGAAAAATGACCCAAACGGCAAATTTAGTATAGGCTCTGGCAAATTCTTTTTCAAAAAAAACTTGCGTGGATCTGCACGATTCGAGGCTTCATGCATATTGCCATGCTCAATATGAATACCATCAAAATAGTAAACAATATTTTTATAGCGAACATTTGCTCCTATGGTTTCATTAAGAAAATTGCGTACAGATGGCCATAAAAGACCTTGATCGTGATTGCCCACAATAAAAGTAACCTCATTGCCACCACGAACAAATTCACATAAGGCGCTAAAAAAAAGTGGATGCCCACGCACGATACGCTGTGTTTTAACCAGCGTTATACCTTCGGTAATAACTGTTAAATAATGACCTTTATAATCAGTTTGTAAGTAATTAAAAATATCGCCATTTAAAATTAACTCAACATGGCAATCCGCCCAAACTCCTGTTGTATAGTAATGCAAGAATTCTGAAAATCTATCATCAAAATAAAACTCTTCAAGTAAATTTAGGCGACCATCTTCAAGAAAACGGCCAGGCCCAAGATGCAAATCACTAATAACAAGTTTAATTCTCTTTTTCATCAACTAGCTACAAATACAATGTTACGACTTTTATTTTTACCGCAGTACATCGCCTCATCAGCGATTTTAATTATATCTTTATATGTTTTCGCGTGATCCGGGTAGGTAGCTAACCCTATACTAAGAGTTAGTTTAATTTTCTCACCCTCTATAAGAAAATCTGTACACTCAATAATAGTACGCAGCCTTTCTGCAACAAATTTGGCTTTTTCAGAGTCAGTTCGTGTCAACACAATTACGAATTCGTCTCCGCCGTAGCGAAAAGCATAGTCACTACGTCTTATATTTTCTTTTAGCGCTCTACCCATTTCGATCAGTAAACGTGACCCTACCCAGTGACCCCGCGTATCGTTGACTGATTTAAAATAGTCTATATCCATAAATAAAACTGCAAATTTACTATTATCCCTTTGGGCGCGATATATTTCACCCTCAATAACCGGGCCTAAATATCTTTGATTATACAAAGCAGTTAGATCGTCAGTAAAGCAAAGCTTTTGTGCCTCCCAATGTTGAAGGCTAAAGCCTATATGTCGCGCCATAAACGAAATATCGCGTGAGACATTCTCAATGGTTTTTTTAACTTTTTTATTACTAACTCCTAACAATAGAATGTATGCCATAGGCTTATGAGTTTTAATGTGACGTATTGGCACAAGAACTTGTCCACTTTCGCCGATATCAATATATTGCGACATGTTACTAATTAACGAAAAATTTTTTACAAATTTAATGATGTCATTTTCTTCTACAGGCATCGCTGATTGCAACTTCAAATGTCTATATATGGCCTGCTCTGTCTCATTTGCCCTTGCTGCATCGATAGGCTCGTGCAGGCGCTTAAACTCATCAGCCACAACCCAAATTACATTTTCACACTGATAATGGCTTAAAAAAAATTGCAGTAGTTTCGGTATTATACATTCAAGATCTAAATCATCAAAATACTCTTTTAGATTTTTGCCTTGAAAACCAAATATTTTATGAACTGCTACTTTACTCCACATACTACTTCGCCTTTTTTAGCAGATCCTGATCTTCTGCTCCACCCTCAAGAAGGCTTAATGCTAGCCGCAAGGCCTTAACTGTTCTACGTAAGCTTTCTTGCTTATCATTAATTTGACGATTGAGCTCTTGTCCTTTAATTCGATAATTTTCAAGCTCGTTTGCTTTTTGATCTATTTGTCTTTTTAAATCTAAAATCATTTCATCTTTACTACGAATGACTGCCGCTGATTCCATTTTAATAAGTTCTAATCTATTTTCAAGCTCTCTTTCGCGAACTCTTATTTTTTGTAAATTAGTAGAAAGTCTTTTTTCAAATTCTAAAATCTTCATCTGCGTCTCTTTAAGCTCACGATCTTTAGCCTTCAATGAGTTTTCTATAATATCTTTTTCACTTTCAAGACGCTCTTTTATGTCGCCAAGTTTTCTAGATTTAAATTCGTTGTCAGCTTGCAACTCATCAGATCGCTGCCGAATGGTTTCTCCTGCTGCAGCCAGTTGCTCATTTTCGATCCTAAGCCTTTCTATTTCTTGCTCAAGTTCAAATATTCGCTGCTGCGCTATGCGAATATTCTCAGATTGAATAAGTGCGGCCTCTGAATTTAGCGCCGACGATGACGTGCTCGGACGAAGTGCAAACCTTCCGCCTACTGAAGTACGCACCTTCGTTTCAGAAACACGTGCTGGCGGGCTTGTTTGCGGCGAAACACTGCTCTGAGATGTGACCTTCGACTCTACAAGCCCCAGAGTTTCTTCTGTATCTGGCGGCTTGATAGGCGTTGTCTTATCATCTCCTAAAAGATCACCAATGATTTCACTTTCGAAATCTTTATTTTTCTTCGCATTCATCCAGATAACTCTTCGGAACAACAAAGAAAGTGGTTAACTTGTTAAAATATTTTATTTCTCGATCAGGACTTTGGTGAGGCAAAACTGACCACTTGCATATATTCACTGATTCTTTTCTCTACCTTAGGCCAATCTAACTGAGTGAGTAGGCGTACACTAAAGTCTTGAACACAAAAGCTCGCAATAACTGCTCCATGCACACATGCCTCTTGTTGCGCTCGAAAACTTTTCGGGTCGCCATTACGGCTAAGATAACCAAAAAAACCGCCAGCAAACGCGTCGCCAGCACCTGTCGGGTCAACTACCTGCGCCACGGGATATGCCGGAAGAACAAAATAACGGCCATGTGAATACATAAAAAAACCGTATTCACCGCGCTTCACAACCACACAATCAGGGCCAATCTCAGAAAGTTTTTTAACTGCAACAACGATATTATTTTCTTCGGCTAATTTTAATGCCTCTGACTCATTTAACAAAAAAATATCAACTTTTTTAAGCACGGCATTCAACTCATTTTTTTTTGAATTGATCCAATAGTTCATAGTATCTAGGCCAATCACTTTAGGTGAATTTACTTGCTGAAGCACACTCATTTGTAAAGTCGGATCAATATTTGCTAGAAAAACATAATCAGACTGTTTATGCTTCTCAAGAAGCTTTGGATCAAAATCACGAAAAACATTAAGTTCAGTTTTTAAAGTTACCGCCTCATTAAGATCTTCGAGGTAACTACCGGACCAGCGAAATGTTTTACCATCTTCGACTTTTAGTCCAGAAAGGTTGACCTTTCTTGATTGTAAAATCTGCAGATCTTCATCTCTATAGTCACGACCAACTACACCAACAACATTTACAGGAGAATATAACGAAGCCGCTAAAGAAAAGTAGTTAGCTGAGCCCCCTACTACGCTATCAACCTTGCCACTTGGTGTCTCAATTGTGTCATAACCCACGCTACCAACTACTAATATCTCTGCCATACTAAACCCCTGCTGAAATTGTTAACTGTTCAGGATGCCCCTCATATGCCGACCGCAACTGCCCACAAGCTGCATAAATATCTCGTCCCATTGTTTTTCGGCGAAGCACATGCGACCCAAGACGCATCAACTCTTGCTGAAAAAGAATAATTGTCTCTTCAGGCGGGCGCAAAAAATCAGATCCAGGATGCTCATTAAACGGAATAATATTTATTTTACATGGAATATCTTTTGTTAACTTGTATAGCGCGCGCGCATCACTTATAGAGTCAGTTACGCCTTTCAGTAATACATACTCGAATGTCACACGATCACCAGTTTCATCACAGTAGTCTCTACACGCTTTCAGAAGTTCTGCTAATGGCCATTTTTTATTAATTGGCATTATAGAACTTCGCACCGAATCGCTAGCTGCATTTAAACTCACTGCCAAACGCGCCCCTGACTTTGTTACTAGCGGTATAAGCGAAACCATGCCCGAAGTAGACACAGTTATTTTTTTTCTAGAAAGATTGCAACCATCAGGAGAGTGCAAATTCTCTATACTAGCAAAAACTGCTTCAGGATTATCTAACGG
>MEPT01000007.1:15211-16465 GCA_001769925.1 Bdellovibrionales bacterium RBG_16_40_8
TTTTTGCCTCTAAATATTGACCAACAATCTCTGACACACTCAATCGTCGCCGCATTTTTTGTTTACCGGTGAAACAAAATTTGCACGCCATATTACAGCCAATTTCAGAAGAAACACAAAGGGTCAAACGACCCTCTGAATAAATTAATACAGATTCAATTGTATCGCCACCGACATCAAATAAAAATTTCTGGGTGCCGTCTATGCTTTTGCGATGAGATACAGGCGTTGGTAATAAAAATTCAAAAATTTGTGAAAACTCGTGACGTAAGGCTTTTGACATATTTGTCATAATTGAAAAATCGGTTATATTCTGGCCATAGACCCAGCGAAAGAGCTGCTTAGCGCGAAAGCGTTCGTAGCCATTGTCGAGCATGAAGCTCTCAAGAGTACGTAATGTAAAATTGTAAAAATTGACTTTAGGCATCGCGGTAATGGCTACCATGGCAAATGAAAAAAAGCACGTACTAAGCCATAGTTGAAATAAGCTCTTGCTTTGTACATGGTACACAACCAATTTTACCAACTACAACGCCAGATGCGTAATTAGCCAAAATTGCTGAAATTATCTGGTCAAACCCAGAAAACCAGCCCAAACAAAACGCAGCCAAATGCGTGTCGCCGGCTCCGGTAACATCAAACACCTGTCGCGGTTCAGTAGGGATTTGGGTAATTTTAGAGCCCTGAAAAAAGGTTACACCCATTTTACCTTGAGTAATAATTAGATCTTTGCAATTCGTTATTTCTTGAATAGCGCGACCAACCTCTAAAATCGAATCTGTTGTTAAACGTAGCTCGTCGATATTTAGCCCTGACATAACAAAGGCTTCATCTTGGTTTGGTTTAATTAAATCAGCCCCGCAATAAAAGCGCACAGGCGTTGTGCGATGAGGGTCAACAACTACTTTCTTACCGTGTTTGTGCGCCTTCGCTATCAAGGTTTGACATAAATTTTCACTTAATATGCCTTTGCCGTAATCTTGCAAAATAACGCCTTTAGACCCAGGTATATGGGCATCTATTTTTGCTAAAAGTGCCAGCTCATCCTCGGCGCTTAAATATTTTCTTTCTTCAAAATCAACTCTAACAATATGGTGCTGCCCTGACATTATTCTCACTTTTCGGGTTGTTGGGCGCTTTGTATCTACAACCAGCCCTTGGTCTGAAACCCCACTTGATGCCAGTAGTCTCTCCAAATCATGAGCCGCAGCATCAGACCCAACCAGGCCAACAAGCTGACATACGCCACCTAAC
>MEPT01000007.1:16503-16810 GCA_001769925.1 Bdellovibrionales bacterium RBG_16_40_8
CTCAACCACTGGAACCGGTGCCTCGGGGCTGATTCGTCGCACCTCACCCTCAAGGTACTCATCTACGCCAATATCTCCAATAACCAAAATCTTGCACCCCTCAAGTTTATACAAGTTTTCGCTAATAAAGACTTTGGCTTTCGCAATGTCTGTAGGCAGAATATTAACCATGTTTTTTTGTAGCAAATTTTAAACTCGAAGTCTATAAACCATAGTTTAATAGGGGTAAGACAATGCAAAGCATGAACGACAGCGCTCTTTACAAAAACACCATGCGCATTATGGAAAATGCGGGAAAACTTGTTAA
>MEPT01000007.1:16893-17270 GCA_001769925.1 Bdellovibrionales bacterium RBG_16_40_8
CAATTAAGGTTTTTCCTGGATATCGTGTACAACACAACCAAGTACTCGGGCCGTTCAAAGGTGGCATTCGCTATCATCAAAGCGTAACACTCAGCGAAGTTGCTGCACTAGCCGCACTTATGACATTTAAAAACTCTTTATTAAATCTGCCATTAGGTGGCGCAAAAGGCGGAGTGACGGTGAACCCAGAATCTCTCTCTCTACGAGAGAATGAGGCCCTAACCAGGCGCTACACGGCTGAAATTGGCCCATTCATTGGGCATGACAAAGACATTCCGGCACCCGACGTTGGTACAAGTTCACAAACCATGGCTTGGATGCTTGATCAATACTCACAAGACAGTGGATTTTCGCAAACTGGAGTGGGAACTGGTAAA
>MEPT01000007.1:17412-20503 GCA_001769925.1 Bdellovibrionales bacterium RBG_16_40_8
TTGCACACCGCGATCGAAGCTCACAATTTGGGTGCACGCGTGGTGGCCGTAAGTGACGTAAAAAATGGAATTTATAATCCTGATGGGCTAAATATTCCTGAACTGGTTGCACACTACAGTAGAAAATTTTCTTTTGATGACTTCTCTACTGGTAAAAAAATTAACAATGATGATCTTCTTGCTCTTGATGTCGACGTACTAGCACCGTGTGCTCTTGATGGCACAATTAACTCACATAACGTATCAGAAATAAAAGCACGAATTATTGTTGAAGGAGCTAACGGCCCGGTGACAGCTAATGCTAATGAAATTTTATCAGAAAGAAAATGTATGATCGTACCTGATATTCTAGCTAATGGTGGCGGGGTAGTAGTTAGTTATTTCGAATGGGTACAAGACATCAGCTGGCTTTTTTGGGATGAACATCAAGTTCGCGAAAAATTACGCACGATTATGTATCGATCTTTTGATAAGGTTTACGAATTTTCGAAAAAAAATAACATTGATTTACGATCTGCGTCTATGGCGGTTTCACTTATTCGCCTTGAGGGCGCCATGCGCATTCGGGGACAAATTTAGTGCAAATAACGAAACCTTGGCTTTATCTGCCGGCCCAGGTGACATATAATATTGGTCATCCACTATTAAAAATTTGGGCTAAGGTGCGAAAACAACAAACCTTCAACTGGCAACAATTTGACTGGCGTGGACTACATTTTAACAATCCACTCGGTACAAGCGGCGGTATCGATAAAAATGCCGAACTTATAGAAGCTTGGTGGTCTTTTGGCGCTGGCTTTGTTGAAATTGGCACGGTAACACCGCGCCCGCAAAAACCAAATTCTGGCAAAATATTAGGTAGAAATGTCGGGCATCTAGCCCTCTGGAATAAAATGGGTTTTCCTAATGATGGTGCTTTAAGCGTTAAAGCACGACTAGATAAAATTCGCAGGCCATACCCTACGCCACTTTTTATTAATATCGGCAAAAATCGAGACACCGATAACTTGCATGCGAGCGAAGATTATCTTTATTGCATTCGCGAACTAAAATCTTATGCCGACGTCTTTGTCGTAAATATAAGTAGCCCCAATACAGCAGATCTTCGTCAACTATTAAAACCTGAAAATTTACAAATATTACTTCGCCCTATTGCTGAAGAATGTAGAAACGCAAAGCCGCTAATTTTAAAATTAAGTCCCGACATGAGCATATCGGCTTTTAAAGAAGCTCTAGATATCTCTTATGAACTGGGCATTTCAGGCTGGATTATATCAAACACGACACTTAATAGAGCAGAAGGTCTAAACTTTCCTAAAGAGGGAGGGGTATCAGGATTACCGGTTGCCGATCGCGCCAAAGCATTTCTTAAGCTAGCTGTTGAACATTTAGGTGAAAGACGTTTTGATAGACTATTGATTTCATCTGGCGGAATACTCACTCCTCAAGATGTTTTTGAAAGACTTCACATAGGCGCACAACTGGTACAAGTTTATACCGGTCTAGTTTTTAACGGACCACTTTTCTTTAGTCATGTAGCACAAGAAGTTAAGTAAAAATGAAAAAATTAATTGGCAAAAAAAGAAATCCATGGCTACCAGTCGTTGCCGCCATAATGCGTAGAGAAAAAAATATACTTCTCGGACTTCGCCCAGAGGGCGGATCTTTAGCCGGGCTTTGGGAATTACCTGGTGGCAAAATTGAACTTGGCGAGCAGCCCGAACGCGCTCTTGCTCGTGAGTTAAAAGAAGAATTAAATATCGATGCTGAAATAGGTCACCTACTATTTGCCACAACTCACAGTTATGGAGAAATTGGAATTCTTATCCTTTTTTATGAGGTAAACTATTGGCACGGCCAACCCCAACCTGAACACCATTCTAATATCAAATGGGTTCACCTTGACGAGATCTCTAATATGCCGCTTTCTGACGCTAATAGAAATGTACTCGACAGAATCATTAAACTTCTGAAATAATACATAAGATGCCTCTTTTCAGACGTAAACCACTACCCAAAAAACTAAATATTTGCATTGTCACCAAAAAATTTCCTTACCCCGGGCGCGAGGGAGACGATAATTATCTTTGGCCGCTTGCTCGGGGTTTAGCTAGTCATGGTCATTCAGTTGTGGTTTTTTCTTGGAAGAACCCACGTGGTCTACCAGAAATAATAAGTGGGCAGGTGAAAGCTTACTTTCTTGGTGAGCAAAATCGGGCTAGAAATTATAGCTTTTCTCAATTAGTTTTAAAAAAATTTGAAGAACTTCATCAACAAAAGCCATTTCATATTGTTCATGGCCTTGATGATGCAGCACTACTCATAGGCAAAAATCGCTATAATTACGGTGTAATTGTAACTTACGATGTTTCGGCCACACAAATGTCGCAGATATTTTCTATTCTTGGCATGTCTCAAGAAACTATCGGAAGCCTTCTTTCCACCGGGGCTGCTCTCTTTTATAAATTTTTTACCACCTATTACGGGGGTGATCGTTCTATTCTTAATACTGCTGACGCTGTGTTTGTCGCCACCCCCATACAACGCATAATGCTTGAACGCTATTACATGTATCCAGAAATGAAAACTTTTATAGTTCCATACGAAATGGATCACATTGAAACTAAGCTTTGTACAAAATCTGAAGAGTTGCGTAAAAAACTTAATATACCAGCTGGAGCACACATTGTTCTCACTTTCACCGATATGAGCGAATTCGGCGAGGTCGCAAATCTTCTGCGGGCATTTCAAAAAACAGTTTTGAAACGCCCAAACGCCCGACTAATTATTTTAGGAAATGGCCCCCTTCGTCACGCTATTGAATTTGAAATGTTGAACCTCGCATTAGGCGGTAAGGTCATTTTGGTTGGGACAATCCCGAGCGATGAGCTTACGGATTATGTTGTGCTGTGTGATCTCTACGTTAATTTAAGTTCGCGCACCACAGGATTTGAACCAACTATGCTTGAAGCCATGACGCAAAAAAAGGTTGTTATTGGATCAGAGCTCAGCCCCATGGCTACAATTATCGAAGACGGTATCGACGGTTTTTTAATTCGCCCTGCCGACATAACTTGGCTTGCTGAACTTA
>MEPT01000007.1:20519-20979 GCA_001769925.1 Bdellovibrionales bacterium RBG_16_40_8
CATTTTAAAAGCCGAGTTGCCCAGAAAACCGTAGTAGAAATCGGTGAACATGCCAGAGAAAAGGTATTAAATCTTTTTGACGTCGATAAAATGGTAAACCAGATGCTTGAGGCTTTTCAAAAAATTCTCAAAAACAAACGTAGACGACTTAATAACGCGCCAACAACTGACACACCCGCCCACCAAACTTTAAAACCACCCGCGTCACCAAATTCTCCCAGGTAAAAGGTCGAGGTCTGGGATTCTACAATAAAATTCAACTTGGAAGGATTCTAAGATTTGCCTACAATATCAGTAACAAGGATTCACACCAAATGACAAAGGCTGACCTTATTAATCTAATCTCTGAAAAAGCACAAATCACGCGTGTCAAATCTGAAACTGTTGTAAATACTATTTTTGATTCACTCGTCGAAGCACTAATGCGCAACGATCGCATTGAAATTCGCGGATTTGGCTC
>MEPT01000007.1:20994-22714 GCA_001769925.1 Bdellovibrionales bacterium RBG_16_40_8
ACCCACGAACTGGCCAAGTTATAGAGGTAAGTGAAAAAAAATTGCCGTTCTTCAAAGTTGGCAAAGAATTAAAAGATGATATTAACGGTAGCGATAACGATAGCGTATAAATAAATTTACAGAACATAATCTGCAAAAATAATTTCAACTTCACTGCTAATTTGCTGATACTCTTTTTTTATCATCGCTAGGCTGGGTGTTTTACTTAACCCATCGCTAATAGACGCACGAAGATATTGCGCATACTTCTCATCTGGGGGCAAAACTCCTTGCAAATGTAAAAGCTTAAGATTGAATTGTATCTTTAAAAGCTGCAAATCGGTCACTCCAGCCGCTGCTTTGAGCGCATGACCCAAAAGATTAAAAAGATCTTGATGCAAATCGCCCTCACGCGCAACTGTAGCCACCACTTTCACAAAATAAAGTGCCAGCTCTAGCCTTTCATATTCAGTTTTCAGACCACGAAAATCATCTAGAAGCTGCGCTTCATTTAATATGGCAAGGCGATTTTCGCGTCTATCTACAGTCAGCAAAACATAGTGAATAGGTTCTAGCACTCCCCCACCAAAACGCTTTTTACTTTTAAGCGCTGATTTAGCAATAGCCGAATATACTTCGCCATTGGCAGTGATATACTTCAATATAAGATCAGCTTCGCTATATTTAGTTTTAGTAAGCAGTATAGCGCGCTCTTTAACTTGCATTTGAATTACCAAGATAAATAGTCATACTTGACTTAGATGCCAGCCCTGTGGCGCTCTTGATCATCTACCTTACTCTGAATGCCGCCCTTTAGATTAGCCCTATAGGCAAGATAAGAAATATCATAATTAAAGCGGCCGCCATTAAGTGCGGGGGTTTGCCATTCTGGCCCCATTCTAATCGCATCTACTGGGCATGCTTCTTCACAAAACCCGCAGAAAATACAGCGCAAAATATCTATTTCATAATTGATAGGATACTTTTCAACTAAGGGGTCTTCGTGTTCAGCGGCTATAATTCGAATACATTGGGCGGGACAATTAGTAGCGCACAACATACAGGCCGTGCAGCGTAGTGAACCGTCTTTTTTTACCGTAAGCACATGGTTACCTTTAAACCGCGGACCATAGTTATACTTTTCTTCAGGATAATTAAGCGTTTGCATCCCGCGCGGAGCAATTAGGTTTTTTAAAAGCTTCTTAAACGTCAACCCCATACCTGCGAGAATAGCCGGCAAATACCACTTGGTTTCAATTTGTTGACGCTTAACTATACTCACAGCGTGCCTCGTTTTTCAGTCATGAAATTATTTTTTATAAAATGCGCCTCAACCGGGCGTAAGTGCATGTCAAGAGCGTGACCAGACATAAGATTCACTGCCTCAGTCAAAGTGAGCGCTCCGGCCACAATAGTGGTACCGCGTTTTACTTTTTGCTCAATACCCATATAGTTGGTGTAGGTGCCGTCTTTTTCAATAAATGTTTTTAGCGGTATTTGCACCGTCTCAGCAGTAACGCTATCTAAAGCTTCGCTCTTACCTGCTGTTAACCAAACAAGATTAGGCGCTTGGCTTAGAATTTTAATCTTATTTTCAAGATCCGAAAATAATGAATTGCATTCTGGCCCAGCAACCAAAACGTACTTATAAGCGCCAACTTTTAGTTTTTTCTCAAGATCCATCCATTCTGAATTAAGGCTCAATTGCTTCATGCGAGTTTCAAGACCTTTTGTATTCGGG
>MEPT01000007.1:22729-23642 GCA_001769925.1 Bdellovibrionales bacterium RBG_16_40_8
TCCGGTCATGTCTTCTGGGTTATTGATCCAGCGATAAACAGATTTAACTCCATGTGTTTTTACAAAAAAATCAAAGAAAGCATTATATTCTTCGTTAGAATATTGCCCAGTAATTACTAGCGCCACTTTATCGGCGCCCTCATCTTTAATTACAAGACGAATTTTTTCGCCAATTTCTTTGGCTGCAGCCCCGGCCGCAAGAAGTTGCCAGCGGTCTTTCGAGCCCTTCTTGGCATCAAGAAGTCGTGCCGGTTTATTTACAAACTTATATACATCGCGACCCTTATCACACATCCAATAGCCATTAACTTTTTCATTATAAACCGGCTTAACACGCCAGGCGCCTTCTTCGTTATGGTAAACATTAATATTACAACCCGTAGAGCAACTAATACAAATCGACGGTGCTTCTTTTAGATACCAAACCCTTTGGCGAAAGCGAAAATCTTTCGACGTCAACGCTCCAACCGGGCATATATCAACCGTGTTTAAAGAATAATTATTGTCGAGTGGTTTATCTTTAAAAGTACCTATTTCGCTGCGATCCCCTCGATTAAAAATACCCAATTCAAAAGTTTTTGAAACCTCTTCGGTAAAGCGCACACAGCGCGAACACAAAATACAACGTTCTGTATCTAAAACAATAGTCGGGCCCAAATTTACAACCTTGCGCTTTTTTTGCTTTGGTTCAGACATTTCAGGATCATACTGCCCGTATTTCATATATTGTTCTTGCAACCCACACTCTCCTGCCTGGTCGCAAACTGGGCAATCTAACGGATGATTAATTAAGTGAAAATCCATACCCCAGCGCACAGTTTCTTTAACTTGCTCTGATTGATTATTAATTTTCATGCCTTCGGTAACTAAAGTATTGCAGGCAATCTGTAACTTAGGCTGACCCTCTATCTGC
>MEPT01000007.1:23649-26039 GCA_001769925.1 Bdellovibrionales bacterium RBG_16_40_8
AAAGGCGACAAGCCCCAGCTACTGAAAGCGCCGGATGCCAACAATAGTGAGCAATATCTTCTTTAAGATCACGATAGGCCTGAATTATGGTTGTACCTGGTTTAACTTCAATCTCTTTGCCATTAATAGTGCATTTGGGCATGGGCGTATCCTTCTTTTTTTACTTTTGACCGGCCTTCGCGAACATAAAATTCAAATTCATCGCGAAACTTTGTTACAAAACTAATCGCGGGCATCGCAGCAGCATCTGAAAGCGCACAGATCGTTTTGCCCATCATCTGACGTGACACTTTTTCAACAAGGTTAATATCTTGTAACCGCCCACGACCAGCAGCAATACTTGAAACAATTTTATCTAGCCAACCTGTGCCCTCACGACAAGGCGTGCACTGCCCACAAGATTCATGATGATAAAAATGCATCATAACTTTTAATAAATCTACCATACAATTTGAGTCATCAATTACAATCACCGCGCCAGAACCAAGCATTGAACCCATCTGCGCCAAACACTCGTAGTCCATAGTCGCGCGCATCGCCTCATCAGATGTTAAAACCGGTGAGCTTGATCCCCCAGGGATAACAGCTTTTAATTTTCTACCAGGTTTTAGTCCACCGCATAATTCAAAAATCATATCTTTAAGCGAAATTCCTAACGGAACTTCATAATTGCCCGGCTTAAGAACATTGCCACTAACAGAAAAAAGCTTTGTCCCTGCAGATTTTTCTGTACCGAATTTACGATAGGCTTGGGCACCATCACGAATTATGTACTTAACCGCTGCCAAAGTCTCAACGTTGTTCACTATGGTGGGTTTTCCAAGATAACCTTTTACTGCCGGAAATGGCGGTTTTAATTTAGGTTGCCCCTTTTGCCCTTCAAGAGAAGAAATCATTCCGGTCTCTTCGCCGCAAATATAAGCGCCCGCACCTGAATATACGTCTAGATCGTGTGAAAAATTGCTACCTAAAATATTTTTACCTAAAAATCCGGCCGCATAGGCTTCACGTATGGCCTGCCCGATTATTCGGTAGCTTGTACGATATTCACCGCGAATATAAATATAAGATTTTTTTGACTGTATTGCGAACGCTGATATCACCATACCTTCAATAAGCTGATGTGGCGCGCGCTCCATCATCATGCGATCTTTAAAAGTACCTGGTTCTCCTTCATCAGCATTACATAAGAGGTAACGGGGCTCACCATTTTCAGGTAAAAATGTCCATTTCGTCCCGGCAGGAAAACCTGCCCCGCCGCGACCGCGAAGCCCTGAAGCTTTAACAATCTCGGTGATTTCTTTCGGCTGCATTTTCAAAGCTTTTTTAAGCACTTCATAGCCGCCATATTTTTTATATCCATCTAAACCGCGAAATTCTGCTTTATCATAATGTTCAGTGAGCAGTTTTACTTCCATATTATTTTAACCCTCGTAAAATTTCGACGGCTTTTTCGTTTGTGAGACCTTCGTGATAATCATCATTTACTTGCATCATCGGGGCTTTATCACAAGCACCCAAACATTCTACCCGCGAAACCGTGTATCTGCCATCTGCAGAGATTTCATCATTTTTAATTTTAAATGTTTGGCTAAGATGATCGGCAAGTTCACGACCGCCGTTCATCGCACAAGATACATTACAGCAAACTTGCACATGATACTTACCAACTGGCTGTTTATTGAACATCGTATAAAAGGTAAAAACTTCGTTGATCCATGGTTCAGGAAGCTCCATAAGATCACTTAAATAAGTTATTGCCTCAGGGCTCACCCAACCGTTATTTTCACTTTGCGCACGAAAAAGCGCCGGAATAATTGCAGAACGCTTATCTTCGTAACGTGCCATTTCTTTTTTTACGAAGGCCACACCTTCTTCAGATAGTTTAAACATTTTATTTTTAGCCCCTATTACCTATCTAATTCACCCGCAATAACATTCATCGACCCTAAAATCGAAATAACATCAGACACTAATCCGCCAGTTACTTGATCACTAAAAGACTGATAAATAGCAAAACATGGTGGGCGAACTTTTAATCTGTATGGGCGACCGCTGCCATCACTAACTAAATAAAATCCTAGTTCGCCATTAGCCGCCTCAGTTGCATCATAAACTTCGCCCTTTGGTGAGCGTAATCCCTTCATTATCAGCATAAAGTGATTCATAAGACCTTCAATATTGCCATACACATCTTTTTTTTCAGGAAGAACAATAGATTTATCGCGTATAGTGTAATCCCCGCTTGGAACATTTTTCGCAATTTGGCGCAAAATTTTTATCGACTGACGCATTTCTTCAACGCGCACAAGATAGCGATCGTAACAATCACCAGTGGTGCCAACCGGAACGTCAAAATCGAGCTGCTCATAGCCGTAATATGGTTGTGC
>MEPT01000007.1:26058-26360 GCA_001769925.1 Bdellovibrionales bacterium RBG_16_40_8
CTAACGCCGGTCGCGCGTAAAAGCGGACCTGTATAGCCCCACATAATAGCATCATCAACAGAAATAGCGCCGACTTTTTGTGTTCGCAACATCCATATTTTGTTGCCGGTTAGCAGGCGCTCAAGCTCGTCAATACCAACCCACATATCGTCACAAAATTTCAAAACTTCGTTAAACCAACCATCAGGAGCATCTTGAGCCATACCCCCAACTCTGGTGAGCGCTACAGTTAAGCGCGCGCCGCAAAGCTTTTCAAATAGCGTATATACCTGCTCGCGATAACCAAAAAGATGAAAAAAACC
>MEPT01000007.1:26404-30189 GCA_001769925.1 Bdellovibrionales bacterium RBG_16_40_8
TGATAACTCACAAAGAATAATACGCATTGCCTGCGCCCGCGGCGGAATTTCAACTCTCAAAAGTCGCTCGACGGTTTTGCAGTAACCAACATTATTCATTGGCGCCGAGCAATAATTTAAGCGATCAGTGTACGGGATTACTTGATTGTAGGTGTGAGTTTCAGCCATTTTCTCAAAACAACGATGCAAAAACCCAAGTTCAACATTAGCACGCTTAACGCGTTCGCCATCAAGTTCAACCATCACTCGTAAAGTGCCGTGAGTCGCCGGATGCGATGGCCCTATGTTGAGCGGCATTAAATCTTTATTCGGATCTGGTGTATAATTTGGTTCATCATCAAAATGAATGGGCAAATTTTCAGTGCAATGTTGCTGATGATTTGCATCGTAGTCTTTACGAAGCGGGTACCCGACAAACTGTTCATGCACTAAAATTCGCCGTAAGTTTGGATGACCTTTAAATATTATCCCAAACATGTCGTAACACTCACGTTCGAACCAATTGGCTGAACGCCATACAATGCAAGCCGAATCAATAGTTTCTTCTACGCCCACAGAAGTTTTCACTCGCAAACGCGCATAATTTTTTGAAGAAAAAAGCTCATAAATAACTTCAAAACGTTTTTCGCGATCTGGGTAATCGACTGCTGCAATGTGCATTAGAAAATCAAATTTACTTACTTCTTTAAGGTGACGAAGTACTGATACAACACTTTCTTTAGGCACTATTACCACATTTGCCCCAACCATATTTTCGTACTTAAACTCGCCTTTCGGAAAACGTGAAGAAATATCTGTCCGCAGAGATTCAATAGTGGTCATCGCCAAACCCCCGGTTGCCATTTTTCTTTCCACGGTCGCGGGGCATTGTCCTCAATCATTTTTTGGATACACATAACCCCATCTAGCACGGCTTCAGGAGTAGGTGGACAACCCGGCACATAAACATCGACCGGAATAATTTTATCCACACCCTGTAAGACATGATAGGCACGATAAAATCCGCCGCTTGATGCACAAGCTCCCATAGAAAGCACATATTTTGGCTCAAGCATCTGTTGATAAATGCGCAAAATTATCGGAGACATTTTTTCCGTAATCGTTCCGGCAACAATTAATAGATCTGCTTGGCGCGGGGAAAAGCGCACTACCTCGGCCCCGAATCGAGCAAGGTCGTAGCGTGGCCCCATAACTGACATAAGTTCGATGCCGCAGCAGGCTGTACCGTAAGGCATTGGCCATAAAGCATTTTTTCTACCCCAGGCAATTACTTTGTCGATACGAGTGGTAAACGCAAAATCGTGTGTAGAGTCTGAGTGTACGACTGATTTTACGTCTGACTGCATGTTTGATTTATCTTGCATATAAATCCTTCTTATTCATTGTCGCATTATCTTTGTTAGCATGTGCGAAAAGTCACGTAAAGTCATTGTGTTTTTCTGTAAATACTATCTACAATTTCAATCGCCACTTCGAAAGTGAAAATATCTAATGGGGGGGAGACCAAATGAAAATATTTTTCGCTCTAATCGTTAACATCAGTATCAGCGCCGCTTACGCCGCTAACTCTACAGGAGATTTTCTAGTGAAATTTTCTCCTGATAAACTCGCCTCATACCGCGGCACTATGCTGAATGCGCTGCCGTCAGATGCAAAAGTTGAAGATCTCGAACTTGCTGGGTGGCATCGAATACAACTTCCTAAATCAAAATTGCACTCTTTGAGTATGCATATTAATGCGTTGAGCAAAATGCCTGGTGTACTTTATGTTCAGCCGAACTATAAAATTCGTCTGCTTGAGCAACCTGGCATGGCCGAACTACGTGCAAAAGTTAAAGATTATACATCTAAAAATTTTGAAATTGCCGACAGCGACGGCGCAATATCAGAAACTCCTAGCGTTCCAAAAATCGACAATCCAGCAATACCTCCTCGTAATAATCCCGGCAGAGGCGAAGACCCGCTATTAGACCAACAATGGGGCATGCTCGATATCGGAGCTAGTAGGGCTTGGGACAAATCTCCAAGCACAAATAATGTGATCGTTGCAGTAATAGATACAGGCGTTGACTACCAACATGAAGATCTTGTGGATAATTTATGGAGAAACTCTGGTGAGACTGGCACAGACTCACAAGGGCGCGACAAATCAACCAACGACATCGACGATGACGGCAACGGATACATAGACGATGTTATCGGTTGGGATTTTGTTGCTAACGATAACAAACCCTACGACTTAGCAAGCGAACCAATAGAACTTATTATGGGGGGCGGCAACCCCGGGCACGGCACTCACTGTGCTGGCAACGTAGCTGGCCGAGGGCAAAACGGCAAAGGCATATCAGGTGTTGCACCAAACGCATCTATAATGGTACTTCGCTTTATTAGCCAAAAAGGCGAGGGCACTACCGCTGATGCAGTAAAGTCTTTAAAATATGCCATACAAAATGGCGCAAAGATAACCTCGAACTCTTGGGGCTCTGAAGGTGATGACCCTAATGAATCTAACGAAAATAGAGCTCTGCATGAAGCAATTCAAGAGTGCCAGGCTAACGGTGTGCTTTTTATCGCCGCCGCCGGTAATGGCCACCAGGGCGTTGGTTATGACAACGACAGCGACCCGAAGCCAGGGGTGCCGGCCTCTTATAACGACGATATTATCATAAGTGTTGCCGCTATCGATTCGAACAATCAATTAGGCTCATTTTCGAATTGGGGTAAAAATTCAGTAGATATTGCTGCCCCCGGAGTAAACGTATTTTCAACTACTGTTGGTAGCAATTATTCTGACGTCGTTCTTGATCTGTTTGGAATAAAAGTTACCTGGGACGGCACTTCTATGGCCACACCGCATGTCGCAGGGGCTGCTGCACTTTATCTTTCGCAAAACCCTGGCGCCACTTGGATGCAGGTTAAAGAAGCGTTGTTAAAGTCTGCTACACCGCTTTCAGATTTAACTGGTAAGTTGGTCTCAAGCGGCAAACTAAATGTCGATCGATTGGTTAATACGCAGTAGTGAGCGCAGGATTCAAGAACTTTTTGGTATATAGATGTGAACCGTAGTGCCAACGCCCTCTTTACTTTCAATTTCTATTGATCCTGACCAACTCTCAACAATCCACTGTGATGTGGCAAGCCCTAGCCCGGTGCCTTTACCGGTAGGTTTAGTAGTAAAAAATGGGCGAAATAAATTGTCTATATTTTCTTTAGAAATGCCACTGCCACTATCTTCAATACTTATAGCATACTGCGTACCAAAATCTTGACGCGAAAAGCGTATAAAATGCCCTTGTGTTCGCCCACTTTCTCTGGCTTTTACAATCGCATGTATAGAATTCATAATAATATTTAGTAAAACCTGTTGCAGTTTTTCAGCCTGACCATAAACAGTAGTAGGTTTTTCATAATCAAAAAGATTCAGAATCTCTATATCATTCTTACGAAATTCATGGCCTAGAAGCTCAAGCACCGTAAGTAGCCCCGTATTAACCGAAATAGCTTCACTTTCTTCTGTTTTATCGCCTTTTGCCAAATTTAGCAGTGAGCGAATTAACCCAGAAACTCTATCAATTTGGGATAGAATAATCTCGACATTATTTTTAACCGCACTACCTTCAACCTGCATGGCCAGATACTCAGCACGACCGCGAATAACTCCTAAAGGGGTACCAATTTCATGTGCCAAGCTTGAAGCAATAAGTCCGATAGAAGCCATACGATCTTGCGAAATGGTTTGCGCTTGCATTTGCGCGCGATAAATAGCGTAACGAAGAGTTCGTTCA
>MEPT01000007.1:30216-30556 GCA_001769925.1 Bdellovibrionales bacterium RBG_16_40_8
CTGCCGCCCCGATACCCATTACTTCACGATCAATTCCATTATTATGAAAAGCTGTTAGCATAATCACAGGCACCCTTGAACCTGCTCTTCTTACCTGCCGCAGAATATCAACGCCTGAGTGCTCGCCTAACCGAAAATCTAGAATATAAATGTCATGACTACGCCTAAGCATTTTCTCTTTGGCTTCGTTGAGATCGCTAGTCCAATCTAATTTAAAAGTGTCTGTCTTGGCTTCAGCAAGAATGTCACGAATAAGCACAAATTCGTCTTCATCATCATCAATCAATAAAACATGTATTGGCCGTTTTTTCATATTGCACCAACACTATTATTTTGTCTG
>MEPT01000007.1:30615-31478 GCA_001769925.1 Bdellovibrionales bacterium RBG_16_40_8
GCCTGTCAACAATACGCCTTGCGATAGCTAACCCCACTCCCGTACCTTCGTATTTTTGCCGACCGTGTAGCCTCTCAAACATTGTAAAAATACGATCGAGATATTTAGTGTCAAACCCTATGCCGCTGTCTTGAATCGATATTTCACAAAAGTCACCGCTAATATCCCCTTTGATTTTAAGCGACGGAGGCTCACCCTCTTTATGAAACTTTAAACCATTACTGATAATATTTTGCATAAGCTGACGCATCTGCGTAGCCTCTGCCTCGATTACCGGTAACTGGCCAACCTCTATCTTTGCCTTAAGCTCTTCAGTTTTTACCTCAAGATCAGAAAGCACATCTGCGACTATTATATTTAAATCAATTTTAGCAAATGGCGACGAATTGATGTGTAAACGCGAATAATTAAGTAAGTCATCGATCAAAGTGCGCATACGCTGTGCCGCAGACTTTATACGTTCAAGATAATCGCTATCTTCTTTAAGTTTCAAACGATCAACAAAGGTAAAAATCTTTCTCAGCGGTTCTTGTAAATCGTGGGCGGCTATTGAGGCAAAATCTTGAAGATCGCGGTTACTAAGCTCAAGTTGCTGTGAATATTCTTTCAGCTGTTCATTGGTTTTTTTTAACATCGTTATGTCGTAACAAATTGCTGTATACTGGTATGGGTTACCCCCATCATCTAGATTAGGCAAAATTGTTACATGAACCCAATATAGGCCGCCATCTTTTGCTCTTCCGCAAACGTCGCCATTAAATACGTGCCCGCTTGCAATAATTGCCCTATAATTTTGCCCTATAATCTCTTCTTTTGCATATTTTGAAATTTGGCTAAAATTGTCGTTAACGTAGGTAATATTG
>MEPT01000007.1:31517-33286 GCA_001769925.1 Bdellovibrionales bacterium RBG_16_40_8
AAGCAAAGTTTCGGTCTGTTTACTCATTGAGCGTGGTTTTACCCGATTTTTACTGTTTACGCCACTTTAGATAATAATTAGGCATGTGGACAGAATTAGGCCTACAGGAATGGTTTAAAAACCACTTGCATGAACGACCAATTCTCGATATATCTCCCAGGGCTTAAATCAATCACAATCAAGGTGGCATAACCTATGAATAAAACTGGCAAAGTCGCGCGTTACCGTATTCAACGTCGTTTGGGCACTGAACTTCCTGGCCTTGGTAAAGCTGGGGCTTTAGAGCGGCGCCCATATCCACCAGGGCAAAATGGTAATAGACGACGTAAATTCTCTGATTTCGCTCTTCGATTAGAAGAAAAACAAAAAATTCGTATGAATTATGAATTGCGGGAGCAACAGTTGCGTCGCTTTATACGTAATGCAAAAACCGGCAAAGGATCTAACTGGACTGCTAAACTCATTGGCCTTTTAGAGCGCCGTCTTGATAGCGTTGTATTTCGCTTAGGATTTGCGCCAAGTATTCGTTCAGCCAGGCAGCTTGTTGGGCACGGACACGTACTTATTAACGGCCAGAAAGTCGATATTAGTTCTTATGTACTAAAAGTCGGTGACCAAGTAACACTTGGAGAAAAAGCGATGCAAAATCAAATTTATCTTCGCGCCAAGCAATCTCCACGCCTTGAAGTCCCAGATTTTTTAAGAAAAGAAGAACAAAACGGTAAAGAAGTAGGCTTTGTGCAAAACGTTCCCGGCATCGAGCACGTGCCATTTAGCTTTGATGCTGGCCTTTTTACTGAATACTACGCCGCAAGAAACGTATAATATCTACCAGTTCTAAGGTCTTGTGCGCGAAAATTGCATCCCAACTCTGTAGAGGTGGGATATGGCACAGCAAAATAATCAAGACAAAACCAGACGTACTTTATCTGAACGTGAGCAGCATTTTTTAAGGTCGCAAAATAATTGTGCGCTCTGCAATAGCCACTTAGATATTCGCGTTGAATCATACCTTGATGATTACTATCTGCGTGAAGAAGCAGAGTGCCCAAAATGCAAGGTTAAAGCCCGTGTCAAAAATCATAAAATCCAGTAACAATGGTCAATTTTCTGACTACAAAAAGATAACTTATTGACGGCTGATATGTACCCTATTGACTGTGAATATATAGCTTATTCTCTATTACGCCATTAATAAAATACTGCAAATACGACTTAAAACGCAATATCTCAGCATCTGGTACTTTGTTAATAGTCACGGGTTCAAGCGATCTTGTGTTATCGTGTTTAAAAGCTTTCATATTATCATTATAGTCCAATTGCAGAAGATACTGCTGCGACAGAAACCAATAACCTTCAGGTGTGCGATTCACCACTATTGCATCATCTGAATTTGCAAATACAGAACTACCAACTAGAGAAAGTGCTGAGTTATCAGCAGCAAGCACATCAAGCACTGATGGCAAAATATCTGTATGCTGCACGACCCGCGACGTATCTACCTTGGGCCATATCATCACACTTGGGTGAAAAAAAAGTAATGGAACCCTATAGCGACCAAGTAAATTATCGTAATTAGAGTTATCACTTTTTTGCGTATGATCAGCCGTTATAATAAATAACGTATCTTTGTACCAATCTTCTTTCTCGGCACTTTCAAAAAATTTTTGAAGTGCATAGTCCGCATAACCAATACTTTCATGAATTTCTAGTGTGCCTTTAGAAAATTTTTTTTCGTGCCCAGCTGGTATCGCATATGGCTGATGCGA
>MEPT01000007.1:33310-35537 GCA_001769925.1 Bdellovibrionales bacterium RBG_16_40_8
AAAGGGTTTTTTAAACTCATTAATTTTTTTATGTGCAAATTGAAAAAAAGGCTCATCAAAAATACCCCAAAAACCATCATAGTCTAGTGAACGGTCACTATCGGGATATTCTTGTAATCCGAAATAGTGTTGAAATCCGGTGCGGGCAGAAAAAGTATCAAAAAACATTGAGCCATTTTGCGCTCCATGAAAAAAGGCGGTCTCATAACCATTTTTTTCTAATATTTCTCCTAACCCTAATATTTTTGCTCCTTGAAATCTTGAAGTTAAAAATGCATCATTAAGTAGCGACGGTATGCTTGATAATATTGCCGGAACGGCTTCAATTGAACGCCTACCATTTGCGAAAGCATTTTGAAAAAAAAGTCCTTTTGTCATTAGTTTATAAAAAAAGGCGTGTAGCCATTTTCAGAATTTGCGCCACTTATGAACTCTAGCGCAAAACTTTCCATAATAAAAATTACTACATTTTGGTGTTTTGACCATTTGCTAAAATGATTTTTACGATCTCGCAGCAAATTTGCTAGCATTTCTTTCTCATCAATAAATATAACCTTTTTTTGCTCACCAACACCACTCATTTTCAACAGCGTAAAAGTACTGTTTAAAACCAAATTACCTAGTTCGCTGTGGCTATAGCGAAATGCATGAGCTGGGCGTAGCGGTTTATTTTGCAACCCCCCACGCGCACCAAGGCCAAATAAGAAAATAGTTACTAATGTAGAGGCTACATAAACGTAAAAACCTGTTTTGCGAGTATCATACAAATAGCTTTCTTTTTTTACCGGAAAATATTTCACAAACACAAATATAAATAAAAGACACATAAGCGCTATAAACCAATAATAACGAATAAGTTGCGAAAGCTGATTATCAATATCTTTAGTTATAGTAAAAAAATTGACGGTTAATCTTTGGCCAGTAAAATTAATTAGCTCAGAATCAACAAGATTTAGAATAAAAAATAAAATATTTACCGAATAAAATAAAAATCTTATAAGCTTTGCGGCTATACCATAATTAAAAATTCTCAAAGGCATGAGCCATATTAGAAAAAAAATGCCGTTTAATTTAATAATTGCAGAGATATCAAAACGAATCCCTAGCAAAAAAGCAGACAAAATTTCGGCGTTATCGATATTGCGATAATTTTCTATATTGTAGGTAAAAAAGATAAATCTCAGAACAAAATAAAATCCAAAAACAAATAAAAACCGTTTAAAAACAAGCGTGATTGATTCTTTCATGTCAAATGTAATTTTTTACTCGCAATATTTGTTTTTTTCACAGTCATTAATAATATCCACGAAAAAGCAAGTGTTATAAGGCCGACATACATCGCATTGGCGATGCCAAAACGGTCAGTCATTAGCCCTACTATAAAATGCATTATCACAATATAGATACAGCTTATAGCTAAACACATAGACACAGCCTCATTAGCATAACGATAGTAGAATTCTATAATAAAATCTATACTTACACCAAATATAGGCGCCATAGTTAAGCCACAAAAAGCAAAAAATAGTGGATGAACCCATAATCCTAATCCGTAAATGATAAGTGATCCGATAAGCCCCGCTTCAATTAACATTAAACTTGTTGTACGCATCGGCACAGCAAGAAATAATAAACGACCTAGTAACAAAAAAAGAAAAAAAAGCGCAAGTAGTGTAGCGGCTTGCTCAGGCGAGTAGCTATAAACGCGGCGCAAATAAAGCGGTAGTCGTGTTGCCAAAATTATTTCTGAAACAATATATAGCGAAAGTACCGAGCCAAATCGAAAGTACGTCTGCCAGCCGCGACCTTTTGTTATAATTTGCGCAGTTGACGAATCTTTCTGCGAAATTGTTTTTACATCGCGAACAAAAAATGTGCCAATAAAACTTACCGCTACGACACCGGCAAACCCCATAAAGGCTTGACGCCAACCTAACTGTAGGCGAAAAAACTCTGCCGCTATAAGCGGCGCTGTTAATGCTGCAAAAGCGTAAACAGCATGTAGCCCAGAGAGCAATTGTCTGCGAATTGCCCCTTGTGAGCCCTCATTCACAAGCAAGTTCTGTATGACATTAATTAAACCAAAACCATAGCCAAATACCAAACAAGTTAAAACCATAGTTGTAAGCGAAGTCGCTAGAGCAATACCCGCAAACCCAATCCCGAGTAATATCTGCCCAAACCGTAAAATATTAATTAGCCTAAAACGTCGATTGAGTTGTGGCAC
>MEPT01000007.1:35559-37198 GCA_001769925.1 Bdellovibrionales bacterium RBG_16_40_8
AAAAAAGTGAGGACTGAGTATCTGATAACTTTAAGCTTTCTATAACATCAGGAAAATACGGGCCGCGTACCGCATCGAGAAGCCCTAACGATAATAATGCCAAATAGGCCACAAAAATCAGCGACCAATTAACTCTTGTTGCTACTTTTGACATGCACTACACCAAAATGTCGAGCGACCGGCCACCATCTGCGACATAATGGTCATGTTGCAACTATGACACTTCTCTCCGGCACGTGCATATACGTAAAGTTTTTTCTGATATGACCCTGTCTCACCAGTTGCCTGGCGATAATCACGTAAAGTGGTGCCGCCGTAGCGAATTGCACGCGCAAGTACCTTTTTAATAGACCTGACCAATTCTACCCATTGTTCTTTTGAAATAGAATTAACTTTGCTTAACGGGTGAATGCGAGCAGCAAAAAGTGCTTCTGAGGCATAAATATTACCGACTCCTACGACTACAGTTTGGTTCATAATAAAAGATTTTATGTTAATAGACGGGCGGCTACTAGCTTTTTTTTGCAAATAATTTGCGGTGAAATCTTTAGTAAGTGGCTCAACTCCCAAATGTTTTAACCAGCGGGACTGTTGTTCTTGATTTCGTGGTACGCAATCGATAAGGCCGAATCGCCTAGGATCGTGATAAATTAGTTTGCTCCCATCAGAGAAATACACCTCGCAATGATCATGTTTTTTTCGCTTAATCTTGTTACCATGAACATACGCAGCAGTTAAGCGCCAGGACCCACTCATACCAAGATGGCTAATAATAGTTGTTGTTTCTGTATCAAAAAGTAAATACTTAGCTCTTCTTCTTATTTGCAAAATATGCTCTCCAATAATTTTTCTAGAAAAATTTTTCGGAAATGGTACACGCAAGTCACGACGGTATAGCTTTACTTTTCGAATAATAGGCTTTTCACCGCTGGCAATGAGTCCTTTATGAACTCCGCGACAAATAATTTCTATTTCAGGTAGCTCTGGCACAGCTTACGTTCTCCGTTTTTATTATATTTATAGAACGTCTCTTATAATGTTTCTCTATAATTCTTCTCTTAGGCCAGCCGCCAGAATAAAAGCCACATAGTTGTAACTCAAATGCTCGGCCCCTTGCTGATAACCGGTAGTGCGATTCATTTGCTCAGATAACGACCCATCAGCGTTAGCATGGTAACGAACCCTTGCCATATAGAGATCACCTTTTAATTTAAGAGCCTGCAAAATTAAATTAAACTGAGGTTTATTGCTAGATATGCGCATGCCTGCTTGCAAAATACTTACTTCGGTGAGTTTTGCAAAAAACGGCTCATTAATTTTTGTTATAGAAATATTTTTAGTCGATTTATACGTAAGCGCCAATTGATAATAAAAAAGCGCCGCGCCGATAGTAAGACTAGGCCATGGATTACCTAGCGACTCGATGTTGTAACCATCATATCTATCTTCAGGATAACGACCGATAGCAATACCAGGAATATTTCTACTAAGTTCATTAATCGAATAAATCCTCTGAAATATTTTTTCAATCGCCACCATTGTCGCTAGAACCTCTTCATCGTCAATTCGATAAACAACGTCAGGAGAGTACCCGCCAAAAACACCTATAATAACAGAACTGTCGATGCCACTCGTCTTA
>MEPT01000007.1:37211-37549 GCA_001769925.1 Bdellovibrionales bacterium RBG_16_40_8
CGTTGCTATCTAGGGCTGCTACGAGATAGCCACGGCGAGAATCCCAGTGACGTCGTAATTCCGAAATAGTATTTTCTGCCTGCAGCGTATACCAACTAGCCGCTCCATAATCCTGTAACCGCTGAGCAAGTGCCGCACCATCCAAAAGTGCCCTGCGTGATAAAATTTCGTTAAAAAAATGATGTCCACGTTCTTCTTCCCATGGGCCAAAGCTTGTCTCTTGCCAGTGACGAGCAATGTACTCTAAATCTTTTTTTATTACTGAGTTTGATGGTAGTTTACTATCGTACAAAAACTCTCGCACATACTCTTCCGGCCCCTCTTGCAGAAGAATATTG
>MEPT01000008.1:0-7089 GCA_001769925.1 Bdellovibrionales bacterium RBG_16_40_8
CATTGCCAAATTTTATAGATCCTGAAGCGCCACACGCTACCAAGTTTATAGCAGCCTCATTTGAATAAGCGCTTTCTGCCCCAGAAGCGTTTAAAGCTGTTACCGCAAAATGATATACCGCTGGACTAAGATCCTCTACTTTATGGGTTAGAACATTACCTACAGGTAATATTGTCGTGTATGGCCCAGATGTAGTGCCATAATGTATTTTATAACTAGCAAGATCAGTAAGTAGGGTACCGTCAGTGTTCGTTGTTGGGGCATCCCAAGTTAACTGTGCATAGTTTTGGCAAACCGGAGAAGGGATACCTTTATATGTAGAGCCAAGGTTGCCAGCAGATTTAAACCCCTCGCCGCAGTTTTGAAAAAAAACTAAGGTGACGGCAAAGGTTGCAGGTATTAGCAAAGCACATGGAATCATTCTTTTTAAACGTTGCCCTAAATTTTTCATGCCAAGCTTCATATTAATTAACCTCTTTTTAACGTTAATCCACAAAAACAATTTAAAGCCATATAATTTATTTAGCAAGGCTTTTAGTAAATTTTGTACGCGCAGCCAATAGAATACATAGCCCTAAAATTATTCCGCAGAGTTCTCCGCCCATGTGAGCTGAGTAGGCTACGCCCCCTAATTCTGGTGGAGTTGCCCAGTGTCCGGCAAGATCAGAAAAAAACCAAAGTATAAGTGTGATCCAGGCGGGCAAGCTTATAAAGCCGGCATATCCGCGTTTAGGTACCATTAAAAAATATATATAACGAACTTTTTTATTCCAGAGTAGTACGCAAAAAAGTGCCATTATGCCGCTAACGGCACCGCTTGCGCCAATAAGCGGTATAGCTGAAGCTTCACTTAAAAATGAGAAGGCTATGGCCGCAGCAGCACCTGCAAAAAGGTAAGTACAGAGTACCCCCAAACCACCGATTAAAACCTCTAAACTTGAGGCAAATAATAAAAAAAATATCATATTGCCAGCAAAATGTGAAAACCCGCTATGTGTAAATTGGTAAGTGATCAAGCGCTCAAAACCACTTTCTTGTTTAGTGATGCCCAGAGAGTAGCTGGGGTGCATTTCACGTAAACTTATGAGTTCAGAAAAATTTTCTTGCCACCACTGAAACGCAACTTGATCGCCAAAGAATTTATTTTCTATCTTGCTAGCATTTTGTAAAAAAAAGCTATCTCGCATGGCTAGGCTACCCAGCAAATGCCTTTTCTCGCCGTCAAAAAAAAGTAGCGATTGTTTTGCTAAATTTTGCAGATTTGCCGGGTATCTATTTTGATTATTACTAATAAATTTTGCAAACACGAACCCTTGTGTTCTGCCAAAGACCTCATCCTTAACTAAATTTTCAATTTTACTTTGTGTTTTGTCAGAAGCATTATAAGTATTAATAAAAACAAAAAAATTTAGAAAAAAAATTGCCCAAGTAACAGGAGCACGAGAAAAAGATAATACACCATTAAGAATAGGGAATATCATAGTTCTTTACCTAACCAGCTACGAACAATTTCGGTAAATGGCGATGAACTTGCCGGAGAGCGTTCTAATGCTGAAATTGGTAACGGAAAATTTTGTGCATAATTAGATAAGAATTTTTCTGCTCGCTTAGTTTGTCCGCTTTTTACGGCGGCCACTATTGCATTTTCTAGTACGGCCTTTGAAACCGTCGACATATTAGGTACAAGTACGTTTGCGATTTTAATGCTCTCATTATACTCTTTAAGTAAGAAGTATTTATTGAAAAGTGTTTCGCCGACTTTTTTCCAAGATAGTGTTTGGCGTTTATGTGCCCACTCTTCAGCGATAAGTTTTAACATGCCGTGATTATGTGTTCTTTCAATAAGACGACGAGAAATTTCGCTATTTATTTCTTCATCAATTTCATAGTGGTCAATTAAATCATTAAAACCATCAGCCCCCGGGTAGCTCATAGCTATGGCTAGCGCCTTTACATCAGCTTGTAGCGGTATAGAGGTGAGCGCGTCGTAATCGATGTCGCCGCTATGTTCACACTCCCATTTTCGGAAAAAAGCTAAAGAAGTTTTTATATCGGCTAAGCTATCGTCAAGTGTACGAATAAGGGCGCTCATCTGATCACAGCTACGAGAATGCAAAGATTCGCATGAAGACCAAATTTGTTCAAAGCACATAAAGCTAGCAATTTCAAGTTTCACTTCATCGCTAGCAAAAGAGTAGGCCGCAGATTCTACCCCCACAGCCTCGTCGTATTTATTAAGTCCCCAAAGTATTTTAGTTTGCATTGCAAGAGTTAAATCTCCAAGAATCTGTATGCTTGGTATCTGTGACATAAAATATTGTGCGCCCTTATAATCTTCTCTTTTAAGTAGCTGTTTTGCCCCCCAAATAGATAAATATGTTGGAATTTTTTTATCACTTAGCGTTGAAAAATAATATTCAACTTTTTGCCAATTTTCTTCAGATACAGAAATAATGATGTGGCTAAGTACACACTCATGGCTTTTCTCATCTAACTCACACACTTTGTCTAAATACCGATTTGAAAGCTCTGTATGTTCTGAGTAAACAAATGATTTTGCAAGATATAGTAAAGGTGACTCATCATCAGCCAAGAATAAGTTTTCAACTTCACCCTCAAGGCAATTGCGATCTATTTTTTCAGCAGCGTAAAGTGCCATAGCGACATTTATTCGGTCAGGTTCTGTATCATTAATATTAGGCCACTCAAACTTTGCTTCGCTTACAATTTCGCAAAGCACTCCTTCTTCTTCGAGTGTACTAACTAGCATTGATTCACTATTCCATTCAGCTATTGACATAACAGTTTTAGCGACAACTATTATCGAAATACTAATACCTAAGGTCCAATGCGCAGCATGTACTAACGAAGATTCTTGTCGTGTTGGCGTAAGAACTGATCTGTTGGTTTTTATTGAGATAACGATAGTATCAGCAGCGCGATCATGAATAGGGCGTCTCATAAAGTTTGAAAATGCAGCAAGAAAAGGGGCTCCTAAAAAAAATACAGATAGCATCCAATAAAATGCTCTAGCGATTGAATGCGTAAAAGTTATTTTTTCATTTTGCCAAATGCTTTTAACTCGAAGACCCATCATCGCTTTTCCGAGTGTTGCTTCCCACAGCCATACACACACGATTTGATAAAGCATTATTATGATAACGCATACAAAAATGGCTAGCATAATTGACAGAGAAATTTGCCACTGATCATCTGACAATGAAGCAATACGTAAAGATCTTTGAAATGGAGAAATGGCAAGATACAATAAAGGCAATAAAACGATAGAATAATCAATTATAGATGCAGCAAAGCGATCAAGCGGTGAGGCCATGGCAAAAGTATGCCCATCTGTCTGTACGACTTTATCGTTTGCAGCGACTTTATCGATAATTTGTGAATCTCTAACAACCACGACGTACTATCGGCTGTCCTCGACCAAAGAATTAAGACATTCGTCAAAAACTATAAACAATTATTCATAATGTGGGCGATTCAATTTGCATTGAGTATAATCGGTTTTCAGCGTCAACTTTGAAATGAATGCGGCCGGCTAAAGTGCCGCCATTTGTCAATTCGTAAACTTCAAAAATGTACTTAGTGTCTCGAATTGATTCACTTTGTTTAATGTTATCAAATTGTATGCGCATTAGATCGGAGTTTATTTTGATAAAATCTTTTCTGTCTTGCATATATTTTTCAGATCCATTGGGGCCGCTAAAAGCTATTCCTCTCAAAGACCCCTTATCATCAAAATTTAGCGAATACAGACCGGCCAAAAATTCTCCGTGTCGCAAGATATCCTCTGCAGTAGGCTCACGACCACTACTAGCTGGATGACGCAGAGATTCGCGTGAAATTTTTTTTGCTAGTATAATATCCTCTTGTAAATCACGCCTATCTAGATCAGAGGCTATTTCTCTACTTATGTTAACGCGGCTGGCGATAAACGTCGATAAAAACACCGTAAATATCAAAGCCATAATAAAAATAGCCCGATGCTTTAAATAAATTGGCCGTACTTTTTCTGTTACACCCTCAACCTTAGTCGGTCTAACCTTATGGCTTGGAAACGGCACAACCTTATTATCGCCACTACCTTCAGACATTTGGGCCTCCCCCAATGTTTTCTCTCACGCCATCTTTTCGGATATTTGATTGCTAAGCTTGAGGGGACTTTTTAGAATGTATTTATGCGATTTAAAGCTGTAGCTACTACTGTTATAAGCATATGTATTTCGCCCTTACTTTTTGCCGGGGCGACAAAATATTCTTCTTTAGAAGCCAAATTAAAGAGTGATCCAGATAATTTAAAATTACGGTCAGCACTAGGTCGGTCTTACTTAATTGACAAGAAGTACGAAAAGGCAATTAAAATATTGGCCCCTTATTCTAACGAGCTATCTAACGAAGGATTAGTCGATTTGGCTTCAGCCTACTCAGGCGTCGGAGATTCAGATAACGAAGTGCGTGTATTAAAAGCTTATTCTGAAAATGATGCTAACCATTACAAGGCATTTTATTTATTAGGAGTAGCTTTTAAAAAAAATAAAAAATACAACGAAGCTGTTCAAAGCCTTCGTGAGGCCATAGATCGTGCACCCAAGCATCGTCCTAGTTATGAAGCGCTTTTGGATGTTTTTAGTGAAACAAAGCAAAACTATGAAAAAAGGGTTCTACTAAGCGAAATGATTAAATTATTGGGCGAGAAAAAAGAGTTTTTAAATCAACTTTGTAAGATATTTTCAGACGACGGCTATATAAACGATGCGCAGAGTGTTTGTAAAAAAGCTGTGAGTAAAAATTCTAAATATCCTGATAATCATGTATATTTGGCGCAGACTTATTATAATTTAGGTAACAAATCTGCCGCAGAAAAAATTTTTCGTAGCGTAGGGCGTCAGTATAAAAAATCTGAATTTGTGCAGTACGCAGTTGGAGATTACTATTTACACGAAAAAAATTTTTCAGCGGCAGCACGTTACTTACAGACAGCAGTTAATTTAAACCCTGCATCTCAGCGTGCCCAGATAACATTAGCGTTAGCAATGTTTGAAAATGAGCAATACCCCGAGGCGTTAACTCATTTTGAAAAATCTTGTAAACTTGATAAGTCAAACGAAACAGCGACTGCCCTAAAAAACTCTGCCGCTAAACTACGTAAAATCAACTCATTTTCTCTCGGCGAGAAGTACGATTTTAAAGCAGCCGTTTGCCAGCAATAATCACAATTTAAAAGCCGCTAAATTATGCGGCTCTTCTGCGACGAGCTACCGCTATATCAATATTGTATAGCTTCACTTTTCGATAAAGTGTTGCACGCCCAATACCCAGTGCTTTTGCGGCCTCTGTTAAATTACCATTAAAATTATATATAGCATTGCGAATAGCTACACTCTCAAGTTCGTTCATTGTAGCTAAACGATCTCCTCCTGCTGTCCCACCGCTTGGAAATTGCAAGATTTTTGCGCCAGTAGTTGGCTGCTTATGCCCACCAGGCTTTGTATCACCAACTAAGGTGTTCATAAAGTCAGGTGAATTTACCTGACGACTCCATTCAGTTGGAGTGTAAGATTTCACGACACATTCGTAGCTCTCACAGAAATTTTCTGCTGCCACGATGAAATCATTATCATCGCTAATTACTATCATTTTACGTCCCATTTAAACCTCCCATGTGATTCAAAATAATGCAGGATACGACTCACAATGTAATATATCGGCGATTCATAGTGAGATAATTAGGCAAAAAATGCCTAGCCCAAAATATTTTTTATAACCCTTTGAAATAACAAGCTATTTTAGCGCTATTTTTTTTCTGATAAGTGATTAATTGCACTAAAATAATAAAATTTAGTGCTTTTGATGATGTGATTTAAGTATTGTACTGTCAACTATATGAAAATAGGTTCTTAAGAGAATTTCAAAATTTTTGGGGTCAAGTCTGTCTATAAAGGCCTGCTTTTCTTGCATAGAGTCTTTTTTGATCAATTCATTAAATAATTTATGGATAATATCCATATTTTCGACAGTGAAAAAATCTAGTGCCTCTGTAGGAGTTTTCAGTATGGTAGCTATCTGCTCTTTATGAAAAAGGTGATGAAATCCTAATACAGACTGATTAAGTAGTTTTTCAAGCTCAGCGATTTGCAGGTCTTTTTGTTTACCAGTTAGTTGTTGGTCGTTCATGGTCGAGCCTAACTCCTATTTATTATCGAGACATATTTTTGCGACATAGGTCGCTTTTTGGGCCAGTCGTCTCCTCCTGAGACGAACAAAATGTATAATTATATTAGAAAAACAAATAACTTGGAGGGCAAGAGAAAAAGTAACAGGTTTGACACGACTCGGCTAAAGACCTATCATTATAGTGTAGGGGTATTTTTATGGGTGGTAGTAAAGCAGTGAAAAAACAAGATATGATAATTATTGATGAGGCGAAGAATTTGCAATTTCGCTCTGAGGAAGAGCTTTATCAACATTTTTTTATTGAGATATCAACTCTCGAAAAAGACTTTTTTTCAACTAGACCAAAGGACGACATTGATGAGAAAGAATTTGATAAATACGAGCCGAATTTAAATGTGCTTCTTGAAAAACCTGATGAGATTTGGCTAGACAAAGAGACGTTAAAAGAGGTTGTAAAAGAGCCTTTTTATATTTTTATTAAAAAATTTGAGTCTGAAGATAAAGAAAACCCACTCTATCATGTAGCTATAGTTTATCTGACTGAAAAAGTACCGAGCTTTGTTTATTTGCATTTTCCTTCAAATAACGAAAATTTTGTAGCTAAATACAGGCGTGGAGAGAAAATATTTGATCGCCGAGAAGAGAATATTCCAAGTGGTTCACTTGAAGGAGACGCTTTGCATGAGGGCGACGAATTTGCTCGTGGTCTTTATAATGCTATGACGAAAGTTCGTGCTGAGAGTGACATCAAGGAAAGTGATTTTCGTAATTTTTCTAAACTTCGTGAAGATACTATTGAACACCCTGATGAAATATGGCGATCAAATGATTCAATGGGCAATGTGTTGGTAAGTTTTATTCGTGAATTTCCTGATGAGGGCGAGGGTGGATTACATTACA
>MEPT01000008.1:7104-9972 GCA_001769925.1 Bdellovibrionales bacterium RBG_16_40_8
GATATGCCGTCTAATAGCCATGCGTTACTTTTTTCTTTTCCGACGACTGATGAAAATTTAGTTGGCCGTTATCGTCACGGTGAAAATCTTCAAGCCGAAGAGGTTGTGCAAGAAGCTAGTCACTAAACCTAGTGATTTATTAAAGTCAGTGAAATAATATTTCTAGGCTTTCAACGATGCGATACCAAATTAAAGTGAAAATTGTAAGTGACTTTGGTCTTACGGAGGCGGGTATACGTGCCCCAATGCCAGAAAGATCATAGCAAATAGCCTCAATCATTTGATAGTAGTCGCTCTCGCTTGCGTTACTATTAATATGTGAATAATTAGGATGAATTGAGTAAAGACCAGGTGCGGGGTGCGTGCTACGATAGACGTTGGGGTTTGAATAAAAAGGTGGCAGTAACACGTCACTTTGTGCAATGGCCGTTGTGCCGGTTGCAGTGTCATAGATAGCAAAAGTTATCGCTTGGTATTGAAGATCCATACCAGTGAGAACAACCATAGAGCGCTCAAAAAATTGAGACAAGCTTACATTAGACCAAGAATTGCCATAAACATTTTTAGCCTGGGTAATGGTGCCTTTTGATAGTCTATCTGTTAGTGAAGATGGTGTAGATACTCCAGTTAATTTATCTACAAAGAAAAGGCGAACGGGCACTTGATTTGTAATTTTACTTCCGACAGTTTTTTCTGACCAGCGAAAAAATTGGATAAATAGTGTGTCGCTGGTAAAAAGTTCTACAGGAACTGAAGTGAGATTTAGATTTAAATAATCAGTTCTTAAACGACGAGTTGCAGGGTCGTAATAAGTGCCTATTTGACCAGATATATTATTGCTAGGCATCTGCACGCGAGTACACTCGCCAACTAAATTGTTTGTGTTATTAGATGAAATATTATCAAACCCTCGAGCTGGCGTAAATGAAACTTTTTTTGCGCCGCAGCCGATGCAAATTAATATCGCGCCAATGACGCAAAGTCGGTGTTTATAAAATAATAAACCTCTCATGATTCTATTGTAGAATTTAAACCGTATTCTTGTAAGTCCAGCAAAACTGTTTTGCCATCACATAATGATTTTTTATAATATTAATCGCATACTTTTAATTGCTTTACTTAGTTTTGTTCTTGGGTGTGCTACACAACCTAAGCCTAACTCGTTAAAGCTTTTACGTGATCAAAGACCAGTTCTTCTAGAGCTAAGGCAGGAGAGAAAAATTTAGTACAAATTTCGTCTTGTTTGCTGTCATACGTTCCTAAGCCAGACTCTGATAAAATCATGATAGATGATGCCTCTGATTGTAGCCCGGTTGCGCCAATACCCACGTTTTAGACAAAGTCTAGCGGCCCCATTTGGGGCCGCAAATTTAAACATAATGCTTAAACTTCATGGTAAGAAATTGTTTTCAGTGTAGCCGCGTCTAAGAAGTGTGAAGCTTAAGCTTACATCCATGTCGGGCGAGATCCAGCTATCAGCAATGATTGAAATACTGTCAATTTCGCGCCTTGGGTCAAGCTGCAGTTCAATTCGATCAATATCAGAGTGTAGGCCTAATTGCCCATTGCGGTGAGCGTGGGGATCGCCTCTTCTTATGGCCGCGCCGACTAATTCGCTTGATGTACCATTTGTGTAATATACAGTGATTTCTGTTAAACCAGCGACTCCGTTAGCGCCACGCATGCCGCGTGTGTCAAGACTTCCAACAATTAAAGTGTCGGCACGAATTGCTTGCTCGTCACTCGAAACACTCCATGTGTGTTCTCTGTGTGGACTCGTCCAACGAAAACTGTAGCTCTCACAGGCGAGAGTTTCTCCAATTGAGTCGGGTATCAGTTCTAAAGGCAAAGCCGCCGAGCTAAATCTTGGGCGCCTAAAGGGGTCTGATTCAAAGTTTGAATCAACTCTGTATTGCCACAAAAGCTCTTGTACGTAGTATTTTAGTTGAGCAAAGTTTTCACGAACAATCGAACTAAGTGAGCCACATAGTACGCGAGAAGAAGCCGAATTGACAGTTTGCTGCAGATTGAAGAGCTCATACAAAGTATCACGATAAACATTTCTGCTTGAATCTACTGCATCTGAGTAAATTTGTGCGGCCTCAACGACGTCATACATCAGAGAGAGTGTTTCATAGTTCCAATTAGTCGGAGCAGAAAGCTCATCGTTTGCAATTTTATATAGCTGAACAGAGAGTTGCTCTACTACGTTAGCAACTTGAGCGATTTCGTAATTATCCCAATAGATATCGCTTTCGTCAGGGTAGGGGATTGGTAATTCTATTATTATGATTGGGCGTGGTGGTGGTACCGGCCAGAAGTAAAAATCGTACCAGTGTCTGTAGAATGGGTACCAATAAATATGATCATGGGCGAAGTGTGGATGACGTGATGGCCATGTTCGACGATAGCGTGTAAAATCATTTCTACTGCTACGTCTATATTCATTCCATCTGTCGTATCTTCGTTCGCGTTCATAACGATCGCGTGGGTTTTCGACCCGACGGCGCTCATTGCGATCGGCTATGCGTCGTTCGCGATTTATGCGCTCATTATCCATGCGATCGCGTCTATTGTCTCGATCAAAGCGGCGTCGTTCATCACGGCGGTCATTACGTCGTCCGTCATCAGGACGCGGTCTTTCAGGCTGTGGCTGCGGACGCGGTCTTTCAGGTTGCGGTTGCGGGCGCGGTCTTTCAGGCTGCGGTTGCGGGCGCGGTCTTTCAGGTTGCGGACGCGGTCTTTCAGGCTGCGGACGTGGTCTTTCAGGCTGCGGTTGCGGACGCGGTCTTTCAGGCTGTGGTTGTGGACGCGGTCTTTCAGGCTGCGGACGCGGTCTTTCAGGCTGCGGTTGCGGTTGTGGACGCG
>MEPT01000008.1:9985-12535 GCA_001769925.1 Bdellovibrionales bacterium RBG_16_40_8
GACGTGGTCTTTCAGGCTGCGGTTGCGGGCGCGGTCTTTCAGG
This sequence comes from Bdellovibrionales bacterium RBG_16_40_8, assembly GCA_001769925.1. GTDB lineage: Bacteria > Bdellovibrionota > Bdellovibrionia > Bdellovibrionales > UBA1609 > RBG-16-40-8. Next base: position 10,029 of record MEPT01000008.1, read on the forward strand.
CTGCGGACGTGGTCTCTCAGGCTGCGGTTGCGGGCGCGGTCTTTCAGGCTGCGGTTGCGGACGCGGTCTTTCAGGGCGATTAGGTCTGTCTAAATTGCGGTCACCGCCGCCTCTATCTCTCTCATTTGAGATAGTAGTGTCTGCAGCATTTGCATAATTAAAACCAAATGTAGTGAGTGAAAGTTGAACCGTTAGTAGAGACAAAATTACTTGTCGCGATGCTCTGCTGATACGCGCAATGGTGTCACTTATATACTGCTTTCGCATTTTTCCCCCTAAATCTAAGTTCTAAATGATTACGTATAACATTGCAGCAATATACAAGCCAAAAGTTTTGGAGTCATAATGGGTCCAATAAAAATCAAATATTTTTCCGCAATATTTCGCAATATTTTAGTGGCAATGCGTTAAATGTTTATAGCCGATCAAGGTGGGCGACATTTTTTCTTACGCAGTTGGTAGTTGATAACGCCCTGGGCTTCTAACTCATTCATGATGACATATTGAACTATGGATTTCAAATCACGCCCCCACCTAACAATTCGAGTAAATGGCCGAACTGCCCAGCGTACTCCAATTTTTTTAGCTAAAACTCCTGATACTGCGCGCACAAAGCTTTGATAGTTAAAACGGTGGCTGAATTTAAGCACCAAATGCAAATGGTTTTTAACTATGGCCTTTTGATAGATTTTTACAGCAAATTTATTCGCATAGTTGTTTACTGTTTTTTCTACCGTCCTATTGTGACGTAAAAATGAGCCGATGTTCAAAACATCAGCTTTCAGTACCAAATGGAGAGGGCATTTCACTGACAAGGGTCTACGGGATTTTCTTTTGTTTAAGAGGAGACTTCCGCCAAACGAGTTGGTTACTATATTCGATTTAAAAAAATTCTGCTGCCTCATACGCAGGGCAAGCATACCACGAGTTTTATTTTCGATATTTTTCACAAATGTAAATTTGTAAACGTAAATTTCAAATGTTGTTTAGTTTGAGTTTAAACAAACGCTAGACCTTCGCCCGGGCGTGCTGAGTCGTTAGTCTTCGAGGCGAGATGACCGATCAAATTCAAGCCTCGCACAGGCCAAATAAAAAGTCTAAATTTCTGTCAAGTGCATTGTTCATGTCATGAAAAAAGTTTTAGATGCTGCGAAAAATAGGAAGAGTTATCGGACTATCTTTACAAACACACGTTACGTGCTAGACGCGAAATCATTGCTTACTGACTTGCTAGATGAACCATAAACATTGCCCACAGCAAATTAAAAAAATAGCGGTAGCACTTCAGCCAGATCTTTAATTTCATGGTGAGGTTTAGTGTCGGTATTATTTTCTGCATTGGTCGGATTAAACCAGCAAGAGGCAAGTCCTGCATTATGCGCCCCTTGAATATCTGCATCTAATCTGTCGCCAATCATTAGGATTTTTTCTAGATGTGGGTGTTTTTGCAATGCATAGTGAAAAATTTCAGCTTGTGGTTTAGCAAAGCCACAGTCTTCAGAAACGCAGACAAAAGAAAAGTGAGGCAATAGACCAGCTTTTTCAAGTCGCGTGCGTTGAACCTTGGCTACGCCATTTGTAATAATGCCTAAGGGCACATGCTTAGATAGCTTAGCGCAAACGTTGATTGCATTTTCGGTGAGGATTGTCTGTTCAGAAACATGAGACATAAATTCGGCGTTTGCAGTTTCAGCGCATGCGGCGATTTTATGATGAGAAAAAAACTCAGAAAAACGTGTTACTACAACTTGTTCTTTGGTAATTTCTTGACGCTCAAATCGCGACCATAAATCATTATTTATTCTCCGAAAGCTATCAAGATGGGTAGTAAAATTGCTTGGGCTTGCTCTAGAGCGTAAGACAGATTTTAGAGCCACAGCCTGCGAACCCTTAAAATCCATCAATGTGTCATCAAGATCAAATATAGCCATTTTATAGTGTATCATTTTAAGAATCTTCTACCGCCAATATCATAATTTGTAAAACTTTAGTCTTAAAGTGAGTAATCAATATAAAAAGTAAGAAATTTTGTTCTGAACTAGCGAATAACTACCGATAAGAAGTCCTGAATATGAAGGCTAAATTTTCAATAAGATACAAATTTTTGGCAGTTACGACAGCCCTTTTGGCTGTTTGTGTGGGTACCTATCTATGGTTGGCGACAAAAGAATTCAAAAACGATAAGCGCTCGTTGGTATTTGATTATAATAAATCTCTTGTAATGAATACGGCCTCAGATTTTGAAAGTTTTTTCACAAGTCTTGCTGACAAAATGCGCCTGACAGCACTTTTTTATCGCGAGCCAGAAGAGAAAAGAAATAAGCTCGTTTCTGATCTTATGAGTGACAAACAAGATCTTGTATATATTGCCGGCAGCAATAATTACACAAGCATAAATCAGGTTTTTTATCAAGACCAAGAGTTTCTTAAATCATATGCAGTAGAAAATAATTTTTGGGATTCAGAGCTTTTGGTAGAGCGACCCATACCCTGGCAAAAGATTCAGG
>MEPT01000008.1:12544-14213 GCA_001769925.1 Bdellovibrionales bacterium RBG_16_40_8
AAGCGATTTGGAATGCCACTATTGTTAATGGGGCTCCACTTATTGGTTTTGGTAAATCTGTGGTTGAAGTCAATTCAAATGGTGTTCCAGTCAATCAGTTTGCAGTTATCGGTTTTGTTAAAGCTGATAGAATTTTAAAATCCTTTAAACAAGGTTATCCCAATGAAGTATATATGATCACAGCTGACGGAGAAATATTAGCTCATCCTGAACCCGAAGCTATGAGTAGCGCTGTTAATCAACACGATAAATTAATCGAGATCGCAAAATCTCAAAAAGTAAAAACAAAAGTGACTGATTACGTAGATAAAAATGAGCGCTATTTAGCGGCATTTTCTTGGGCCTTAAACGGTCGAGTATTGATTCTTTCAAAAATTTCTGAAGCAAAAGCTTTTCGCGCAGTAAATCGTTTAATTTTTCGCTCACTGCTTTTTGCGTCTATGATAGTAACCATGGCGTTTTTGGCTGCAATATTTTTTTCACGTTCATTAACTCACCCACTAGATGTATTAATGAAAGGCATGAGCCGTGTTTCAGAAGGTGATTTAAGTGGTAAAATACAGGTTCGCTCACGTGATGAGATAGCTCTTCTTGCCAGCTCGTTTAATAAGATGATCGAGGATTTAAGGCAATCACGAAATGAGCTAGAAGAGATTAACAGAGATCTAGAAAACAAAGTTAAAGAAAGAACGCTTGAGTTAGAATTGCAAAACCGCGCGGTTAAAGAGGCGCAAGAGGCACTTTTAAGAACAACTAGACTGGCTGCAGCCGGTGAGGTGGCAGGGCAAGCTGCTCATGAGGTGCTTAACCCCCTAACCTCAATTATTTCACGACTTAATAAAGTCAAAGAGCGTATGACTCATGGGCGCTTTGATGAAGTACAGCTTCTTATGGATATAAACGAAAGTTGGAATAAAGATTTTCATGAGGGAGGATTTCAAAAGCTGCTACATAGTTGGCAGACTCCGTCAGCAGTCAAAACCGGAGCTTCGCTTTGGGATGAAGATTTAGAAAACATTAAAACTATTGGTCAGAATATAATTTCAGAATATAAAAATCTGGCAACAGATGCAGATTTTTTGCTTAACGAAGCCGAACGCATCGGGCGAATAATCAATTCATTTCGTATGCTTAATACCACACCTTCAGAATTGAAAGAGGCTTCAGTTAATAAGTTGTGCGAAAAATCTGTAAATATTATGGCTGATTTGGCCAATCGAGATAATATTAAAATTGAGTCTAAATTAGAAGCGAATGTTGATATGGTTTTTTTAGATGAAGACGAATTACTTCAGGTAATGACAAATTTATTACGCAATTCGATTCAATCGATAAAGGCAAAGCATGGTGACTCAGGTAACGGTAAAATTACCTTACTGTCGAATATAAATGGCAATAATATTGAAATTCATATTATTGACAATGGTGTTGGTATTAAAAAAGAAAACAAGTCACGTCTTTTTGAGAAAAATTTTACAACTAAATCTAAAGCCGAAGGCACGGGAATTGGTTTAAGTATCAGTCGTCGGCTTATTCGCGCTTTTCATGGTGATCTGACGCTTGTAGCTTCTACGCCAGAATCAGGAGCTCATTTTGTAGTCATATTGCCGCTTTGTGTGCAAATACACAGAGGTGTAGCATGACAGCAGCAAAAAAAATCATACATGAT
>MEPT01000008.1:14252-16241 GCA_001769925.1 Bdellovibrionales bacterium RBG_16_40_8
CTTTGATAAGTGGAACAAGAAAATCCTTGTAGTAGATGACGAACTAGAGATTGCCTCAGTATATAAAGATATTCTTAGCTCGTCAAAAGCTGCGCCGGCAATAACCTCATCACGAAAGGCAAATGTTGTACCATTATCAATTGTTGAGCATGATCGCTTTTCATTTGAGGTGACAACAGCGCATAGCGCACAAGAGGCTTTAATGGCGGTAGAAAAGCTTAAAAAAGAGGGCGTATCATTTGCCATGGGTTTTTTTGATGTTCGTCTAGGCGAGGGTATGGATGGCATTGAATTAGTCAGAGAAATTCACAAAAGTTTTCCGAACATGTATGCGGTTTTTGTTACGGCCTATAACGATCGCACTATCGATTCAATAACTTCAACCCTGGGGTCAAATAGAGTTGATCACTGGGATTATATGAATAAGCCATTTAATGTTGAAGAAATTAAACAAAAAGCGCGAAATTTTGTTTCACTATGGAATTTGCAACGTGAAAGCGAAGAGCGTTCTGCAGAAATAGCTGAACTCAACCGCAGAGTTTTAGAGAGCGAGAGAGTAACTTCGGTTGCAGCAGTAGCGCGTGGCGTGGGTCATGAGTTTGGCAATTTGCTCATGCAAATTATGGGCAAAGCCGAGATAAGTAAAAACAAATCTTCAGCTGAAATGAAGATGGCGCTTGAGAAAATAGTTGAAGCTAGTCATAGGGCTCATGAAATATTAGATAAATTTAATCACTTATCTGATACCAAAACTCATTCTACGCAAAAGCAAAATATAAATATCAATAATCTTGTTCAAAGTGCCATTGATTTGCTTAGTCATCAGTTTAAAAATCATAAAATTAAAGTTTGTGTGATAAAAAATGATAAAATTAGTGCATTGGTTCATGGCACTTCAATTTTACAAGTTCTCGTAAATATTTTTATTAACGCAGTTCACGCAATGGAGAATTCAGGGCAAATTGATATATCTATTTCGCATAAAGATAATAATTTTGAAATTTGTGTACGCGATTACGGACCGGGAGTGGATCCCAAGTACCAAGAGAAAATTTTAGAACCATTTTTTACAACAAAAGGCGATAAAGGAACGGGTCTTGGGCTTGCGATTAGTCGTGAAATTATCGAAGTCGATCATGGGGGTGAGTTTATTTTACAAAACCATCCTATTAAGGGTTTAGAGATTATATTGAAAATCCCAATATAGATGGAGGTTTAAAGTGGGACAGTTTGATGCAGATTTGTCAATTTTAGTTGTTGATGATGACGCCATGGTTAGTAGACGTAATACTCCATTTATGTTCGTAACTAGTCAGCGTTCAATGGAGAGAATGAAAATCACTCAAGCCGCTCAATGGTCTGTCGATTGTTATTTAGTTAAGCCGTTTCGCCTAGACATTTTTAAACAAAAAATTTTTGAAATTATGGATTGGGATGAAAAAGTCGCTTAGTTTATTTATTTTTATACTTAGCTTTCTGCATTCTGCACCGGGTGCGCGGGCAGCATCAATATCTGAAAATTTTACGACAATTACTAATAAAGATTCAGCAGGCACAATGGTTTGGAACATCGCCCTTGGTGAATTACATCCACCGTTAGTTAATAATATTGGTGATGGTGGGCAAATAACATCATTTTCAGTAGGTGATGGTTCAAGCGGCGCATTTAATTTATCAAGCTATGCAAGGTTTGATAGAAATAAAGAAATATCAGACGGCGTTGTTGAGATAGATACTGATGTGTACCCAGATCTGCAATTTACCAGCTTTCAACTTAATAGTGATTATATAATTCGCCCCATTGGGTCAAAGCCCCTAATCATTAGATCACAGTCAAATGTCATTATTGATGGCACGATTGATTGCTCTGGCGAAGATGGGGTTGCTGCTGACACTAATGTTAATATGGTCAAAGCGGGAGGAGCTGCCCGTTGTGGGGGCGGTGGCGGCGGGTCAAGTGTTGCGGCTTCCGCTGTTCCTACGGTTAGT
>MEPT01000009.1:0-6532 GCA_001769925.1 Bdellovibrionales bacterium RBG_16_40_8
GGATCTGAAAAAATTAAATTGGGGCGATCGACGGGGCTTGAACCCGCGACAACCGGAATCACAATCCGGTGCTCTACCAACTGAGCTACGACCGCCATAAAAATGTTAGCTCTTTATACCACCTAGGTTAAATCGAGCAATCAGATTTTAAGTAAAAAAACCATTATGCTGCAGCTTTACCTGTTGATTTTTTATGTAGCTCGAGGTGAACCAAGTAGGCAAGTTCGCTAGTGACTTGAATAGCAGGGTGCGAACTGAGTTTGCCGGCCTGATGCCCGGCAAGAAGCAGTATTTGCAGCCAAAATTTTACATTTTTGAACGGCTCATCGCCAAAGCTAGCTTTGGTAGTACTCCAATTTTTAATAAACTCAAGGGCTGCATTTTGCATTTCTACACGTATACGATTAAGCGTACGCGCAAGCATAAATAATACTAGGTGGGGCAGGATAATACCAAAAATAAGGGTTAAAGCGCCTGCAATAATCAAAAGCCTAGTAGTATCATTATAATTAGTAAGCTCGGCGCGCAGGGCTGACAACTCTTTTTGCTTTAATGCATTAAGCGACTTAGAGACCTGTGCTAGCGTAGAAAAATCATCGCTTAAAGGGATATCGTTAGGGGTAGTATTAAGAGAAGTTATAATAACTTTAATCTCTTGCCAGTTATTTAATATTGTAAGAACTTTTTTTTCATCTTCACGATTTCTAATTATAAGATGTTGGCGCTCGCTAAGCTCTGCCTGAAATACGGCAAGTTTATTTAGTGCGAGATCAGATTTTTCTATACGTTCAAGTGATGCCTGCTGCTTTGCCCCTAGATTTCTTTTAAAGGTGAAGTAGTTGAACCCTAAAACTGCTGACACAGCGATTGAAAATATATTAAAAGCCAAAAATATAACTAGGCAGCGTTTATAAAAAGTCCATTTAGCTAAAAAATAATCAAGTGAACGTGTCATATAATTCTATAATCTTTAAGCCCGGCAAAAAGGGTTTCGGTTACAACTTTAATAATAACGATAGTCGGAATAGCAAATATCATTCCGGCAAAGCCAAACATCAAAGAGCCACCGAAAACGCTGAGGATAACAACCAGAGGGTGAATATTTACGGCACTTCCGACTACGAGAGGCTGATAAATTGCGTTATCTAATAAGTGAGCTATAACAACTACAGCTAATACTGCGATCATCAAATTATTTTCATTTATAAAGGGTAAAAAAGAGTGAACATTTTCGGCGATAAGTGAGTAAAAAACTCCCATAATACAAGCGATAAAAGTTCCTACAAATGGAATTGCATTAGTTAACCCACCAACCATACCGATAATGATGGCCATTTTCAGTTCAACTCCGCTGATAAATAATCCAATAAAAAGAGTAAGTCCTACAAGTAAACACTCGAGCATAGTGCCACGAATGTACTTGCCCAAAGCATCATCAACTTTTTCAGCGACGGTATAGGCTAGTTCAAAATAACGGTTTGGTATAAGTCGTAAAAAGAAATGAAATATCTGACCTTTATCAAGTAAAATAAATATAAATGCAAGAGGTAAAATTATCCAGTGTGATAGGGCACGCATTATATTTGCCAAATTACCTATATCATCTCCAGCGGGCTTTTCTATTGCGACGATGGCACTGCCAGCTAGAGACTTTAATTTTTCAATATCAACTTTTTGATTTTTTAAATTGGCTAAGTAGTATTCGTAATATTTTTTATTTTCATGATCGCTATCACTGATTTCTTTTTGCAAAATCAAAAATCGTTTGCGCTCATCATCGCTCATTTTTACGTAGTCGATAACACGTTTTTTAAGCTCATCAAATTCTTGGCCGAGAGTTTTGTAAATAAAATTACCTTTGCCACCATCAGCTAAATTCATCAATGATAGGTAGCGCTCATTAAGACGATATTGCAAACGCACCTTAAGCTGAAGTTTTTCACGTTCATTAGGTAGACTTGCTTTAATAAAAGTAGTGCCCCAGTAGGTGATAGATCCAACAAAAAACAAAAGTGCACCGGCCCTTATGTATTTTGTTATGGCAGGCCCACGAAAACTATTTGCAAGCGGTTTAAACAGATAGGCAAGAAATGCACCAATTATGAAAGGTAAAATCATGGGCTGTAAACCATATACAATGCCTGCTATAAGAATAGAAAAAAATATCGAAGTCATCGAGTAAACTACAATTCGACGAGTTTTTCTTGAGCGCTCAGAACCGCTCATTAAGCCACCGCCTTGATTTTTCTCTCAATTAGTTCATTAGTGGCTTTCAGTCTATTACCAATAATTGTGGCAAGCGATTTATAGATATTAGCTGTGATATCAGGGTTGGTAGAGTTGAGTTTATCAAGATCTTTACGAAAAAGTGCCAAAACTTTTGTTGGTACTATCGCCCTTGCCGAAGCTGATCTTGGTGATTCATCTAATAACGCAAGTTCACCGAAAAACGCATTTTTACTAATAACAGCTAGTTGGGTGGCCTCGCCTTTAGGAGTTGGAATTTCGACAGAGATTTCTCCTGATTGAATGATAAAAAGTGCTGCCCCTGGCTGGTCAATTTCAAAAATATATTCGCCATCTCGGTATTCACGCTCATAAACCACACGCGCAACTTCATCTAACTGATGTTTTTTTAAAAGTTCAAAAAACGGGATGCGTTTTAAAAATTTAATTTTATCTTGCTCTGGAACATTGCGATTTACCTTACGTAACTGGCCCCAAAAAATCCGCAGAGCCGATTTTTTTTCATTTTCTGTTAATTTAGTGATCGGTTTCATGCTTTAAGACCTCGCACATATTACTCGGAATTATGTCACTTAATTTAAAGACAAATTGTCGATTAGGGAGCCTAAGTTTTGCCCTGCTACGCAAGACTTTGGTGGAGTCGCAAGTCTTAAGTATCTACATAGCTATAATGGCTATGGTAGAAATTGCTTACGCTCTTCAGTTGTAGGTACACGACAAACAGCTCTTCTGCCGAAAATTTTATAACGGTACCTAGCTATAAAGCCGTAAATCATGTCTCGCAAAGGTGTAGGCATATACATAAGAGCTCGCAGATAGCTCCATGGCGCGCTGAGGCGAGAAAATATCATCAATATAGCTTGTGATTTATCAAAAACTACTTTGTCGCAGTATAAGACTATACTTTGATTTTTGCTTATTTTTTCACCAGACAGACACTTTTTTGCAGTTTCTCCTTGAAGCGATGCGATTTTAAAAATTCGCTTTCGATCATGGCGTAAAAGCCAATCGACGAAGCCATTACATAGGTTGCATACGCCGTCGAAGAAAATTATGGGATCTTGCATTTCTTTAGCATTCAACATAATCTGTGTGCTCACAAACCTTTTTTAGGATTTTAGGGGGAAATAAAGTTTATGAAGCAGCAACTGATTTCTTTAGAAAAAATTATTACAAGCGTCGTATGCGGTGGCCTTTTATTCACTATTACAGCATGTGACAAACCAAACTTGACACAAGATAAGGGTAAATACAGTTATAGCATAGGCGTTCAGGTAGCGCGAAATATGAAACAGCAACAAATAGATATTGATGCCAAAGCATTTAGCGCAGCCCTAGAAGACGTAATGACAGATAAACAGCTTCGACTTTCTGACCAAGAACGCGATCAGGCTTTGCGCAAAATGAGTGAGGGTTTACAAGCAAAAAGTGCCGTAGTGGCCCAAGAAAATATTAAAAAAGGTGTAGAGTACCTTGAAGAAAATAAGAAAAAAGACGGCGTTAAAGTTACTGAATCTGGGTTGCAGTATAAAGTCATTACTGAAGGAGCTGGTTCTAAGCCTAAGTCAGAAGATACTGTTGAAGTTCACTATCGCGGTACGCTTATTGACGGCAAAGAATTTGATAGTTCATATTCGCGAAATCAGCCGGCGCAATTTCCGGTAAAAGCGGTTATTTCTGGGTGGACTGAGGCCTTACAGCTTATGAAAGAGAGTTCTAAGTATCAGTTAGTGATACCTGCAAATATAGCTTATGGAGAACGCGGCAGCCCTCCTTCTATCCCACCCAATTCAGTTTTGGTTTTTGAGGTAGAGCTACTTAAAATATTAAAGAAAGAAGCCGTTAAGCGTTAATACTAACGGATAATGGTCTGAGGCAAATAATGACCGTTCTTCGAGCGATCGAGGAGCGGGTGCGTTTGATCCGTCTAGGTCTTTGAAGCGATATACGAAGGTCTCTTCTTTTGCGACCAGCTTATGTAGTGATTGAGAGGCAAATATATAATCAATTTGCATTGGTATTAGTTTGCCAGAAGATAAGATTTGAATTTGCGTGTAACGCTCATTTAGCGGTTTACCAGCAATTTCAAGAACGTCGACAAGGTCAGTATTTTTATATAACGACAAAAATTCTGGCTCGGTATTTTCTCGGCTAGCAAGGCCGTTTAAATCTCCGCAAATAAGAATCGGGGTTTTTTGACCTAGCTCGTTTCTTAGTTCAGCATAAATTTCAAGAAGACTGTTAAACTCAGCAGCCCTGCGAAGTTTGCCCTCAGGGTCAATTTTTTCACTATCTAATTTTGACTTAAGGTGCGTAAGTAAAATAGTAAGACGCGGAGAATTTTCGTCAGGGTTGAATAGTCTAAGTTCAGCTACGTCTCGTGAAAAATAGTGTGATTTGCCGCCAGCAGGGGTTTGTACTTCGTGGGGGTATAAAAAATTAAGGGGGCGATCTTTATGTGAAATAAGTAGCGCCTTAGAGCTCAAAGTATTACTAATCAAATAACCTACATCTATGCCACGAAGAGAGTTACCCTCTTTTAAATAGGTTTTAAATCTAGAGTTAAGAAAAAATTTATTAAAGTTTTCAAGAGATTCTAATCCGCCGACTTCATTAAGCATAACGATATCGGGATTTATATCTTGAATGATATTAGCTAGATCCCATACTTTTTTAATGGATTTGTTTGGCGTTATTGAATTAGTTAGGCCTCGCCACTCTTGTTCTGTGATTTTTTTTAGATCTTGATTTTTATATAAGTCTAAAATTAAAAAAAGATTCTCGACGTTGAATTGCATTAGGCGTAAAGACTGTTTGGCATCTGAAAACATGATAAAAGTCTAACCAAGAGAAAGGGGATTGTCGTGGATTTGTTAAAGTCGGTAGCGGCAGCTTCGAGAAATCCTTTTGAAAAAAAGGCGTATAAAGGCGAAAAAGCCAAAACGAACCATCGCGTCATATTTTGGTCTGGCAAAAATGAGTCAGGATTAAAGGGGATATTGAGAAAAATTATGGCCCCTTGGCAAGTTGCAAAGCTTGAACAGACTTCAATACAAAAGTTTGCCACAGAAGTAGCTACGGTATGGGTATTACGCCCTTTTGAAGATGATTCTAGTGCTGAAACCTTTGGGCATAATGACAGATTAACCATATCTCCTCAGAGTAGGGCGCGAGATCTTTGTGGGTCTTGGTTAAGAACACAAAAATTAAGTGGGGAAATTCTTTTCGAGTTTGCTAAGTCAAGTGACGATGAAATTTTAGGTGCATTAATAGGGCTTGGACTCGCAAGCTACCATTTTCTCGATGCTGTGCGAGAAAAAACTCCCGATATAATTTGGAACTTTAAAGCAGGCAGTGGTTCGCTTAAATCATCTTTAATGGATCAGGCATTAGCCGTGATTTCTGGGGTAAATTTGGCGCGTCATCTGACTAATTTGCCCGCTGGGGTAGCTACACCAAAAGCTTTGGCCTTGGGACTTGCGCGTTTTTTTAAGGGCAGAAAATATCTAAAAGTTGAAGTTTGGGATGAAGAAAAGCTTAAAAAAGAAAATATGGGACTTCTTTATGGAGTTGGGGCTGGTTCGGCCACCGGAGCAAGCTTTGTGCATTTAAAGTATCGCCCAGCAAATGCCGCAAAAAAAAGACCACTTGCATTTGTGGGTAAGGGCATAACTTTTGATACTGGTGGTCTTGATATTAAACCTTCATCGGCAATGCGGCTTATGAAAAAAGATATGGCCGGAGCAGCGACCATAGCAGGGCTATGCCATATAGTGACTACTTTGCAACTTAGAGCCCCATGTGATTTTTATTTGCCACTAGCAGAAAACGCCGTTTCAAATACCGCCACTCGTCCTGGAGATGTGCACACATCTCGCTCGGGTAAGCTTGTAGAAATTGATAACACCGACGCTGAAGGGCGCCTAGTGATGGCCGATGCTATCGATGTTGCGGTCACACAAAAAGGTGCCGATAAGCCTGAGGCAATTTTTGATGTTTCAACATTAACGGGGGCTATGCGTATAGCAGTCGGTCTTGATGTAGCAGGATTTTTCTCAAATGACGATAAGCTTGCTAAAGAAGTAGAGTCTGCGGCTCAAAGCTTCGGTGAATACATTTGGCGTATGCCGCTTCTTAAAAAATACAGTAAACAGCTTTCAAGTTCGTTTGCCGATTTTAAAAATAGTGCTGACTCAGGCTTTGGCGGCGCCATTACCGCAGCTTTATTTTTAGAAAAATTTGTTGGTAAAACTCCTTGGGTTCATTTCGATATGATGTCTTGGAA
>MEPT01000009.1:6542-27534 GCA_001769925.1 Bdellovibrionales bacterium RBG_16_40_8
CAATTCTGCCGACGGAGCTATCTGCGAAGGCGCCAATGCCCAGTGTCTACAAACTCTTGCCGCCCTTCTGCTGAAAAGGTGACAGGCGCTTTTATGTGTCGCACGTGCGCATTTGGTGGAGTTTCATATATGGCAAGGCATGAGCCAATATCAACTTGTGCCCCATTAATAACAATATCTTTGCGGCGCTTTTTCTTTCGTAGCCATTTTGGCGGGTTATTTACCAAATTTTTATTTAAAGCCACAGCATGAAAAGTACGTGATCCCATTGAGTTTGTTTCTTGTAAAAACTTATCTGTATCAAGCACAGCCTCTGTGGCAATATCAACAATCTCGTCCCATACCTTATTATCTAAAGTGTTATTTGGTACGCAAAACATGATATTTGCATTGGAATCTTTTTTATTCCAGGCAAGTGAAGCATCAGGTCTTTCTAGCATCCCCAATATCGCTTCAGAAAGAGTTTTGCCGCGCAGCGATTTTTCTTTACCTGTTTTCGTATCAACTTTTGCCATTCCACATGAATCTTTTTTCATACAATACTTTGCGCGATTTATAAAAATTCTTGCTTGGGCTTTAGAATATCTTTTGCCGCGAGAATTATGACAACCACGAATTTCACCGTAAATCGTTCGCGCCAGGGCATCAATAGCTTTAAGGCGTGCAGGGTCTTCAATGCGAATATTATTTGATTTAATTTTTTTATCCCAAACCTTCTTAAAGCCATCAATTAGATTATGGCCTTGTTTAGTGTTATTTTTTACTTCGTTTTTTTCTTTAGTTAAACACTGCATTTTACCTTTAAGAAGTTCGCTAACATATTTTTTCTGTACTAGTTTAGTGTTATCTAAAATTTCTTTTGCTTGTTCCTTAATTTTTGCAGGCTTTTGCTCACAACATTTTGCTCCGGCCTCAGTAATTGTTTGCTCGTCAATTTCTTTTAGCTCATCTAGCCTAACTCGCTCTGAATCAATCCACCCCTCAACGCCATCTTCAATCAGGCCATTATTTGCCGAACCGTCACGTAAATAGCGCGCGATAACTCCCTTATCGTTTGGTATTTCATCAATTTTATAAAACATTCTTGCAGTCTTCTCGTGCAAAATTGGGTCGTAATAATCTGGCGCTAGTACTGCGTTCTTAACAAAATACACTTTATTTTTATTACCTACTTTGGGCCAAGATACACCCTTAGCTAAATCTTTCTCGCGATCTAAGTAACTTACTCCTGGTTTATCAAAAATTTGCACAACGTCTCCTGGAGTTCCGTCAATAAAAACCTGTATTGGGTCTTTTATCTTACGGTTTGTCGTATATGAAGTCGTATTGGTTTGTATATAGTAAGCCTTAGTTGGGTGTACTGAGGGAATATACATGTGGGTTTTTGTTAGCTCTGAGATATCACAGCGAAATATATCATTTTCGTTAATCGTTGCAGTAATAACAGCAGATGGGTATTCAAATACAGGGATTATAACATCAGCTGCTCCAACGCAAAGACTTGCAATTTCGCCTTTACGAGCTGCTGAATAAGCCTTATGGCAAGTTAGCATAAACACCCATAGCAAAACCCATAACCAAAATTTAGCTGTTAATATTTTGAAGGTAATGCTCACTTAAAATTATCCCTTATAGCCGAATAGTTTTCGAGTTTTAATTAGTCGACAGGTAGATTCAGGAACAAGACTTTCCCATTTAGGGTTATCTGCTGAAAGAAGTTTTTGGATAATCTCTGAGTGAAGGCTTGTGTCTATATCGTCACAGTTTTCAATATCTACAATAAATTTATTTTCAAGTACATGTTTATAGATGTTGGCTATTTCTTCAGGAGGAGAAAAAGTCTTAGCAGTCATGCACTCTTTTTCGGTTTTGTATGGGTAAACATAAAGGCGAAACGATTCATCAAAAAGATGCCCAAGGGCTGACAATATACCCCAGGGAGATTTTGCATAAAGATTTTTATCAAAAAGGCCAGGTAAGGTATATGCACCTATAACCATGCAGCACTGTTTGTCACTAAAACGGCGAAGCTCATAACGAAGTTGCCAAAAAAGCGGAAAGTTAGAAACCATAACATAATTGCCTAGTGCGCATAATGTATCGACGCGATCGAGAAAATCTTTTTTATCTATATTGCCACTATTATTATCGCCACTATCGGTTAGGTGCGACATTGTCATTTCCATAATGACAACAATATCGTCTTTGTTAATGGCGAAATTTTTTAACATTTGCGCCATACCTTTTTCGATAATTTTTACGTTAGTTAAGGTTACTGGGCGAAAGCGGCCACGCTGTAGTAAAATATTTTTTTTGTATAAAGAATCAGCCATAGAAAGTGATTCGCCATTGGGGCTAAATAAAATAGCGCGTGTAAGATCTTGTTTGACGAGTTCAAGGCTCATAAGTCTGTTATCAATATGTTCTACATCTGGGCCGCTAAAGCGTATAAAATTAATTTCAATACGATCTGTTGTTAGATTATCTAAAAACGAAGTAATAAGTTCTGGGTTACCGGTATCGACATAGTGAAAGGCGATATAAATAAGATTGACGCCAAGAGCGCCTAACGCTTCTTGTTGTTGCAAACGCAAACGATCAAGCATGCGAACATGAATTAGAAGATCGTTAGTTGGCCCCCCTGGGCGTTTTTGAAAACGAATACCCATCCAACCATGGCAAGACGGGACTTCTTCATGACTTGAGGTCGCTACGGTATTTGCGTAAGAAAAAAAACATACACTTTGTTTTTTTTCTGAGAGTCTTTCTTCTAGAAGTTCATACTCGTGGTTAAGCATCTTAATAAGGCGTTCTTCACTGACAAAACGACTGCCTTTGCCGTAGATTGCATCACTAAAAGTTTTGTCATATGCCGACATTGACTTTGCTACTGTTTGTGAGGCAAATCCTGCTTGAAAAAAATGTCTAGCTACCTCTTGGCCGGCGCCAATTTCAGCGAAAGATCCATAAAAGTTGGCTGATTTATTAATTGCAAGTGCTTTATTTCGTGTAGTTTGCTCAACCTTCATTTTTAAGCGTCTCTTAATGCGCGTCGCAAAATTTTGCCCACATTAGTTTTTGGTAGTTCAGAACGAAATTCTATAAGTTTTGGCACTTTATAACCCACAAGATTTTTTCGACAGTGCTCCATAATTTCGTCAGATGAAACATCGCTTTTTTTCACGACAAAAATCTTTACAACTTCACCTGATTTTTCATCAGGCACTCCAACAGCAGCAACTTCTGCAACTTTATAGTGTGAGGCAACGACGTCTTCAACTTCATTTGGATAGACGTTAAATCCTGAAACCAAAATCATATCTTTTTTGCGATCGACGATTTTCAAAAAGCCGTCTGTATCTTGCACTGCTATATCCCCAGTTTTTAGCCAGTCACCTAGCATAACTTTTGCGGTTTCGTCAGGGCGCTGCCAGTAACCCTTCATTACTTGTGGGCCCTTTACGCATAATTCGCCGGGTTCGCCTGGTTTAACTACTTGATCGTCTTCGTCTACAAATTGAATGTCGGTAGATGGTACGGGTAAACCAATAGTGCCCACGCGATCAGTGCCATCCATGGGGTTGCAGCATACCACTGGCGAAGCTTCAGTAAGACCGTAGCCCTCAACAAGGGGGGTTTTAGTTAACTTCATCCAGCGTTCTGCGACGGACTTTTGTAAGGCCATACCGCCGGCAACTCCGAGTTTTAATTTGCTGAAATCAAGACTAGTGAAATTATTATTGTTCATAAGCGCATTGAAAAGCGTATTAACACCAGCAAAAACTGTATAGCGCGATTTCTTTAGTAAGTTAATAAAACCAGGGATATCTTTTGGGTTAGTGACGAGAATGTTTTCAGCCCCTATACGCATAAATGAAAGGCAATTTACAGTGAGCGAAAAAATATGATAAAGCGGCAAGGCTGTTATGATAGCCTCAGAGCCCTCTTGAAGATTTATTTTTACCCACTCACTGATTTGCAGCATATTTGCAATCATATTGCGATGAGTGAGCATGGCTCCTTTTGAAACACCGGTTGTGCCACCAGTGTATTGAAGAAATGCTAAATCATCACCTACCATTTTAATGGGGGAGAATTGCGTTTTTTTGCCTTCGCTAAGAGCCTTACGAAAAGAAATTGATTTTGGTAAATTGTAATTGGGAACAATTTTTTTAACATATTTGGCAACGAAATTAACGATCGTATTTTTCGGAAAACCCAATAAATCACCTAGCTCTGTGACAATAACAGTTTCTATTTTTGTTTCGCTTACGATTTCTTGTAAATTAGAGGCAAAATTAGCAAGAATAATGATTGCTTTGGCCCCTGAATCAGAAAACTGATGACGCATTTCGCGAGTTGTATACAAGGGGTTGGTATTGACCACTACAAGCCCGGCGCGAAGTGCGCCGAAAAGTGCCACAGGGTATTGAATAAGATTTGGCATCTGCAGCGCAATTCGATCACCTTTTTTTAGACCAGCTTTGTGCTGCAAAAAAGCCGCAAAATCACGCGAGAGCTCATCTAGTTTTTCAAAAGTTATTGAGCTCCCCATATTTGAAAATGCCACATTGTGTTTAAATTTCTGTACACTTTCTTCGAGAAGCTGTACGATCGAGGTATAGCTTTCTGGATTAATTGTTTGCGAAATGCCCTTTGGGTAAGATTTTAACCACGGTTTTTGCATTTAGTTGGCCCTCGTAATGATATAATATAGATGGATGAACGCTTCATATAAACGCTACAGCAGAGATCTACTTAAATCGAGCGGTGCTGCTAAGTGTTAGCCCTTGAGCCCAGTTGTCGAGATAAATTCTAGCGCTCATAATAGTGAAGCTAATATTTAAGTAAATTGGAGGGAAAGGTTATATGAAGATCAAAAAGTATGTAAAGGTTGTTTTGTTTTCGGGGGCAGCGGTTGTTATTGTAGCGTGTTCAAGCAATCCTCATAAAGCAAAAAAAATTGATACTGAGATGGAGCGTTCTGAAAAATTATCAGGACAAGAAAAGTTAGGGATAAAAGACGGCAATTTTATTATTCAGAAGAAAGTAGAGATGAACGAAGAGCTTCGTCGTCTGCAAAATGAAGTCTATAGCCTCGAAGATCGTGTTTACGGAAATCGCAAATACAATTCTCAAGGGCTTTACGGTACCCTTAAGTCTTGCCGAACTAAAGTAACAAGTAAGGCAATGGGCGGAAATGGTAAATTGATGTGGACTGAGCCAATTGACAGGGTTACTGATAAAGAAGATGAATTTGACATCGGTATTGATGAAAAAGACAAAATTGTAGGTGTGTCTGAAGAATTTCTTAAAGACCGTATAGTGCGTTTCAAAAAATACAAAGGTGTTTTACAAAAGCGTCAAGATGAATATGAAGAAAAAGTTGAAATTTGCGATGAAGAGCTCAGCTCAAAAGAACATGACGTTAAGGCAAAAAAAGAAGCAGCAGCAGTTACCGCACCGACAGACGAACAGTAAAGATTATTTTCTCTGGGCTTGAGCAGCCACGGCTTCGGCTGCAGCTCGAGCTGTCGCTGGGTTACCTAAATAATAATTTTTTATAGGCTTAAAATTTTTATTAAGTTCATAAACAAGGGGTATCCCTGTTGGAATATTTAGCTCAGCTATTTCACTATCAGGAATTTTATCAAGATGTTTAACTAGTGCGCGTAAAGAATTGCCGTGTGCTACAATTAGCACGTTTTTTTTCTTTTTAAGCTCAGGAATAATGTATTTTTGCCAATAGGGTACAACTCGTTTCAAACATAGCTTTAACGATTCGGTCGAGGGGAGCTCGGTTTTTTTTAAATTTTTATAGCGTCGATCATGACAGGGGTGGCGTGGATCTGATTTATCTAAGACGTTTGGGGGTATGTCATAGCTTCGTCGCCAGATAAAAACCTGCTTGTCGCCGTATTTTGCAGCAGTCTCGGCTTTGTTTAAACCCTGAAGTGCTCCGTAATGGCGCTCGTTTAGTTGCCACGCCTTTGTGACCGGTAGCCACATTTGATCTGTGTGATCCAAAATTATCCACATGGTGCGTATTGCTCGCTTAAGGACAGAAGTATAAACCGAGTCAAATTCATAACCATCATTTTTGAGGAATTTTGCGGCCAAAGTAGCCTCTTCAATCCCTTTAGGGCTAAGATCTACATCTGTCCATCCGGTGAAACGATTTTCTTTATTCCAAATGCTTTCGCCATGTCGCACGAATACGATTTTGTGTGCCATTTTAGATAAATTAGCTTAAAGACTTTCAAAAGTCACTGTTTGAGGAGGATATTATATGATGAAATATTGGCCAGCATTTTTACTTGTCGGATTTACGGTTTTACTTCGCTTTTTACCACACCCCCCAAATTTTTCTCCGGTTCTGGGCCTGGCGCTTTTTTCAGGGTGCACTTTTTCTAATCGCCGAGTGGCTTATTTTTTACCGCTTTCAGCGCTTTTAATAAGCGATTTTTTTCTAGGGTTTTATGATGGGATGATATTAGTTTACTTATCATATGCCTTGACTATCGGGTTAGGAGCGCTGGCCTCGCGGCGTAAATTAGCGGTTGGAGCAGCTGCGGGCACAGGGGTAGTTTTATCATCTGTGGTGTTTTTTATGCTCAGTAACCTAAGTGTTTGGTTATATTCTGGTATGTATCCAAAATCGTGGGCCGGTCTTGTTGATTGTTATGTTATGGGATTGCCGTTTTTTCCTAACACATTGATTTCTACAGCAATATGTGTCGCTGTACTACTGGGCGTTTATGCCAAAATTGCCCCGCGCGTTGAAGATCGCAGAGTGCTCTCTACTTAAACTGTATGGCCTAAGGTGTTGTTGTCATTGGTAAGTAGGGAAGCACGTTTGAAATTTTAGTTACATCTTCGCCGCGGCAACTATCTTGAGCGCACTTCTTTGATGACATGCAAGTTCCGTTTGAAACGAAATCTTCTTCTCCGCGCACAAGAATGCCTTCAACTTCACCGGTTAGAGAGTTGAAAACCGCAGAGCCAGAATTTCCACCATAGGTATCAAGACTTGCGCTTATAAAGTCTGTGAAAAGCTCGCGTACTTTGGCCCCTCCGGCAATTTTAGTCGGTAGACCAGATGGGTGACCTATAACTACTAGTTCGTCATTTATTTGCGCAGTGCCTGAGCGACGTAATCTTAATGGGCTATGATTAGTGACATCGCGATCAAGTTCTACTACAGAAAAATCAGCGCCATTAGAAACTATAACTTGTTTGATAATTTGCTTACACTTATAAACCTCGCTAGAGGGCACACTTGTTGGGCGATAACCAGCAGTTGCTATATTAAATCCGAATACAAAACGTGTAGTTGAACAATCGCTATTAGTTGAGCCCTGAGTCTGTACACAATGCCCCGCTGTTACAATCACATTGGGGGCAACAAGAAATCCTGAGCAAAAAGGGGCAATTTCTTGCTCACGAAATCTTTCGTTTTGACAAAGTGGTAAGCTGTAACTGTTAGCGTAAGGAATTGTTGTAATATTTGTTACGTTACCTTTTTGCTGTAAATCAAATGCACTAATAAGCGCAACAGTAGAGTCTGCCATATTTAAAAGTGCAATATTTTGTTCTTGATATAAATCGATGCGATCGTCTTCGCCGTAAATAACTTTAGGTATATAATCTTTAAGGTTAACTTTTTTATCATGTTGCTTTTTCGTGTCGGTTTCACCGCAAGCTGAGATAATGACGGTAAATATTAAAGTAGTTAACCCAAATCCTAATTTTAAATTCGAACTTCTCATTTTAACCTCGTTTTTGTGAGTCTTAACAAAAATTCTTCGGCTAAAATGATGTTAGAAATGTGGTGAGGGCCAAAAGTTAGACAAAATTTAGTCTATCGTCTGTTCTATATAAAAACTACATGTATCAAACTGGGATATTATAAGACGAGCTTGTATCACTTTCGCACAGTCAGAAAGTGTAGTTAGAAAGTACCTATAGAAATATGCCATTCGTATAAATCTTCGCTACGCTGTTGATTTAATTTTTTAGCATAATCAACACTGATCGGGCCCATAGGCGTATTAAGTCTTAGTCCGATGCCAGCACTTTGACGAAAAGGTTCTTTAAAATCATAACCTTGAATATTTACCCGGCCGCCGTCGTAAAAAATAACTCCGCCCCAGGGATCCTTAAAAATAGGAAAACGAAGTTCGGACTTAACAAGATAGACACTGCTTTCGCCATGAATAATTAATTGTGATGCAGTATCATTAGGAAATTCACGACTATTCGGAAAACGATCACCACGGGTGCCTGAATAACCTCGCACTGTAGTATTGCCACCTAAGAAAAAAGCGAAACTGATTGGAACACCGCTACCTGGCAAAGCACTTAAGTTTTTTTCATAGCCTGCGCGAAAAGAATTTGCCCAAACAATTTTTGGCGACCAGGTTCTCATATAGTAAGAGTATATCGCTTGTGTTCTGACAAAATTAACTTTATCAGAGCTGCCAAAATCCGGGTGTGAATATTCAGCATCTAATTTAGCATAAAAACCTTTAGTCGGTAAAAAAGGGTTGTCACGATAATCTACGTCGAGGCTCGGGCCCATATAAGCTATTTGTAGATGGCTGTCTAAACTTAATGAACCACTGTCAGGCATATTAAATTGCTTAACAGAGTCAAACCCCCAAGTTAGCCACGAAAATTTAATTTTTGCGGTCAAATCTTTTTCAAGAACAAAGTTTACGCTGTCTTTGGCCTCTAGTTTTTCACTACCATTGGTAATTATTTGTTCAGAGCGTAAATAATTTGCTCTGCCACGTATTCTGCTATTAAACATAAAAGGCTCTAAATATCCAATGCCTGTTGCGTATTCAAGTCTGTTTTTTTGCACAAGACTGTTTTGTAAAATTCCGTGTAGGCTTATCGCGCGCGCCGTGCCGCCAAGATTACTATAAGAAATACTTGTAAAACCTCTTGCAGTTAATCCGCGCTCGTTAGTAAAGCCTGCGCCAAATTTAAATAGTCCTGGGTTTCTTTCGACAACATTTATCATGAGTGTGCGCTGTGATACTGAGCTATTTGCCTCAAGAGTTGATATGTCTATATGAGAAAAAAGTGCAAGCTTGTCTAATCTGGTTTGTGCTTCGTTTATTAAGTTTGGGGTTAGCAAATCACCAATGTTAATTTCGGTCTCTTGCAATATTACATAATCTTTTGTGAACGTGTTGCCGTTTATATAAATAGATTTAATAAAAACCTGTGGCCCTTCATATACTTTAAAATTTACCACAGCCTGTAACCCGTTATTTTGGTACTCAACAAGAGACTCATTTTCATTAACTATTTTCATCTCAATAAAACCATGGTTATAATAAAATTTCTTAATGTTACTTATGCTATTCTCAAGCATATTTAACCGTAGCGGCATATTATTGTGAATACTCATTTCTTTAAGTAGTTGAGCTTGTGTAAATGACTTGATACCGTAAAAATTAATTTTAGAAAGCTGAGTTAGCGGCCCTTCATCTAATGCGAGAGCAATTTTGACTCGATCTTTTTTGCTGTTATATTCAATTCGAGCAGGCTGTATTTTGGCCTTTAAATAACCTTCGTTATTTAGACTTATAATCAAATTCTTGTAGCCATTTTCAAGATCTGTGCGTACAAAATATTTATCTGCAACCGCATCAGAACTATTTGCCAATATAAATTTTGAGTAGTATTTTGCCGGCCGTGAAATGTGGCCAGATATATCAATTGAATCAATAAGTGCTTGTGGCCCTTCATTCAAGTTTATTACTATTTGCTTCGAAAAAGTATTTTTCACGGTTTTTTCACGGTAGGTTATATTAACGTGTGAAAACCCAGTTTTAGCGTACTCATTTTTTATCATTTCTGAAATATTTTGCGCCAGATTTGTACTGCCAAGAAAAATTTCATCTAAATTTATTCTTTTTAATAGATATGAAGAAGAATGGCGCTTATTGCCTGAAATAATTATTTCATATGAAAAAGGGTTGCTTATTTGGTAAATCAAAGTAGTACGAATTTTGTTGGCGTCGTAAATAGCTTCTTTTTGCTGCAGCTTGGCGCTAAGATAACGATTGTCTCGAAGATACTCATTAATTACTGATTCAATAGACGTAACAGTATTTTCAGTAAAATATCTATTAATGTATTTGCGAACCCTTTTATTTAGCATATTGCTTAATTCGCGATTGTCTTCTTCTAACTCGAGCTGTATTTCTTTAATAAGCGTGGGTTCGTTTTCGATAACTATAACATGCATTCGCAATGAATTATCTGGTGAATCTTCAATATCGAAACTAATTACTGCATTTAAATATCCTTTTCGCCCATAAAATTCTTTTAGTCTTTCGGTTGATTCTTTTAATCTGCCGCTACTAATTTTTGTTCCTATTTTAATTCCCAAAGCATTAATAATATCATCACGATCTATTTTTTTATTACCAGAGATTATAAGCTCACTAATTTTTCTTTGAGGTGTTGCTACTAAGGTGTATGTGCCCTTATCGTCGCTTTCAAGAGTGATTGAAGAATAAGCGCCTATTTTAGTCAACAAACGAATTATGTCATCTATCGTTGAAAGACTGGGTTTTGTATTTGCTAGGTCACTAAACTGTTTTTTAAGTTGACTAACTTCAGTCTCTGAAATGCCTTTAAATAAAATATCAGCCTTCGCATAAAGCTGCATAGTCATTACTATAAAAAAAATAAAAATTCTTAAATTCACCTAAATTCTACCTTATACTCGACGTCAAGACCAAAAGTGTTTAAATCTTTACTGTTTGTTGTTGTCTGATCTGTTCCAGAGGGTTCTTTGCCCTCCCATTGACCTACTACTGATAGATTCTTATTAAGCTTGTATTCGGCACGCATATTATTGCTATTTGTTTTGCCAATTGAGCGACTTGCAGATGTGCCAAATTTTGGAGTCCATTGTTTTTTAAGTGATATAGTATGTTTTTCGGCTTTATCGCTAGCATCGTATGTTGAATTTATATTAAAGCGCATACCTAGATGACTTTCGAGTGCGCGGTTTATGCCTAGTTGCTCATCTAATATCGCTGACCATAATTGGTAAGATGTAGTAGATATTTTATCCCCGGCAGATACTTGTGTATCAGGAGTATCTTCATTAATAAAGCCAAGCGTTAATAGGGATATAAGCTCGTTTTCTGGCAGTGGGGGCTGACTTGACATCGAAATTTTTGGTTTCTGCGCTGAACCCTGAACTTTTAAATTGACGTCATAGTCGCGCGTAGTCTCTCCACCTTTAATTTGAGCGGTTACTCTAGCATCGGCTTCAACATTTAAATTTGGATTTTCGGCAGGAGCGTTTGTGTAATCAATTGTACCGCTTTTAATTTCAAAAGTGTTATTTCTAAAAGTAATTTTACCGCCTTTTGCGATATTAATTTTTCCTGTTAGTAGTGGTGCCTCAGGTGGGCCTGCGATTTTCATTTGGCCGCTTACATCAGCACGAATATCAGCCCGGCTGATTAGTATTTTAACCGGAATAGGATTATGAAAGTTGATGCCCAAAGCCAGAATAATTGGTGAAAAGCGTTGTGCACTTAAAAACTTTGGTAAATATGTACTTGGTTTTATTTCACGTGGTGATTTTGCTGTGTCAGTTGATTTTCTTTCAATAAGACCTGAATCAATATTGTAATTTACGCCGAGTGTGTACGGAAACCACGATCCGCGAACGAAAAAATCACCTCGGCCCTTAGTATTAAATCCATCTGGTACGCTAAGTTTAGCGTCTTGAAATCCACCATTAATATCGATAGCGATATCACTTACTCCGTTAACAAAAATATTGCCGCTAGCATTAAAAGGCCCACCACCAATTTTACCCTTGACAGAATTGATAATTATTTTCTTATCAGAAAACAGTGAATCTATTTTTACTTGTTCTAGTGGGTGCGGAAATCCTTTAAATTTTAGCAAACTGTTTTCGACAAAAGAAGAACCATTAAGAATAGGTTTTAAATATGTGCCGGTGAATTCAAGAAAAAAACTTAAAGTCCCGCTGATGTCGTCGAGAAATGGGGTAAATAAAGAGGCTAAAGACAAATCTACTTTACCCTCGAGCGTGAGGCCAAGTTTTTTAGAATCTTGGGATGATGATTTAATGCGCACGTATGTATTGTCACCAATAATTTCAAAATTCTTAGCGTCAATTATCCCATTGCGAGCAATAATATTAAGTTCATGAGGTGCCGACATTTTAGTTCTGTTATTTTGTATAATAAAATCTTTTATATTCAAGCTTGCCGAAAAGTCAGTTGGATCTTTGTTAGGTATATTAAATTCTATGCTACTTGTAAGTTTCGTTTGAAAACTTTCGTTACGTAGAGATTCAGAGAAAATAGAAAATGTTTGCGCAAAATTCCAACTCTGAGTTGAAAAATTTAAATAGGTTGAGCCATTTATATCACTTGAGCGATTAAAGTTAGCTGTAATAGTATTACCAAAAAATTGACCAGAACCCTTGATGCCCTCTTCATTTACTTTTAAATTAAAATCTGAATTTTTAGCAGGGACATCGCCCATTAATACGTGAGAAAATTGTCCGGCGAGTTTAATATTGGGTTTTTGTATATGTCCTTCAAGTAACATAGTGAAATCTATATTACCAGTTAAATTGGTTTTAAGCTGAGCAATATTTTCTGACTGTTCGATCTGAAATTGATTTCCTGAAACAGTTATATTCATTATGCCATTAGGTTTTATGTTACCGGTTAGCTTTGCTTTGCTTCTGCCCTTAGAAAGCTCTACGCGCTTTGCTTCTACAAGACCGCTGTGGCTTACAACATTGAACTGCAATTGGTCGTAAGATTCATCTGCTATAGTGCCTCTAAATAATGAAGAATTTAGCGTGTATGATAGTTTATTAAATTGTAGCGGGCCTGAGGCATTTAGTTTTGCAGAACCAGTGCCTGTTATTGAAGGGGGTATAGTTACTTTACGAGAGAACGCAGTTATTAAATCAGCTACTTCTAGGTAGGGAGAGGCACTGCTGATTTTAATTGTGCTATTAGGTATATTTATTTGTATATCCCCGTTAATTTGAGAATTGCCAATTTGTGTTTGTATCTTATCAAAAAAGATAACTTTATCTTGGTAGCGAATATCAAATTGACCATTACCAAGTTTGTAATCTTCAAGTAAAAAATTATTGGTTTTGACGCTCGCTGCAACTGTTGCTATATGCGCATTACCTGATGTTTGCCCTTGAATGGCTATGCTGCCCTCAGGTTTTAAGCTAGCAAGATTTGTAAGATCTGTAAAATATAAAAGTGGGGTAGAGTATTTAATTTTAAATCCCTCTTCATAGTTAATAACACCACTGCTTTCACCTTGAGATTTGCCTAGCTGTAATTTTGTTTTATATGTTACTGCCTTATCATCGATAACAACTTCTCCATTTGCGCTAAAGCCATTAAAAGAAACTATATTAAAAGATTTTTTTTGATTTTTATTAATAACCACAGATAAATCGTGTGCATTTAACTGACCTTCACATTTTATGTTAAATTTATTTTTTATTCTGCCCGAGCAGGGTATTTTACCGTTGATATGAGTATATACGGGTACATTTTTTACATTTAAAGAATTCAATAACTGACTTAGCTCAATTGACTCGGCAGCTAAATTACCTTTAATACTAAATTTTTCATCAAAAGATATTTGGGCATTTTCAATGCTCACGCTGCCGAAAGAATGTTTAGCCGACGCTTTGGTAATTAAAATTTTCTTCTCATCTGCTTTACCTAGCGCATGAAAATCTCCTATGTCAAACTGGCTTACTTTAAAGTTTTCAATATCGATCATATAATTACTTTTTAATGATCCTGAAAAATTGTAATCTAAATCTGTTTCGAAACGCATTTTGCCTAGAATCTTTGGCGTTTTTGTATGATTTGTAAAATTATTAAGTATTTCTTCTAGATCATTAAGATTTATTTGCCCTTTAATTGACGCGCGAACATTTTTAAATCGCCTTTTAAAAATATCTCCGACTAGGGCACCCGCTCCGACTAAATTGGCCTCTTTATGTTCGATTTTAAGATGTGAGAAGTATACGCCGTCGGCATCTACAAGACATTGGCTGTCAATTTTTATATCGAATTTTTTCTTTAAATCTGTTTTAATTATATTGAGTTTCAATGAATCGAGATCAAAACGCAAGGTACGGTATTTATTTTCAAGATTGAGATATTTAATATCGGCATGCATTGAAAGTTTATCTGCAAGCAGATTTGTAGTTATGTCGACATTTTCTAAAATTATTTGCTTAGAGGGTATGTTAGATAATACCTGAGAGAAATCTGGTAATTTATTTTTATTTGCGGTAATAGACTCACTTACGGTTATATTAAATTTGGCGCCAGTTACGTGTAGTCGCCCAATGTGAATCTGGCCTTTAAGTAGCTCCCAGATGCTTAAACTTATTTCAAGTTTTTCAATTTTTGTTGGTAGTATAATATTTTTCAGCTCGGATTGTGGCAATATCTTTACTTCGTAGAATGTAGCGCCTATGGGCACTAAATTAATATCTACACTTTGTGGCCACATGCGAACAGGTAGATGTTTGTGGCTTTGAGATTCAATCTCAACAAGAACCCACTTCTTGATTCGTGGTACGTAATAGCGGTTTAAAAACCCAAGTAAAAAAAAGAAACTGATAAACAAAGTCGTTAAGCCAATTAAACGCCAATGTTTTTTTAAGAAATTCATATGCGCCCACCCCATTTAAGTAGCAAAGAGTGCGCAGAGCGATAGGTGGGACGTATAGTAACGATACTTTTAAGTAGTTCTGCGGCCATACCAGTTTGACCAAGGCCGTCGAGCGCTAGGGCGCGATAGTACGTTGTGCCAAAAACAGTTTCAGGATCATCAGAATATTTTTTTTCAACAATTGCTATAGCGTCAAGGCACTGTGCATATCGCCGAGAGCGAAAAAGAACCTCGATGCTAAACCAATCGACGTTCAATGCCTGGGGCGCAAAAAATAATGTTTCATGTGCTAGATCATATAGCTCTAAAAAGTATAGTGCGATTGAAAGATTATATGCTAGTTGCGGTTTTTTTTTCGCAAGTTTTTTTATTTCAGTCGTGAAAATTTTAGCAGCAGATAATTCGTCTTCGGTGAAAAGTGGTTCTGTATGTTCGGCCCCGCCATCAAAAGATTCAAAAGCTTTTCTAGAAATAATGGCTCTTGCCCACCGCTGGCGAAAATTTTTTTTATCAGTTTGAAAGTTGCTATCGTCTGGATAAAACTTAACAAGTTTATCAAGAAGTTTTTCTTCTTCTTCGATCATGCGGTTAGCACGCAAATAATCTAATTTAATTAAATATTTTTCTTTACGTTCTTTTGCTATGTGTGTGAGCTTATCTACTGTAGCATTTTTTAAATCAATGAAGCGCGGATCAAGTGTTTCCCATGGTAAAAAGTGTGTTAGCAGTGAGTGGCCATTAAAATTTTTATATATTTCAAAAAAATTTTTAAGAAATTCGGCATCTGGCTTATAACCAATTCGGTAAAGTAAAAAACAATATGACATTAGCGGTATATCGCTTTTTTCTTTAAACCAAGTAGAGTAAAGCGCTAAAATTTCTTGCCCATAGCCAGCGCGAATTAGAAAATTCACGTAAGCTGTTTTTTCTTCAAGTCTTAGAGTTTGTGAAGAAAGTTTATTCAGTAAATCTTTAGCCACGCGGTCGACTTTGCCCTTGCTACTAAGCAAATCTCTTATGGCTACCTCAAGGGAACGTGACAAAGCGCCTCCAAAAGCGAGTTAATCCTCTTATTGTCTTAGGGATTTCAGCCACTTGCGAGACCTAACGTGACGCGCTGAAATTGTCTTACCGTATACTAACTCGCTCTTTGTATTCACCAGTGCGGGTGTCGATTTTTAGAACATCGCCCTCATTAGTATGAAGAGGAACTTGAACAACTAGACCTGTTTCTAGGGTGGCTGGCTTAAAAGTTCCCGTTACAGTGTTGCCTTTAAACCCGGGGTCGGTCTGCATAACTTTTAAATTCACCGATACTGGAAAGTCTAGGCCAACAGCGCGTTCGTTAAAAAAACAAATTTTTACCTGCAGATTTTCAAGTAGATAATAGCGACCATCGCCAACTACATCAGTACTTAAGGTGATCTGCTCGTAATCAGATGGATCCATAAATACATAGCCGGTGTCTTCTTTATAAAGAAAATTCATATCACGAAACGCAATATCAGCAGCCGGGAATTTTTCACCTGATTTAATAGTGCGTTCAAGATTTTGGCCGGTAACCAAATTACGCAACTTCGTGCGGGTAAATTGATTACCTTTGCCGGGCTTTACGTGTTGAAAATCAACAATAACATATGGGTCGCCATCGATAAGAAGATGTAAGCCTTTACGAAAATCACTGGTTTCGTGCATAAAATATTCCTTTAGTTATAATATAATCAAATAGGCCGCTCTTTAATTTTTTGCAAGAGATCTTGCAAAAAATCGATCTGTTCATCCAAGGGCGATGGGCGTTTTTTGGGCGTAAATAGCTCGGCCGAACTTTGTGGATGGGCTATGGTATCGAGCTGGCGTTTATGAATAAGTTTTAGCCTCTTTACGATTTCAGGGTGTGGCCCGACCAGTCGTTCGGCCTCTTGTAAATCATCTAATGCCCGATCGATGTCGTTACGAACAATAAAAGCATCTGCAACAGAAAGTATTCGATCGAGAAATTTCAATTTTTTTTCTTCTTTTGCTGAGGTTTGCGACTCCTTTTCTAAAGGGGTGCTTTCGATAAAAAGATTCTCCCATTCTTTAACAGCCTCTTTTATGGGTTTCATAGTGAAAATTTCGTCTTCATACTCATCGGCGGTGAGTGCTTCGAGCTTTTTTACGGCTTTTTGTGCTCTATCGTTTCCGGGGCTTAAAAAAAGCAGCATTTTATAGGCCTTCAGCGCATCTTTAGTTCTTCTTAAATTCAAATATGTTTCGGCCAAAAGTTGATGGGCTAAAATATTTTCAGGTGAAAGCTCAGAAGCCTTGCGGAATTCTTTTTCAGCAGACTTGAAATCTTGAGAATCCATATAAATTCTGCCCAACGCAACGCGTCCTCCAGGAAAATCAGGATGGTGTTTAACCCCTTTTTCTGCAACTTCAAGAGCTTCTTTAAGCATACCTATTTTTCGATACGCTTCGGCAAGTGGTGCAAACACCTTAGATTTGGGATCTTGTTCATAAAGTTTTTGATAACGTTCGATAAACTCGGTGTCTATATTGCCCATGAAATTAGAGTTACACTGGTTGAAACAAAATTCAATAGGGTGTTGAATGTCTTAGCGCCTGATAATAGGCAGTGGAGGGGTTTTGTCAGTTATTATTGGTATTGACCCAGGGTCGTTGCGCACTGGATGGGGAGTGATAGATGTGCGCAATGCAAAATACTCCTGCTTAGGATTTGGTGTGATTGAACTCATGGCAGAAGTCACTTTTGCGAAGCGTTTGGCTAAATTATCAAAAGATTTATCGCGTATTATTGAAGAATATCAGCCGAAGGCAATGTCAGTAGAAAAAGTTTTTCTTGGTCGTAATGCCGATAGCGCTTTTAAATTGGGACATGCTCGAGGAGTCGCCATGGCGCAGGCCGGTGTGCATCATATTTATCTAGCTGAGTATGCTACTAGATATGTGAAGAAAATATTGACCGGTTCTGGCGCGGCCACAAAAGAACAAGTGCAATTTATGATTCGCCAAATGCTAGGGGTTGTTACAGACAAACTCGATGCCACTGATGCGTTGGCACTAGCTGTTTGCCATGGTAGCAATTGCGAGGTGCGCGAGATTTTTGCTCGGCAGAAAGAGGTTTAAATAATGATTGCGTTTTTACAGGGCAGTGTGATCCCACACGGCGAAGATTCAGTAATTATAAATGTGCGTGGGGTGGGTTACGAGGTATTGTGCTCAGCACATACTCGTGGTGCAGTAAGTGATCAAACTAGTGCGCAGCTTTGGATTTATACCTATGTGCGAGAAGATATTCTGCAACTTTTTGGTTTTGCCACCAAAGCTGAAAAAGAGCTTTTTCTTTCACTTATAAAAGTTAGCGGAATAGGGCCTAAAGTAGCCATGAAAATTCTCTCAGGCGCACCGCTTGATGCAATCATCCAAATGATTGACGAAGGCGATATTCGTCGACTTTCGCAACTGCCTAAAGTGGGTAAAAAAACTGCTGAGCAGATTGTGCTAGCGTTAAAAGGCAAAATTATTCTTGAAGGTAATGAAAAACCACGTTCAGCATTTACTGCACGCGCCAATATTGTTTCAGCCCTTGTTAATTTAGGATTTAAAATTCAAGACGTCGAAAAAGTTGTAGAGCAAATGGAGCCATCAATCGATTTTGAAGATGGCTTACGTAAAGGGCTATCATCACTTTCAGGAGCTTTTTAGTAGGGTCTTTTTAACAGGAGCAGTTGTAATTATGGAGCAACAACAAAATTCGCGACTTATCACTGGTGAAAAAGGCGAAGCTGACGTTCAGCTTGAGCACAGTCTGCGACCAAAGACTTTTGATGAATTTCCGGGACAAGAAAAGGTAAAAGAAAAACTTCTTGTGTTTGTTGAGGCGGCAAAACGGCGAAACGAGCCACTTGACCACACGCTTCTTTGTGGCCCCCCGGGATTAGGTAAAACAACCCTTGCGCATATCATTGCAGGGCATATGAGTGTTGATTTACGTATAACCTCAGGCCCAGCGCTTAATCGTAAAGGTGATCTTGCGGCAATTCTTACTAGCCTAAAACCTCAGTCGGTACTGTTTATTGATGAAATTCATCGTTTATCAAAAGACGTAGAAGAGTATCTTTACAGCGCTATGGAGGATTTTGCGCTCGACATTATTACTGGCGATGGGCTTGGCGCGCGTACAATGCGATTTCAACTTGCGCCATTTACATTAATTGGTGCAACCACAAGAGCCGGACTACTTAAGGCCCCTTTTCGCGATCGATTTGGAATTCTCGAGCGACTTAATTTTTACGATCGCAATTCTTTAGTGATGATTTTGCGCCGTTCTGCTGGGCTGTTAAATATTCCGCTCACTGAAGAAGGTGGTGTTGAGTTATCCTGTCGCAGTCGCGGTACCCCGCGAGTAGCCAATCGACTTTTGCGACGGGTTCGCGACTATGCTGAAGTTCGCGGTAACGGGCAAATCACCACAGAACTTGCGCGCTATTCTCTTGAGCAACTTGAGGTTGACCCTTTAGGTCTTGATCAAATGGATCGTAAAATATTAACGTTAATTTTAGAAAAATTCGAAGGTGGACCTGTAGGCATAGATACTTTGTCATCGGCCTTAAGCGAAGAAGTCGACACTCTAGAAGAGGTTTACGAGCCATACTTGATTCAAGAAGGACTTTTACAAAAAACGCCGCGTGGGCGAGTAATCATGACGGCAGCCATTGAGCATTTAAAAAAAATCGACCCATCAATCACAGAGCGCATGCGATTATCCGGGCGTGTGCATAGCGGGGCATCTGGGAGCGGCAGTAAAGCGCAGTTAACACTAGAGTAGATTAAGAGGCCAAAACTATCCTGCTGATATTTTATTTTCTGAACGAATACATTGTCTAGCCTCTACACTTTTAATATCTGACCATAAAAAAGTTTGTTCGGTTTTATAACTTAAAAAACTTTTATAAATGGTAAGACCTGAATCTGTAATCAAAATTCGACATTTTATGAAGATCGAGTAAACTACAATACTAAAAACAAGTAGCCCCACGCTACCAAAAACAAGTAGAAATAAAGCAGAAAAAAATATATTAAAAGTAGATTTCTCTAGCATTATTTGTTTAAAAAAAACGCCAAATCCGATAAAGGCGGCGCCAAATATAAGCCAAGATACAAGTGTTTGCTTAATATTTTTGCGGATAAATTTAATTTCTAAGCCTTCGGGCTTGTCTGTTGCAGACAAATATGAAGCTTTAAAAATCTATACCAGGTCCATTAATAGATACGACAAGATCCCAATGATATTTATTTCTTGTGAGTTGTCAGGTTTAATTGGCATGAATTTTCCTAATTAAGGATAAGTGCAGTCGTATGAGGTTTTAGAGATGGGCCAATTGTCACCGGTCATACTACAGCGTTTAAAATAAAATTCCTCGTTATTACTTGGTTTGT
Organism: Bdellovibrionales bacterium RBG_16_40_8; assembly: GCA_001769925.1. GTDB lineage: Bacteria > Bdellovibrionota > Bdellovibrionia > Bdellovibrionales > UBA1609 > RBG-16-40-8. The sequence goes on from MEPT01000009.1 coordinate 26,730, forward strand.
GTTGAGGTATTGGCCTATTTACTTGAAAAAGGTCTACAAGGGTGGCAGCCGGGTGCGCCCTTGATTCTTCACCTAGTTCAGAGCTGCTTGGCATACGATAAGGCTTTGTTGCGCAGCCTAAAATAACAGTGCCCATAAAAAAACTTACTAAAATAAATAGTTTTGGGAGCTTACCCATGCCGCTGTATCGGAAAAATACAGCCAGCGCTAAAGTTTATGCGCTAAAGGTTATGGCGTACCTTTGGCGCCCTGTGACTTTTACATCACAGCGAATAACCCAATGCGTAATTTAATATCATGTGATATCAGGCGGTTACTGTATTTTTAATGAAATTTATGGTGGCATATTATTTGAAGGTAATACTGCGAGTGAATAGTTAAAATTTGTTACAACTTTGCAGGAGCGAAAAAAAAGTCTATGTTTTTACAGCGCACAATTCGTAAAAGGGTCGAGGTTAACGGCATAGGTCTTCATACCGGTAAACCTTCTAAGCTTACCTTTTGTCCAGCGCCTGAAAATACTGGAGTTTTTTTTGTACGCTCTGATTTGCCAGGTCGCCCAGCTATTGCTGCGCATGTTAATTACGTAAGCGCCACGCAGATGGCCACTACGGTTTCGGGGCCAGAGTTTTCAGTGTCAACAGTAGAACACTGCCTTTCAACTCTTGCGGCTTTTCGCATTGATAATTTATTTATTGAACTTGAAGGGCCAGAAATTCCTATAGGTGACGGTAGTGCCAAGGTGTTTTTAGACGCCCTTCTTGAGGCGGGTATGATTGAACAGGGCGAGCCGCGTAAGTACGCC
>MEPT01000009.1:27544-29625 GCA_001769925.1 Bdellovibrionales bacterium RBG_16_40_8
TACATTAATCAAACAATTTATTTTGGTGACCACGAAAAATACGCTTATATTGCGCCATACAATGGGCTACGCATTACTGCGACTATCGATTTTGCTCATCCGGCTATTGGCAAACAAGTTTTAGATATTGATATTAATGAGCAGTCTTTTTCTCGCGAAATTGCACCAGCTAGAACTTTTGGTTTTATCAAAGATATTGAAATGCTCCATGCTAGAGGTCTTGCTCTTGGTGGTAGCATGAAAAACGCCATAGCTCTGGGTCCTGATGAAATTCTAAACCCTGAAGGGCTTAAGTTTTCTAATGAGTTTGTGCGTCATAAAATCTTAGACGCACTCGGAGATCTTGTTACCCTCGGCATGCCGATAATGGGTCATGTGGTTCTTTATAAGGCGGGGCACGATTTGATGAACAAACTGGTAAAAAAGATTTTAGAGTCTTCAGATAGTTATCGTATCATTGAGTTGGGGGCGAACTTACCAGAAAATCCATTTGAGGCTCAGTATCTCTGGGCTTAGGAGATAAAAAATGATCATAGGAGTGCCTAAAGAAATTAAAATCGGAGAAAATCGCGTTGGGCTTACAGACGCCTCTGTGCAGCAGTTGGTGCTTGAAGGGCATACGGTTTACGTTGAAAAAGACGCCGGCCTTGGTAGCCGTATTAACAATGAATCATATGAAAAAGTCGGGGCTAAAATTCTAAATAGTGCTAGTGAAGTTTGGTCTAAATCGCAGATGATTGTAAAAGTAAAAGAGCCACTTCATTCTGAATATGATTTAATGCGAGAAGATCTGATTCTTTATACGTATTTACATTTAGCAGCGGAACCAAAGCTAACCAAGGCACTTTGTGATAAAAAAGTTAAAGCCATGGCCTATGAAACTATTCAAGAGGCAGATGGTAGTTTGCCGCTTCTTATTCCGATGAGTGAGGTAGCTGGTCGTATGGCAACACAAGTTGGGGCCACATATTTACAAAAAGATCGTGGCGGCATGGGGGTTTTACTTGGCGGGGTTACTGGGGTTGAACGTGCGCGTGTAACAATTGTCGGCGGTGGGGTAGTTGGTATAAACGCTGCCAAAATGGCAGTTGGTCTTGGCGCCGATGTTATAATTCTTGATGTAAACCACAAGCGTCTTGAATACTTAGACGATGTCTTTCAAGGACGACTTCATACACTTTACTCAAATAGATTGAACATTGAAAAAGCAGTGATTGAATCACATCTGGTAATTGGTGCGGTACTTGTCACCGGTCGAAAGGCCCCGCGTCTTGTAACCAAAGACATGGTATCACGAATGATGAAAGGTAGTGTGATTGTCGATGTCGCCGTTGACCAAGGTGGCTGCATTGAAACGTGTCGCCCAACTTCACACACAGAGCCAACCTACGAAGTAGATGGGGTAATTCATTACTGTGTGCCTAATATGCCAGGGGCCGTGGCCCGCACATCAACCTACGCACTTAATAATGCCACTTACAAATATTGTTCAATGCTTGCGCGCATGGGTGTTGAAGACGCAATTGCTCGTGATAAGGCCTTATACCCAGGACTAAATGTTTACGGCGGTTACGTCTCTTACGAACCAGTAGCGCGCGATCTTGAGATGGAGTACCGTCCGTTTAAGATTTAGTATTTTACTATTATTTCTATTCTGTAACTGGGGTGATTTTGTTTAAGTCGCCGGAGAATTCGAGGATTTTAAAATCAACGCGGCGGTTAGAAGCGCGACCCTCATCTGTATTATTATCAGCAACGGGTTGAGTGGGGCCGAAGCCGTCCCACTCTAAGCGATTTGGGTCAATGCCATTTTGAATTAGATAATTATAAACAGATTCGGCACGGCCTTTTGATATGTTTGAATTTTTTTCGTCGGTACCAATATTGTCGGTATGCCCTTCAATTCGCATCTTAGCAATCTCAGGATATTTATTTAAAGTGGCAATTAGCTCATCTAAAACTTTATATGACTCTTTTTTGATAGTGGTTTTTTTTGGTTCAAAATAAATTCTTTCAACCTTAATTTTAACAGGTATTTCAAGTTTTTTTCTCTCTGCTGGCATAGGTGGTGGGGGAGCTTC
>MEPT01000009.1:29631-32460 GCA_001769925.1 Bdellovibrionales bacterium RBG_16_40_8
TGTAACATAATCTTTTTTGCTTGGCCCCCACGTGATTGAAAAAAATAAACGTGCCTCAGGCGAGCCAAAACCATGGTTAAGCCCACGGCCGACACCAAAATCCCAGCGCCCTTTTTGTAGAAAAAAAGTGTTTGGCTTGTCCCAATATTTACGCAGCCCTAAGACAAGCTCTGTAGGTGAGTTTGCATCACTGGCGGTAGCCTTACCCATAGGTTTTTGTCCAAATAACTCTGAGATAAATTCATACTGGCGATTTTCACTTAGCGTGCGTACGTAACCAACTCCGTAAGTAAGAGCACTGCCAACTTGTAGTTGGTAAAGGTCTTCTTTTTTTCGCTGAAAATAACCAAAGTTAGTAGTTAAATAATTTTTCGCATCAAATTCTTTGTCAGCTAAAACCTTAAAGCCAAATTTTGTTTCACCATCACCCACAAAGCTGGCTTCAGCGCCAGTTGCGATACTCATATAAGGTAGTAACGAAAGCCCACATGAGTGATTTTCTTGCTCCCATATGTGATGATGAACACCGATTAATACATCACCTATAACAGATTCACTTTTGCTACTAGTGCTTTGTGCTGGTTCAAAATCACCTACTAAATGGTAAGGTAAATCAACAACAAAACCAATTTTTTCTGTGTACTGATATGCTGCTTGAAGATTGATTGTATAAAGAGTGTTAACTAATTCATCAACTTGCTCGCTATTACTAATTTTGCCGAAAGAAAGAGGGTTCATGGTGTAATCAAAAGTAAATCCAAAGTGAAATGTTTTAACTTCTAGCGGTGATGTGCCGTAAAGAGTATAGGTGCCATTATTGTAAATTTGTGGGTGAAAAAGCTGTACATCTAAAGCAAAAGCCTTTTTGGGCAGTAGTATAAAAATAAACATAACAACAAATATAAAATTGGTAATTCGTCTATAATTTATTTTAAATCGTAAAATTATATAAGTAAGTAATGTTAAGAATATTGCTAAAATAAAAGTTAGTGGTCCACTTGGGGGTGAAGGGTGGTTATCGTTTGAATCATTATTTAATATAACAAGTCCGCAGCCGCCACCGCCCCCTTGCATAGATATATCAGCATTATATGGGTCTGTTGAAAGCTTAACTTCTTCACAATCAAGAGCCCCGTCATTGTCGTTATCAATTTCAAAAGCATCAATAATGCCATCATGATCAGAATCGCGGGGATTATTTAAATCAGGACCGATTTCTTCATCGTCATTTAGACAATCGTTATTTGAATTAGTTTTATTGGGGTCAAGGCCTATTGATATCTCGTAAAGATTTGGCAAAGAATCGCTATCAGAATTATCATCAGCAGGATCAAGCGGATCACTGCCAGTGTTAATTTCAACTCCATCATCTACGCCGCCGTTATCGGTATCGGGAGCTAGGGGATTGGTGTTATAAATTAAAACTTCATCTCCATCTTTAACTGTATCGCCGTCAGTATCGGCAAGATTGACGTTGGTGCCGGCCATAATTTCTTGTGCATTAGTCAGGCCATCGTTGTCTGGGTCATCTGATTGGTATGGGTCATCTGCACCATGACCGGCACGTGGGTCTGGGTTACCCGCATCAGCTGCTTCGGCGCAATCGCTCGTGCCGCCGTCGTCGGTATCTGCATCAAGTGCATCGGTAATTGGAGTAAGAAGTGTGCCGATTCCACTCCATGATTTGCCATTATAGATGCAAACGCCAGGGCCGGCATAAGCATTGCCGTAAATTTCACAACCATCACTACAGGCATCGCCGTCGCTATCTGCAATAATTCGGTTAGTGCCGGCGATAGCTTCATTGACATCTAAAAGCCCGTCATTATCGCTATCAGTATCGCGACAATCAGGTATACCGTCAGAATCTGTATCTACAGGTACTGTTGCTAAATTAGCATCACCTGCTTCAATTGAATCTAAAAATCCGTCATTATCTGAATCTGTTTCACGAAAATCAAGAATGCCATCACCGTCTGAATCAGCCATATTAGCAAATAAACTAACCACAGTTGCAGGGTTGTAGTCTGTCAGATCAGACTCGTGTAAATCTTTAATTGAATCGCCATCGCTATCTTCATCGAAAATGTCAGGAATGCCATCGCTATCTGTGTCTACATACTCGTTTTGGGTAAAATAATTGTCATTATTGCCAAAACTTGTTACGGCCGCAGAAAATTCAGCAGCACTAATTTTACCATCAACTATGCCTATATCAATATTTGTATCCCAAGCCTCAATCCAATCAGCAATGCCATCATTATCTGAATCTGTATCAAGATAATTGTAAGTGCCGTCACTATCGGTGTCGATAAGGGCTTGATTATTAGGCCCGATCAGATTTGTATCAGCCACGCTGTCATACTCTAAGCCTACTCCGTAAGCTATGGTATTATTGCCATTTATGTCGAAGGTGTAGCGACCGTTTTCGACAATATCGGGTGCGCCATCGTTATCTGAATCTGTGTCTAAGAAATTTGGCACGCCGTCGCCGTCAGTGTCGAGGGTTTCGGTGGTGTCAACAACTCCGTTAGCATTACCGATCGTATTACCAAGAATAAGTAACTCGCCAGCGATGGGGCCTGGTACGGTGGTGCCTTCGATAAATCCGTTTGCATTTGCATCGATCGTATTAATTTCGGCTAGAGTTATTTGACCTAATAAATTTTCATAAAGATCAGGCAGGCCATCATTGTCAGAATCTAAATCTAAATAATTAGAAATTCCGTCGCCATCTTGATCGGGCAGCACACCGTCAACAAATTCATCAGCTTCAATGCCTTTATTACCGTCGGTATCGCATAAATTGCTCGCGCCTACGCAAACGCT
>MEPT01000009.1:32606-32723 GCA_001769925.1 Bdellovibrionales bacterium RBG_16_40_8
AATTTATGGTTTGGCTTTCTGCCCCATCAGATACGCCATCGTTATCTGAGTCAGCATCACGAAAATCAACCATACCATCGCCATCAGCATCTGTGGCAGAGCCGCCAGTATTAGTGA
>MEPT01000009.1:32832-32968 GCA_001769925.1 Bdellovibrionales bacterium RBG_16_40_8
GTCGTCAGAATCTGTGTCTAGGTAATTTGGTACTCCATCGCCGTCAGAGTCGGCACTAGTTTCAAGTGAGTTGATAATACCATCACCGTCGCTATCAATATTAAGAGATGTGGTATTAGAAACGGCTGCAGTATAT
>MEPT01000010.1:0-1841 GCA_001769925.1 Bdellovibrionales bacterium RBG_16_40_8
AGCTGATCGCGTTCTCTATTTTGGAGGCTAGAAAAATCCACTCCTTCTATAAATATCTGGCCACTAGTCGGCTCTAAAATACCAGCCATTAATTTTAAAAGTACAGATTTTCCCTGCCCGCTTGGTCCGACAATAACAAATATTTCACCTTTTTCTACAGTGAGATTAACATTATCTAAAACTTTATTGTCATCGAACTGCAAAGATACAGCACGAAGTTCAATCGCAGGTGACGCCACGCTCTAAATTCTCCATCTAAATATCTTGGCAAAGTTTCACCTGACTCGCAAACCTTTGTTGCTATAAAATGTCGTGACCACTAGAATATAAATCTTCTTCTTACTTTCAAGAAAGGTTCATTTATGGTTCATAAAAGAAAAAAAATCTCTGTTATTGGTGCCGGCTTTGTAGGGGCAACTTGTGCTCACTGGGCCGCCGCGAAAGAACTTGGTGACGTCATCCTTTTAGATGTTAATGAAGGCGTAGCTAAGGGCAAAGCCCTTGATCTTTATGAGGCCTCTCCCGTAGAGAGTTTTGACTCTCGTGTCATTGGAACAAGTGATTATAAAGATACTGTTGACTCTGACATAGTAATTATCACGGCCGGCATACCGCGAAAGCCTGGCATGAGCCGTGATGACCTGCTAGTTACAAATGCTAAAATTGTAAAAGAAGTCTGTCAGGGGATAAAACAATATGCTCCGAACTCAGTTGTGATTGTTGTGAGTAACCCACTTGATGCAATGGCCTACGTTGCAAAGCAAGTTTTAGGTTTTCCGCGTGAGCGCATTTTTGGTATGGCTGGCGTTCTCGACACTGCGCGCTTTTCTTCATTTGTCGCTGAAGCTTGTAATGTAAGTGTACGTGATGTTAGCGCCTTCGTACTTGGCGGTCATGGCGACACCATGGTGCCTATGCCACGCCACTGCTCAGTAGGTGGAGTACCACTTACTGAAATGCTCGATAAGACCACTATCGATAAAATTGTCGAACGCACGCGTAATGGCGGCGCCGAAATTGTCGGTCTACTAAAAACTGGATCGGCTTTTTATGCCCCAGCCGCTAGTGCTGTACAAATGGCTGAGGCAGTATTACGCGATCAAAAAAGAATCTTACCTTGTGCAGCTTTCTTACAAGGCGAGTATGGAGCAAAAGATATTTTCGTTGGAGTGTTATGCAAACTAGGCGGCGCCGGACTAGAAAAGGTCATTGAAGTTAAACTCAATGAAGAAGAGCGCAAAGGTCTCGACCACTCTATTAGCGCTGTGCAAGAACTACTTAGTGCTTTGAAGAAAATAGAATTCTAGAGGGGTCTTTTGTGAATATTCATGAATACCAGGCAAAAGAAGTATTGCGAAAGTTCGGCATGCCAACTCTCAAGGGTGGGATGGCCTGTACTGCCGACGATGCCGTTAAAGTTGCTGAAAATCTTGGCGGCAAAGTTTGGGTAGTAAAAGCTCAAATTCACGCAGGTGGCAGGGGCAAGGGCGGCGGGGTAAAGCTCGCAAAATCATTAGATGAGGTAAGAATTTATGCGCAAAATATTTTAGGCATGAATTTAGTTACACATCAGACCGGCCCAGAGGGCAAAAAAGTTCTAAAGCTATTTATCGAAGAAGGCTGCGAAATTCAGAAAGAATATTATTTAGCCGCACTGATAGACCGTGAGTTTGGGCGCGTGACCGTAATGGCAAGCTCTGAAGGCGGAATGGACATTGAAGAGGTTGCCCATAAAACACCAGAAAAAATTCACCGTGTTGTCGTTGATCCAGCTGTCGGAATGCAACCATTTCAGGCTAGACAACTAGCCTTTAAAATTGGTATGTCGGGACCCGTTATTA
>MEPT01000010.1:1847-2564 GCA_001769925.1 Bdellovibrionales bacterium RBG_16_40_8
CTGTGAAATCATTTATTTCTCTTTATAAAGCTTTCGTTGCATCTGACTGCAGTCTTGCTGAAATAAATCCGCTTGTGGTTACTAAAAATGGCGACGTAATTGCCTTAGATGCGAAAATGAATTTTGATGCAAACGGGCTCTTTCGACATCCTGATATAATAGAGTATCGCGATCTTTCAGAAGAAAACCCAATAGAAATCGAAGCGAAAGAACATGATCTCGCCTATATTAAGCTCGATGGCACCATCGGTTGTATGGTGAATGGGGCCGGACTTGCAATGTCAACAATGGATATAATTCAGCTCAATGGCGCCTCACCGGCAAATTTTTTGGATGTTGGTGGCGGTGCCAACAAAGAAAAGGTAACAGCGGCATTTAAGATTATTCTGAAAGACCCAAACGTTAAGGGCATATTAGTGAATATTTTTGGCGGTATTATGAAGTGCGACATTATCGCCGAGGGTATTATAGCGGCAACAAAAGAAGTGGGGCTTAAGCACCCACTAGTTGTGCGGCTCGAAGGCACAAACGTAGAGCTTGGCAAGAAAATTCTTAAAGAAAGCGGGTTAAATATAACGCCCGCTGATGATTTAAATGATGCTGCAAAGAAAATTGTTCGAGCGGTGAAAGGTTAGCCTATATGTCTATAATGATTGATAGAAATACTAAAGTTCTCTGTCAGGGTTTCACTGGAGAAAATGGTACGTTTCACTCAGA
>MEPT01000010.1:2604-5995 GCA_001769925.1 Bdellovibrionales bacterium RBG_16_40_8
TAAAGGCAATACTAAGCACCTAAACCTACCAGTATTTAACACCGTAGAAGAATGTGTAAGAGAAACAGCCGCAACCGCTTCTGTTATATATGTACCTCCGCCGTTTGCTGCCGACGCAATCATGGAGGCTGTTGATGCGGGACTTGAACTTATCGTGTGTATTACTGAAGGAATTCCTGTTCTAGATATGGTGTCCGTAAAAAGATTTATGCAGGGTAAAAAATGTCGGCTGGTCGGGCCCAACTGCCCAGGCGTGATTACTCCTGGAGAATGTAAGATCGGTATTATGCCTGGTCATATTCACAAGCCCGGGCGCGTCGGAGTTGTTTCACGCTCTGGAACCCTTACTTACGAGGCAGTTTGGCAGCTAACTACTCTTGGTTTGGGGCAATCAAGTTGCGTTGGTATCGGTGGCGACCCGGTAAATGGCACAAACTTTATTGATGTTCTTGAAATGTTTAATCGAGATAAAGATACTGACGCTGTAATTATGATCGGAGAAATTGGCGGTACAGCCGAAGAAGAGGCCGCTGATTACATAAAACGTGAATTTAAAAAGCCAGTTGCATCGTTCATCGCAGGCACCACGGCGCCACCGGGTAAAAGAATGGGCCACGCGGGAGCCATCATAAGCGGGGGGCGGGGCACCGCAGCAGCAAAATTCGCGGCATTAGAGTCTGCAGGCTGCAAAATTGCTAAAAGCCCAGCTGATTTGGGTATAACACTAAAAAATGCATTAAGGGGTTAACTATGTCTATCGAAACTACATTCAGTATTATCAAACCTAACGCCGTTAAAAAAAATGCTGTTGGTTCTATCATTCAGCAATTTGAAAAAAATGGCCTGAAGGTTGCTGCCGCGAAGCTTGTACGATTAAAAAAATCTCAGTGCGAAGAATTCTACGCTGAACATAAAGAACGCCCATTTTTTGGCGAGCTTGTAAGCTTTATGACCTCTGGACCTGTTATGCTAATGGCCCTAACCGGAGAAAATGCCGTACTTCGTAACAGAGAAATAATGGGAGCAACTGACCCCAAAAAGGCGGCAGCTGACACCATTCGCGCGCTCTATGGTGACAGTGTCGGAGAAAATGCCGTGCATGGCAGTGATAGCGCAACAAGTGCTGCACGCGAGTTAGGATTATTTTTTAATAAGGATGAGTTTGTAAATAACTGAGGATATATAATGAGAAGCACATTTATAATTTTGGCTGGGATTTTTGTATTTGGATGTAATACCAACCAAAAATCTGCAGATTCAATTTCAGATCGTGATCTTATAGAAAAAAATGTACGTCACGGCTGGACAGTTTTTACCGGACCAAAACGCACAATAGTAGGCGTAAATGATAGTGAATCAATAGAGCGCGGGCAAAAGCTATTTGTTAAACACTGTCAGCTCTGCCATGGTCCAAATGGAGAGGGCGATGGTCAGCATTCCAAGGAACTTGGTATAAAGCCAACTAATTTGACAACAATCGCGCGTATCTTACCTAATCATTTTTTAGTCATGCAAATTAACGAAGGTCGTGGCGATATGCCAAAATGGAACGATATATTAGAGCACCAAGAGGCCTGGGACTTAACTAATTATATTCAAACTTTAAAAAAACACTGACCAAACATCAAAGCCAAGCAATGAGTACCGCGAAACTATTGTCACATTGGTGCCGCGCGCCACAAGGACTTTTGCTCGTATCTAATTTATTTGATACTTTTCTATAATGCTTACCAAACAAATATTAATAATAATTATTATAACTTGGGCTACAGGCTGCGCTACAATTAATGAGTCTTCGGATAAGAGCAAGGCTCTACTTCATCTACAATTAGGCACGAGCTATTTAATGAAGGGCGACTACCCACAAGCCCTAAGAGAGCTTAGAGAAGCTGAGCGTCTCGATTCTTATAATGCTACTATACATAACAATTTGGGCTTGGCCTATTTGGTAAGAGACAAAATTGACGATGCCGAAATTCATTTCAAAAAATCGTTAAGTATTAAAAATGACTACACCGATGCGCGCAACAATCTTGGGCGACTTTATATCGATGTTGGTCTTTACAATAAAGCAATTACCGAACTTGAAATAGCCGCAACAGACTTAACATACCAGTACCCAGAAAAATCATGGTCAAATTTAGGTCAGGCTTATTTTTTATCTGGGCAATATGAAAAAGCCAAAAAATCTTTGCAAAAATCTCTTAAAGAACGTCGCGACAGTTGCTTTACTATGAATTATTATGGACGCTCGCTTTTCGAACTTAAGAACTATAAAGCCGCCGCAGAAAGCCTAGATCAGGCCGTTCGTCTGTGTGAAAAATCAAATTTCGAGGAGCCGCATTTTTATAGTGCGCTAAGCTTTTATAAAATTGGTAATGTTGATCAGGCTCGCGCAAGGTTTAATGAAGTTCTGCAGCTTTACCCAAAAAGTCATTACGCTATAAAAGCTAAAGAAATGTTGGAGATTTTAAAATGAATGAATCTGAAAATTCCAATCCTGGTGAAGTCCTACGTGTTTCGCGAGAGCGCCTAGGTCTTTCTATTGGAGATGTCTCCATGGCAACTAAAATAAGCCCCCGAGTATTAAAAGCACTTGAAGAAGGCAATAAATCAGCTCTACCGCCATACTCTTTCTCTCGTGGATTCATCCGTTCATACGCAGCCTACCTTAAAATAGATTCTAAGCCAATACTTGAGGCTTACAGCTTAAAGGATAACACGATAGATAATCTTTCATCCAAGGCCGCTTCTGAAAAAAAGGTGGTTACAAAAAAAGTTGCGCCTTTTACAACTAGTTCAATAACTTCAAAAATACTTATCGTCGGCGGAATTTTAATTGCAGCACTAATAGTCTTCGGCATTAAAAATGTCGTTGATAAATATGCAAATGAACGCATAATTGAAGATATCTCAGAAGTACAAAATCGTGCCATCAAAGATCAAAATGTAACAACAGATAAGCCTGATATTTCTGTTAGTAGTAAAGAGGATTCGCCCACTGAATCTACCGCTACCCCGCCACCACTGCCACCGCCACTCAATGTTCCCGAGACGGTAGTGCCGAAAGAAGTAGAAATCAATGCCAACACCGAAATAAAAATTGAACCTAAATTGCCAGCACCAACTCTAGCAAAAAACCCCCAGGAAGTAATTATTGAAGCTCTCGATGCTGTAGAAATTAGTGCTGTTATTGACGGCGAGTCGGCAAAATCATTTTTTCTTAAACCTGAAGAAATTCATACGATTAAAGCTGCGTCTTCTCTAATTTTAAATATTAAAGACGGCGGTATGGTAAATATTATACACAACGGACGTGAGCGTGGAGTGCCAGGCGACCTAGGGCGACCCATGCAGTTGAAATTTCCATAACAAAAATGAAAAAACTTAT
>MEPT01000010.1:6072-10897 GCA_001769925.1 Bdellovibrionales bacterium RBG_16_40_8
CAGAGTATTTCACTTTACCGACAAATAATTTATTTTACGATTATTCTGGGGCCTTTAATGTTCGAACTAATAAAAGTTCTGGCAGTGGCGATTTTGATACCGTTATCTCTGCCGCTCAGCAAGCACGTTTAAATTTTATTGTACTAACTGATTTTAATAATTTCTCTCCTGATTTATCTTTAGAGGCCTATTATAATAATGTTCTCGTCATAGAGGGTGGAGAATATGGTTATTTAGACGCAAGAATTATTAATTTTGATTTTCAAGAAACTCAGCATCTTCAGGGGCCTGGGCGTTCTCAAATAGCTTTCGCAGACCTATTAAGCCACTACAATCCAACGCGTCCTGAGGGAATATTTGTTCTAGCCCATCCATCACGACAACGGTATCAACTTAGATCATTCCCAGAAGGTCTTGATGGCATTGAAATTATGAATTTAAAAAGTGTGTGGGAGGAATCTTGGCGCTCATCAAAAATATCCTTTATCTGGACTGCTTTTGTTTATCCCTTCAATGCTGAACTTGCCTTTTTACGCATGATCATTGCCGCTGGCGATAAAGAAATTTCTATATGGGATAAACTTAATCAACACCACCCTACGAGTGGTTATCTTGGCAGTGAGGCTGAGGCAAAGTTGCGATTACCCGGAAATTTAAATATTCAATTTCCATCGTATTCAACTCTTTTTTCAATCGCAAAAAATCATATTCTGATTCGTTCCGAGTTGACTGGCAATTCTGTGCAGGATAGAAAGAAAATATCTGGCGCATTACGCAAGGGGCAATTCTATACAAGCCTCGATATACTGCAAGACACTCATGGCTTCGAATCTTATGTAAGCATCAACAAAAATTCAATTTTACCACTAGGGTCTGAAGAAAAATTCAAACCAGGAATGGAGCTTATTGTAAAGCTACCAGCAAAGCCAGCCGTACGTTTTGAAGCAGTTATTTATCGAAACGGAGAAAAAATTATGACCTCTAATTCAGCGATAACAAGCTACGCGATTCATTCGCCAGGAGTCTATCGCAGCGTGGTTCGCGTCAAAGTTACTCTACCCTTCCCAGACGGGAGCTCTTGGTTAAATTGGATTGTAGCCAACCCGTTTTATATACGTTGATATCATCGCGATTATAGAATAGAAAAAAGTATGCAATTTGTAAGTTTTGATCTAGAAACCACGGGATTTATTGCCGGAGTAGACCGCATCGTTGAAATAGGTGCAGTTCGCTTCGTAAATGGCCAAGTAGAATCTCTCTTTACCACATTAATAGACCCGCAAATGCCCATTCCTGAAGCGGCAACTAAAGTTAATGGCATCACCAATGATATGGTATATGGAAAACCAAAAATTGAATCTATTCTTGAACCATTTGCTGAATTTTGTAGTAATGATTTACTTGTAGCCCACAACGCAAATTTCGATTTTCAATTTCTGAATTCAGACATCATCAGGCTCGAAACGGCCGCCCCTCGCGGAGTTATTCTCGACACTTGTAGTATGGCAAGGAGAGTTCTACCTGGGTTACCAAATTATAAACTAGGTACGCTCGTACAACATATGAAAATTGAGTCTGCTAAATTTCACCGCGCTGAAGGCGATGCCACCTACTGTGGTCAATTATTTATAAAAATGATTGAAAAAATGTCTGGAGGACTATTTTTGCCGCCAATTGAAAACCTACTCGCCCTTTCTGGCAAAGCTATATTAAAATTTCCGCAAATTACACCTAAACCCAAGCAGCTTGGGCTATTTGAATTAACTTAAAATAAATTAATACCAACCCGAATGTGCTATTGGCATGCGGCGGCCCTGACCAAATGAATGCTCACTTACCTTTAAAATAGGCGGAGCTTGCCATCTCTTAAACTCGCTCGCCATTAGCGCTTTTAACAAGTATTTATCTACATCTGTTCTCGGCGTCGCCATATGTTCAACCAAACGTACAACGCTATCATCTAAATCATCATATGGCGGCAAGGTGTCTTGATCTTTTTGATTGGTACGTAATTCAGCTGATGGCGCTCGTAAAATAATTTGCTCTGGTATTAAAATACGATCTTTATTGTAGTGCTTTGCTAACGCTTGAATATCGCGCTTTAGTAAATCGCCTATAGGGGCTAGCCCGCCGGCGAGATCTCCGTAAAGCGTACTGTACCCAGCGGCAAGTTCACTTTTATTGCTAGTATTAAGCAGCATGCTTTTATTTCTATTACTTATTGCCATGAGAATTAGACTTCGTAGTCTAGCTTGAATATTTTCATGCATAACGCCAAAATGGGTCACGCCGATTTTTTTCTCTACTAACTCTATAACTTGTTTATACAATCCCGTGATTGGTATTTCACTACACTGCACACCTAAATTTTGCGAAAGCTCCTGGGCAAGCGCTAGACTAATATCTGTGCTAAATGGGCCCGGCATAGCATATGCCTTCACTCGCTCTACTCCCAAAGCATCTACCGCAAGACATGCCACTATTGCTGAGTCGATTCCCCCGCTTAATCCCAGGTGAACAGATTCTTGAGCAGCCTTCAATACAAAGTCGCGAATACCCAGAACTAGCGCTTGCCGAATTTTTTCTACTTTTAAAAGTGGCGGATTTCGTTTTTTTTTATATTTTTGTTGGTTAAAAAAATCTACAATATTCAAGTCTTCTGCAAAGCTCGCGTTTTGCGCAATTATTTTGCCATTCTTGTCTATAGCAAAACTACTGCCATCAAAAATAAGTTCATCTTGTCCACCAACCATATTTACGTAAACCATTGGCGCACTAAAATATTTTGCGGTAGAAGAAACAACAAATTTTCGGTGCTTCATTTTATTTTGAAAAAACGGCGAAGCACTTAAATTCAATACTAGATCTACAGACCTGCGCTTAATTTTTTTTAATGGGTTTTTGACGTATTGGGTTTCTTTTTTTCTCCCATTATCTGCCCAGGCCCAAATATCTTCGCAAATTGTTACTAAAATTTTTTTACCTTTATAGGATAAAATATTTTTACTAACGTCGCCAGGCTCAATATGTCTGGCATCATCAAATACATCATAAGTCGGAAGAAGCGTTTTGTGACAAACCCAACTTTTTTTAGACCTCTCTAATGCGATTGCCGAATTGAAATATGGTTTACCTTTGTTCGACAAATTTTTAGTAAAAGCTCCGAAAATAACTAATATACCTGAAGGTATTTTTTTATGAATCTCATTTATATATTTAAGCTGAGCACGAACAACGCTTTCGCGCTCAAGAAGATCCATTGGATGATAACCAAATAAAGAAGCTTCTGGAAAAACTACCACATCGCTATTAAGTGCCTTTGCGCGCTTCGCATACTCAATAATTTTTGAGCAGTTGCCCTTAAAGTGACCCAGGTGAGAGTCGATTTGGGCTAGAGCTATACGCATTTGACCTCTCTACTAATGGGGTACGTGTGGCAAAGCCGCCTTTGTATTCATGCCAAAAAGCAATTTCACTTTCTGGATACTTCCAACAGTAATACCCGTCACCAGCATCAATGTCTACTAACCAAAGTCCTTTAGGAATGGCTCCTAATTTACGTATTTTTGTGTTCCATTCTTCGATTTCGCGATTAACTTCACGTTCGATGGCAGAAGTTTTTTCTCGCGCAGAAATATCTAGTGCCTCAAGTCGCGCAATTAATTCATTGACCGTTTTACTGTGTTTTTGCGTAACACGATTAAGAAGACCAACCAATTGATTAGCCTCATCGAACGACGCTGGCGCCGAGCGCACAAAATCGATAACGTCAGACATTACCCCACCCCCCAATTTTTCTTACAGAAGTAAGGAGTAAAACTATAATTCGCTAAAACTTCAATGCAGAAGTTAAAATTTTCTAGAATTGTAATTTTGTTTAACGCAGCGCCAAGGTTACTCTGATGATTTTGCCACTTGCATTAATTGTCCGCCGACAAATATTACTATGGCAACAATTATCGCGGCCATAAGAAGATAGCGCATAAAATTTCCAAAGCTGAACCCTTCAATCTCATCATCCTGAACGTTTTTCATAGCTGGCTTACGATTGACAAGCATTTGCTTTGCTTCAGGCTTGGTGCCTTCTTCTATCGATGAACCAGTCACTTTTGTCATAGTTTCACTTCTTTCATCTTCCCCAGCTCTGCCATTTTTTAGTCTTGTTATTCTACGCGTAATTTTGATCTTCTTCGCTCCGCCACTACCCCCACTCCCAACATCTAGAAATTTATCAGATTCTTCCTTTGAGGGTTTATTATTATTATCTTTACTGCCGCTTTTACGTGCCATACGCATTCTTTTTATACCACCACTGCTATAGCTATCGCTTTTGCCACCCTCACCAGAAGATGATTTTCTTGAATGTGAGCTACCTGTACCTGATTCTGTTGTTGAATTCTTGTCGTCTTTGTCCTTGTCTTTGTCCTTGTCTTTACTACCCCCAGAACCGTTTGTGTCATTTGTGCCATTTGTGCCATTAGGATTACCAGAATTATTAGACCCACCAGAATTATTAGGCCCACCAGAGCCTCCGGCATATGTAAAGTTCTTGTATTGACAATACGAACCAGTCGTATCTCCTAATATTGGTAACTCTCCAACTTCAATCAAACAAGCGATGTAGTCTCCAATGTGTTCTGTCGTCCAGTTAGCGAATTGTTTGTTAAAATTTAGTAGTAAAAGAAAAACCACGACGACTGCTATCAAAATTAGCATGTACTCGACAATAGCCTGGCCAGCATTATTACGCAGCACCTGTGTATTTATTTTTCTGCGTGGGTTAGTCTTCATCGCTTATCTAATCGGCGTGTTTTATTTTGAACCT
>MEPT01000011.1:0-302 GCA_001769925.1 Bdellovibrionales bacterium RBG_16_40_8
TAGCATTTAACCCAAAACATAAAAAAGAAAGGTGCAAATGTCGAGATTAAAGGCAGTTCTATTTTTCAGTTTTTTGATTCTGGTGAATTCAGGCTGTACGCGATCAACAAATCATGAGCAAAAAGAAGTCAATTTGACGATCTGGAGCAATTATATTTCACCTGAGCTGGTAACTAAGTTTACCGCTAAGACTGGTATTAAAATTAAAATGTCCAATTACACCTCAAACGAAGAGCTGCTGGCAAAGATTCAGGCTGGCGGCGGCGGGGCCGATGTTGGCGTGCCTTCTGACTATATGGTTG
>MEPT01000011.1:326-711 GCA_001769925.1 Bdellovibrionales bacterium RBG_16_40_8
CAAGAACTAGATAAGAGCCTTATCCCAAACAATAGCCTACTTGATAAAGAATTTCTGGCGCAATCTTTTGATAAAGAAAATCGGTACTCTTTGCCCTATAGTTGGTCGACAGCGGGCATAGCTGTTAACCGAGAGTTGTATAAAGGTAAAATTAAAGGGTGGAAAGATGTCCTGACTAACGTGGCCCTGTCTGGGAGGATTTCACTTTTAGATGACGTGCGTGAGGTTACGGCAGCAGCTCTTAAAATGAATGGTTATTCTGTCAATACTACGAATAAAGCTGAATTAAGTAAGGCTTTGGATACGCTACTAAAGGCAAAACAGCTTACTAAAATGTTTAGCTCTGATACAGTTGACGCCCTAGTTAATAAAGAGGTTGCAGTGG
>MEPT01000011.1:725-3697 GCA_001769925.1 Bdellovibrionales bacterium RBG_16_40_8
TGCAAGCTGCTGAAAAATCTGGCGGCAAAATTGAATACATAATGCCTGAAGAGGGTGGCACTCGAGCTATAGATAATCTTGTTATTTTAAAGAATGCTAAGCACCCTAAAGAAGCCCACGCATTAATAAATTTTATGCTAAGCCTAGAAGTAAACGAGAGTTTTGTGAAAAACATCAAGGGTGGCCCTGTGTTACAAGGTACCCGCGCAAAACTACCTGCTGATTTACAAAACAATAATGCATTATTCCCTTCAAACGAAACTCTTAAGCGTTTTGAGGCTATTACAGATTTAGGCGAGGATACGAAATTATACGAAGAACTGTGGACTAAGGTTAAGACGCAGTGAATTTTGCTGAAGCACTGCTAATATCTGTAGTTGAGGGGGTTACAGAATTTTTGCCTATATCTTCTACTGGGCATATTATTCTAACTTCAACTTTTCTTGGTATTCAGGACACTCAATTTGTTAAAGACTTTACAGTTATCGTGCAATTTGGCGCAATTATGTCAGTATTTGTGCTTTATTGGCGGCGTTTTATACAGTCTCTAGACATATACAAAAAACTATTTATAGGATTTTTGCCAGCGGCAGTAATTGGTCTAGCAGTTAAGAACGATATTGATAAGATTTTAGGAAGTGCGCAAATAGTCGCATGGGCCCTTATTATTGGCGGAGTAATTCTCATTGTTATAGACAAGCGCGTAGTAAGTTCAACGAGAAAAGATACGGTGACATTTAAAGATGCGTTTGTAATCGGGTTAGTGCAGTGTTTTGCCTTTATTCCAGGAGTATCGCGAGCAGCTGCCACTATTGTCGGCGGCCTTTGGCGAGGACTTGATCGCCAGCAGGCAGCTGAATTTTCATTTCTTTTAGCGCTGCCAACATTATCGGGGGCTACGGCAATTAAATTGCTAAAAATTGTACCAACTATAACAAGAGACGAAATTCTTATAATTTTATTGGGTAACGTAGTGTCTTTTGTAGTCGCTCTTTTTACTATTAAGGGCTTTATTTACTATTTAACAAAATTTGGTTTTGCTAAATTTGGCATTTACAGAATTGCCATAGGGTTATTAACGCTTTTTGTAGTAAAAAATTAACGATATGAGAACTTGGCGTGGCTAATTGCCGTTAAGAAGCTTGCATAGCTCCAAGTTAGATCAGTTGCCCCTTGCATATAGCCGCTGTATCGATTGATTTGTTCAGACATGCGAAATTCTTGATCCATATGAAATTTCGCTACCACAACAAAATCATCACCTTTTTCGCGTATGCGCGTAAGAGCTCTAGCAAAGTCTACCGGAGTAGCGATTCCCATTTTTTTGTAAAACTCAGCATTTCGAGATGTGATTTCGATTTTACCTAATTTTTCAAGATGGTTTGCGAGTCTATAATAGTATTCGCCGAAGCCTAATGAAGTTAAAAACCATGGGTTGCCTTCTCCATCAGTAGTATAACCATTGTAACGATCTTCTGGATAACGACCAATAGCTATGCCTTGAAACCCCTTATTATTAACTTGGTAAATGCGCTGAAACTCGTTTTCAAGTTTAGCCACTGTAGCCTGAACGCGATCATCCGAGAATGGTAACAAATCGTCACTGGCGTTACTGTGAAGTAGACCAAGAATAACAGAGGCATCAAGCCCGCTGCGGCCATACAACGGTTGGCCAGGGTTACCACTCATTACAAGCCATGGGTTAATTGAAGCAATAAAGGCGCCGATATTTTCGTTCCAATACCCGCGTAATGAGTATTCAATAGCGCGAGACTGTTGTTCG
Organism: Bdellovibrionales bacterium RBG_16_40_8; assembly: GCA_001769925.1. Lineage (GTDB taxonomy): Bacteria > Bdellovibrionota > Bdellovibrionia > Bdellovibrionales > UBA1609 > RBG-16-40-8. Next base: position 2,509 of record MEPT01000011.1, read on the forward strand.
TACTTTGTAGCGGCTTCTGCGTCGTTGAGTAGGCGGGCAAGTTTTGCACCCTCTTTTAGTGAGCGATGTGAACTGACAAGCGTGTAGAAGTGTCCACCATAGGTTTCTTCCCATAGATCAAAGCATGGGTCTTGCCAGTGACTCGATACAAACTCTAAGTCAGTTTTAATAACAGAATTTACGGTGCCGTCGTAAAGTATGTCTCTGACCACATCATGTCGACCCTCTTCTAGAAGAAGATTTGCAAAGCGCGTGAGTGTCAGCGCTCTGAGGGCTGGACCATCGTTTTGCGGTCGGCCCCAAGGTTCATTATATGCACTACCGTCAACATTGTACTTGGGTTCGCCGGGGCCTCCACTAGGAGTCCAAATTGTCTGGTTGCTGCGCGAGAACCAAGTATAGTCAAAAAGCATTCGCCTATAAGAGTTTTTAATAATCGGATCAACAGCTTGTGAATATTCTGTAACAATAATATCCATTACTAGCGCGGCATCACGAATCCAGTGATAATAATAATTAGGGTCAAAAGTTGAAGGCGAAGCGACTACTGACCCTGGTGCTGTTCCTGGTCTGGATATGTTTTCAACTAGGTGACGAAGCATTGTGGGCTTTGTTATCTGCACCCACTGACCTAATTCTTTACCCTTAACAACATCACTACCTTTGCCGCCGGCGAGCATACTTGTAGAAGCGACAAAATAAATTGGCAATAGAGCTAACGCCTTTAAGTTTCTCATAAGTAACACAAGACTCCTTTAGGATTTATAAATTTTCAATAGTTTTCACACATTATTTCATCTCGAAATAATGCGGGCAGACTAATTTAGTCCAGTATTAGGTTTGGACTATTGTATTCACCATTATTTTGGTGACATCATAACGTTATATTGCTGCATACTTGTTGCCGCACATGGTCAGTTGCAGAGTCAGTGATTTAATTTTGAAGCGGAAGTAAAAATATTAAATGAAAGTTAGTTTACTTTTTATACCTTTGATCTTGTTAGTTAATTTTGCATATGCCAACGCCGAAAAGTTTGATTTTTTCTACCACGTAACGTTTAGATCTGAAAAGGTTCAACCTGAAGAGCTGACTAAATTGCTTTTAAAATTAGGCGCACAAAAGGCTGCACAAAAAGAGCTTGGAGAATTAGAGCGTGGCACTCCATATTATCATTTTATTATATCTAAT
>MEPT01000011.1:3726-6844 GCA_001769925.1 Bdellovibrionales bacterium RBG_16_40_8
GCTTAAAAATGGTCAATTAAATTTTGAAAGAGCTTATTCACAGCGAATGATGCCTACTGGGTCGGCACGAATCGTTATGTGGCTTGATCGACAAGCGCCTGAAAAAGAAAAACGTATTCATATGTTGCAATCCCTGGCTGAGCCTAAATCGCCTTACGGTATGACACTGAATTTAGATGCCAAGAAATTTTCAGATTTTATACTAGAGCGAGTTGTCGACGGGCCATTACAAGTACAAGATATATTGCCCCAAAAAGATCAAGAAATAAATAATTATTATTTTCGAAATACCCAAGGTGAAATTATAAAAAAATCACCCACCCGTAATGACGTGGACCTTGAAATTCAACTCTCGTCTATTGTAAAAGTGTCGCCAGAACAATTTAAGCAATTAATGAAAACAAAATTTTCTGAACTTTCATGGAGTGTCACTGAGCATGCTTTCGATTGGTTTTTTCAAGGGATGGTGCCTGCCGATAAGCTGCCTAAGCTGCTAACAACGCTTATGTCAATTTCGCCACTAAACTTTTCTTCAAGTAAAGAACAGTTATCTAACAAAGAAAACGTACTTGTAGAAATTCGTGTACAAAAGTCAGATTTGGTTAGTGAAACATATAGCAAAGCAAAAAACTCTTTCGATGAAGTAGAGCAAGAAAAACAAGTGGTTCTAAAAGAAAAACAGGGGCCAAGGCGAACCTACAGAAAAGGCGGCGAAATTCATGTTTTTGGAAGTGCCGTACCTGCGCCTGAAGAGATTATAATCATTGGTGATGCCTATGCCCAGCTTTGGGTAGAAAATTGGGGCGCGCGTTTTCATAATATACAAAGTAAATCTGACTCGAGAGATTACAAATTTAATTCTAGTGAATTTTCTATGCAGTATAGATTTCCGCTTAAAAAATATACTTTTGGTCAATCTATTGTTACGTCACTTATTTATAAAAAAATTATTTCAGACGGCCCGATTGGGTATTTTGAGGGCTTCGGCATATCTTATATAGATGATATTTGGGAAGATGTAGACAAATTTTTTAATTTAATCCCGTTTTTGCGATATACAAAAACCGTTGAGGTAAATGGCGAATATTTGCCATTTAGCACAACAAGTAATGTAAGCAACATTAAGGCCTACGTATTTACACTTAAAATGTATATGTTTATTACCAAGAAATTTACTATTGAGGGTGGCTTTTATCATCACTATTTTCATTTTCTGCAAAATAATAGCGGCACACTAAACAGCAACATTTCATTCGCAGAAATTGGTGTTGGGTATAGATTTTAATTATTTTGATCCGGGTTGCAGTATTGCAGAACAGTTTAAGTTTTGTGCCGGGTATCCTTGATTTTTAATGAATCTTTCAATAGCTATTAATACTTGCGGCGAAGATAATTGCTTCATGCGCACCTCAAATTGCATTTGCCCTGGCTGCTTTTTAGATTCGAGTGCCGCAAACCCTATGGCAACATCTGTCTGAGTATCGTTGTCGAATTCGCGCGCCTCGATAACATCTCGGTGTAATATAAAGTATGTTTTTTCATTATTAAGTGAGCCGTGAAGTGCTGTTGATCGCCGTATTGAACGAAGACGAGAGTATTCTTGTCGTAAAATATTTTGCAATTCATTATTAAGCAGCGTTTTGTCAATCAATAAGCGATTGACTTTCTCATCAGCAATTTGCTTCTCTTCGCGGGCAATATCATCAAGCCACGACTCGCGCCTAGAGATAGCGTGTGGGTATTTTATGTCACGGCCAATAATATTAGATACTTCTTCAGCCATTATTTCATTAAGTTTACGATAAAATTTTTCGGCATCTTTTTTGTTCAGCGCAAGTGCTTGAGAAAATGAATAGCCGAAGGTATCAACAATATAAGCATCGAAAGCCTCTTGGTTAAAAAGCGGCGCATCAGCATCGCTCCAGCCTGAAGCACGCGTAAATTTTGTGTATATAAAAGGCTTAAACGCGTCACGTAGCCCAGAGATAGTTTTTTCTTTACGTATTCTAAGTTCACTATCGACGCGAAAGCTATCGAGATCTTTAATTATTATCTTACCGGTAAGCTTACCCCAGTGTGTGGTACTATACTCAAAGGTGTTCTTGGGTTTTTTGCCAGAGCTCTTAGCAACGAGCTCTACCTCAATATCTACATTTTGCTCATGCAGCTCGCCTTTTAAACCCTCTTCGAACATTAGAAGAGTTGACGTTCGTAGCAGCGGCCGTAGCATTTCTGCTGCATCTTCTACAATATTTTGACTTGAATCTAAAATTTCAGCAATAGCAGCTTGGCGCCCATGAGTTCTTGCGCTTGATAGGTAATAGCCGGGCACTATAATCTTATCGTCGCGAAAATAATCGTCAGTAAGTTCACGATAAAAAGTTGCGGCTCGCATCTCTTGTGGCATCATTTGTGCTGATTCAGGCAGAAAATCAAATTGGTATTTATCACGAATTTTTTGCGAAATGCTATTCATTACTGAATTAACATAATGACTGCGATGAAGTTTATTAGGGATATTAAGTTTCAAATCATCATTTACTTTAAAATGTAGACTAGTTTTAACGACAAAAGGTTGTAGTTTTGGCTTATTAGGGTCCCATACGATAAACGATCGCGGAGAGCCTGCTAAAAAGCCCGGTATCTCACCACGTACGATGCCATATTTTTCGATAAGCTTATGATAGTTTGCGGTGCGTGACGGGTGAATAAAATATTTTGCGAACTCAACACCATTATATTGAAAAAAAATAAATTTTTCTAAATCTGGCGACATGTTTTTATCATGAAAAAATTCAAAGAAAGCGTTTATCGGAATCGGGACATACGGAATATAAAATATTTTACCCTGAATAGGATCATACGGGCCCAATATGCTAAGATCAATTTTGCTTGTGCCAAATGTATTAACCTCTTGAAGTCTTGCATTGGTGTTTAAAATGGCGCGCATGCGCTTAAGATGCTTAGGCAAATCTCGACCGCTCAGCCCAGATTGGTCGTACTCAACAGGCAGTGAGCCGTCACCGCGATCGTAAATTTCTGGAGTTGTTAGTCGCCCCTCGGTAGCTTTAAATATAATTTTTTCTGACCTGGTTAGTTCTGCAGACAGCGAGAACGT
>MEPT01000011.1:6878-9904 GCA_001769925.1 Bdellovibrionales bacterium RBG_16_40_8
ATAAAAAATTATTCATCTAAAGTATTTAGCAGAGCAAGTATCTTGCCACTGTATAGAAACTGTAGGAGTGCCGTAAAAATGTACCCAAATTATTTTATAGGATACTTTTGACAAAAAACGTCAGCGCAAATTGTACAACTTACTAAGGCTTACCGCCCTTATCTGGCAGTCTTTCTCCAAGAAGCATCTCAACGTTTTTAATTATATTGTTAATAGTTTTTTTCTTATCATCGCTAATTTTGTAATGATATTTTTCCATGTGATTTAAATAGCGACGCATGCGATTATCTAATTTGGGTGTTGTGCCAGGTATGGCGATGTCCTGAATGGCCTTTTTGGTTTCTATGGCAGCCTCGGTCAGCATTTCAATTTTTTTAAGGGCTGGGAGTTTTTTCATTTCAAATTTAGGATCCCATGTGCGATTGCCGCTATTTCTCCACCAGTCGAAAATCAACTTGTCTAACAGTGCAAAGTCATTAACCCCAGATATTTCATTAATAAGCGCGGCTATCAATATATTGGTGCGCAGTTGTAGTACGTAAATTGCTTTTTTCTCATTTTGCAAAACTTCTTTAACCCAATCGGGTAACGTATCGTAAGCTACTTGTTCTTTGTCGACGGCGTTTGAGAAACTAAGGGCGTCAACCAGTAGGTCCATCATGCTAAAGGTTTGATGGATGACGTCGATGTCGTCGTTGTATTGATTCATATTTTTAACGTGCAAAGTCAAAGCAAGTGCAAACATATTTTGAAAGCGTGCTTCGCGAAGTACAGGGTCTACATCGATATCTCGAATGTCTTGAGCTTTCGCAAACTGTGAAAACTCAAGTAAAAACTCAGCTACGCTGTTTGTGATTATGCCTTCAGTTCCATCTCTGGGTAAGCATGACAGATCATTGCCCTTAACCACCTGAAACTCATAGGATTCTAAGTATTTCGCCGCAGCAGATACTTTGGTGTTTAAGTCGTTCGCGTCTAACAAATCTGTAAGCGCATTACGTCGCGCAAAAAAAGCATTAACCTGGCGTAAATCAAGGTAGGTGGCACAGGTAGTTTTTTTTAGGCGATTTGTGCTTTCGGACATCCTGTCAGTAGTTTTATTAAGATCGCCTGTCGTTTGTGCCATACCTTCAGTAGTATCTTTCATAGATTTCATATCATCTAGAACGCCGCAGCCGATGGCTCCTGCAATAAAGAGCATTGCTAGTAACGCTGTGGCAAATAAACTAGATATTTTTCTCATTTTTCTCTCCTGCAAAGAGTTTTAGGCAAACCATGGGGGCATTATTAGCAAAGGAGTTGAGAAATTGCAGCGTGAACGCGCCGCGTCTGTAATATTGCCGTTTTATAAGAGTTCACCTATATGTAATAGGTAAATTTGACAAGGGGGGTCCATGATCAAATTCATACTGGTATCTTGTTTATCTCTATTTATTCTGATTACAAACGCCAACGCACTACCGCTGCCGACTGGGACAATAGGTTTACAATCATTGCCCGGAGACTTCACAGAAAACTACGACTTTGCTGGAATAGTAGGCCTATCTAATTGTTCTGGCAGTTTGGTTAAGTTTGAAGGAGCTGCAGATACAAGCCATGCATTAGTTTTAACAAATGGACACTGCATAGGAGAGATGTCTTTTTTGGCTCCAGGTGAGTTTGTGCTGCATCGACTAGCTTCACGTGCATTTAGATTGTTGAGCGTTGGGGGTAGTGAGCTCGGGCGACTTACATCTACAGAGATCGTATATGCAACAATGACAGATACCGATATTGCTGTTTACAAATTAGTTGAAACCTATTCAGAGATTAAAGCGAAATTCGGAATATCTCCACTGATTATGTCTTCGGCTCACCCGCAAATCGGACAATCAATGCAGGTTATATCAGGATTTTGGCGTCGAGGTTATGAATGTCATATAGAACATTTTGTTCATGAGTTGCGCGAAGCTGAATGGACCTTTGTAGACTCAATTCGCTATACTCGCCCTGGATGTGAAGTTGTCGGTGGAACTTCAGGTTCGCCTATTGTTGCTTCTGGCACACGCGTTGTTATTGGTATCAATAACACTGGCAATGAAAGCGGCGGGCGTTGCACTATGAATAATCCATGCGAAGTTGATGAAAAGGGCGATATAACTTTTCAAAAAGGATTTAGTTACGGTCAAGAGACATATTTGATTTACAGCTGCTTAAATTCAAATAATGAAATTGATGTGAATGTTTTGGGCTGTCAGCTGCCACATTGACCACGTGATTTCATTTTGTTCGTTAGTGCTTTTATAAATTTTGTTCATTAATCCCAATAGGCGAGATGGTTTGATATTTGTTGAACCAGAAAGACCGTTTATCCAGGCGAATTTCAAAAATCCATCAACGAGTTGCCATTCTTCTAGTTTTTTCTGAATGAGCCCCGACCAGTCTCGAGAAAATTCTGATAGGTTATGATATCCCGGCACCTCGACTACTCTTTTGCCGGCTGCTATTGAATGAATTATGGCTTTGGCTTGCCTTGATGTTGGTTTTGATAGCTCTGGACGGTAAACTGTTAAGTAGATAGAGGCTCTCTGAAAAAGAGAATGCCACCAGCATACTCCCTGGTTTAGTATTCCGCCGCGATTTTTGAATGCCAAATGATTAGAGCGCTCGCTAGCAAGCTCGATAAAATAAGTTGGTTGAGCTAGACCACGGCAATATTCTTCTCGGCTTTGTGGTGCGCTGGCAGCTAAGGTAAAGCTACAAGATAAAAAAAGGGCTGATCACTGATCAGCCCCTTCGTCGCTCCCTACTCGTGGGAACTTTAATGCGCTAGTAAACATCGACCAGATTACTTACCGCGTTCCCGTTCAGAGAGCGAACATGCAACAGATACCGACCTGGAGCTATGTTACCGTCGATTCTAGCAGTCTGGTTGAAAGGGAACTTACCAGACACGCAATCTGCACGGTCGGCCATTTCGGTGATCGGCAAGACCACAATGGCGTTTTTTTGTAACTCAACTCGCAATTCTTTAAAATCTACACAAG
>MEPT01000011.1:9923-13802 GCA_001769925.1 Bdellovibrionales bacterium RBG_16_40_8
GATGGTTACAAAACGGTCTCTACCATAGCCCTCAATGATTGCTTGTGATACGGGCGCATACAAGAAATCATCTGGTGCGCTACTTGTTGCGAGTTTAACTTTTAATTCGCCGAGCTCTCCGTGTTTCTCATCTTTAACTGTGTAATTGCCTGCGTCGAGTAGACCTAAATCAATCACAAAATTATAAGGTACAACCATTTGCAAACACACACCTTTGTATTTGTAGGCTTGCGGAGTAACCTCAATCACCTTATTTAGCATATCAATTTTTTTCGTGTACCCTGCTGCCTTATAACAAGTGTTCGGAAACAGTCCCTCGGCAACTATCTGTACCTTGTCGTTTGAATCAAATCCATCGACTATGTACCCTGTGTGAAACGCAGTCGTTACTATAGTAGGCTCATCAGCCATTGCTGAAACACCCACTACCAATAACATTGCTGCTAATATTTGTATTGTTCTCATATCCCCCTCCTTGTGGTTGTTGTATCTGTCGCACTACCTATACTTTAGCAATTGATGTGCCAAGGTTTATCCCCATAAGCAATAATTAAACAAGCTCATAGAAATATTTATAGCTAGTGATGAGAGAGTCTGACTCATTGGGAGACATTTAGTCGCATTCGTACCTGTGGCGCTAACGCAGCGAATAAGATAACAAAAAATATATATACGTTATGGAATTAAATTGTTTAATAGATTTTAGGGGGGAGGCCGCATTTATAGATATATTTATAGATCGTTGCTAATAAGCATAAGTTTTGTTGCATTGGCATGTCAGCCAAAGGCATCAACAACTGTAGCTGTTGATCCATTTCAATATATTGGGCATAAAGTTCGCCTTTCTGGTGTACAAGCGAAAACGATCTCAGTACTAGTTGATGATGCGTGTTTAAGGCAAATGCGCGCGGCTAAAATAAACTCTCGCCTACTTGAGAGTATTCCAACTAATAAGATTCAACTTTCAGTGCGCAAAAGCCCAATTCAAAGTCATCGCATTGAAGTGTCACCGCAAACGACACAACTGCAAATTAAAGAATGGGCAAATGAAGACCCTTGTGTGATAGGGGTTGCAGATAATCAAAAGGCAACAACTCAAGCCTATGGTTCTGACCCGCTCTACTCTAAGCAAAGCCATCTTTATAATATTCATAGCGCTGAAGCTCACGATTTCTTTTTTGATCGACCAACAGGTATTAAAAAAGACGTGATAATTGCTTTCATTGATTCAGGAATAGATTTGCAACATCAAGATTTACGCTCGCAATTGTGGGTCAATAATGATGAGTTGAATGGAGATCCGGGCATAGATGACGATAAGAATGGATTCATTGACGATGTGTATGGTTATAATTTTGTCAGCGATATTGGCGATCCTAGTCATCAGACTATTAACGATCATGGTACTCATCTTACCGGACTGGCGGCAGCAGCTATCAATAATATCGGAGGAGCTGGCGTTATTGGGCAAAAAGTAAAAATCATGACTCTTAATGTATTCGGTAAAAATTGGGAAACCGAAACCGTATACATTGATCAAGCTATTCGTTATGCCGCAGACAACGGCGCCAATGTTATTAATATCAGTATTGGGGGGCGCGGGCCATCAGAGACAACCGCGTCTGCAATAGTCTATGCATTGAAAAAAGGTTGTGTGATTACTGTGGCTGCAGGCAATACGAAACAAGATATAGGCGAGGATTTTTATTTTCCGGCATCTTATGCTCCACAATATAGCGGTTTGATTTCGGTGGCGGCTGTTGATGCATCATTAAACACGCCTTGTGCCTTTACTAATTTTAGCTCTAGTGCAGTAAAAATAGCTGCTCCTGGGTGTGACGCAGCGGCCATTAAAAGCGGTTTACTATCAACACGTCTGGGAGATAAATATGGATATAAAAGTGGTACTTCACAGGCGAGTGCCATTGTCGCAGGAGCTGCAGCTCTTGTTTATGGTGTGATGCGAGACTCTTCAGGCGCTATGGTTCAGCCCGCAGAAGTTGAGAGAATTCTAACTAATGGATCTGATTCTCGCTCTGCGCTTTTTAGATATGTATCTGGCGGCCGTAAACTTAATCTTATGGGATTGACGCATAAGCATCTACTGGCGAATTAAATTATGTGAACAAATCTGCACAAACATTATACACTAAATTTATGCACCAATAATAAATCTGAAATAAACTCATAAATAAGTTCAACTTATTTTTTACAAAGGGGATTTGCTATGAGAAACCTACTTTCGATGCCAACAGTGTCGATGATATGCCGTTTTTTTCTGGGCGGTGTTTTTTTTATATTTTCAACAAATTATTTTCTTCAATTTTTTGCTATGCCGCCAATGTCGGCAGCGGGCGGCGGTTTTATGGGCAGTCTCGCGCAAACTGGTTATTTTTTCACGTTACTTAAAGTAACAGAGCTTGCAGCATCGGTTTTATTGCTAACAAATATTTTTGTGCCGTTAGCGGTTATTTTGCTCGCTCCGATTGTTGTGAATATTTTTGCTTTTCATTTATTTTTAGAACCAGCCGGGCTACCGATAGCTATGATTTTAGTAATTTTAGAGAGTATGATGGGTTGGTTTTATTGGAGCCAATTTAAACCACTTTTTGCCATCAAAAGGTTTCGTATTGCTGAAGATCTACCGATTATTACTATCAAAAAACAGCACCCGGCGTGAACTACCGGGTGTGGTTATCGCGGGGCTGTTTTGTCTGCGTCTTGTTTTCAAAAATTTCAGGAGACATTAGCGTTAAAAAACGACCCACAATCTCTTCGGCTGGCATGGTGGCTATTGCGGTCTTCCATTCAGCATTTAAAAGCTCAATAGCTTTGAAATAAAATCTTTGTTCCTGAAATTGTGAAAGCATTTTTGTATCTTTTTTTGCGCCAATGTCTTTTCGGGAAGGTATTTTACCCTCTTTCATTCGACTTTTAGTCATTTGTTCAATGCGCCCGATTAAGTTGCGGTGGCTTGGAGTCACAAGGCTCATCGCGATACCGGCATTACCACTACGTGCTGTGCGCCCAATACGATGAACATATACATCTAACTCGCGCGGGATAGAATAGTTAATCACATGTGTAACATTTTTTACATCAAGGCCGCGAGATGCAACATCAGTGCAAACTAACATCAGAACTTTGCGATCGCGAAAAGCTTGCATAGTGCGCTCGCGATCATTTTGTGTTTTATCACCGTGTAAGCAATCAATCTTGTAGCCGCGATTCGAAAGATATTGTGTTAGATCAACAACCAGGGCTTTTGTTTGACAAAAAATAAGGCCATAAAAATCTTCAGCAGACTCGATAAGCTTACATAAAATTTCAGGCTTATCAGACTCACGTGAAGGGTAGTAATATTGCTCTACAGTTGTTGAAAGCATTTCTGTGCGATTGACTTGTACGTGTTTGGCTTTACGTAGATATTTGTCAGCCACCCGGCGGACCTCTTTACTAATAGTTGCAGAAAATAACCAAATCTGACTTGTTTCACGTGAAGTTGATTGCAAAATTTTTTCGAGATCTTCTTTAAATCCCATTGAAATCATTTCGTCGGCTTCATCGAGAACAACAATCTTAACATCGTGCAGTTTAAGTGTGCCGCGATCTAGGTGATCAATAATTCGCCCTGGTGTTCCTACTACTATTTGTGCGCCGCTACGCAGACCGTGAATTTGATCATTATAATTTGCTCCGCCATATATAGGCAGTGCTTTAATTTTTTTAAATTTACCAAGTATATTTATCTGGCCAGATACTTGCTGTGCCAGTTCTCGGGTCGGGCATAAAATTATCCCTTGTACAGTTTTTTTAATTGGGTCTATTTGCTCAACTAGCGGAATACCAAACGCTGCGGTTTTACCGGTGCCTGTTGCC
>MEPT01000011.1:13842-14845 GCA_001769925.1 Bdellovibrionales bacterium RBG_16_40_8
GCCTTAATAGCGCTGGGCTTTTTATAACCAAGTTCTTTAATTGCATTAACTAGATTTGGGCTAAGGTCTAACTCGTCGAATGAATTCATTGACAGGGGATAGCACGTCGTTTGATGAAATACTATGGGCAACTACAGCGATTGTAAAAAATAGGATATTATCTGCGGATAAAAAGGTCGTTAAATTGTTAAAAATTTACATAGATGCTGACGGCTGTCCGGTCAAAGACGAAGTATATAAGGTTGCCGGTCGCTACCAACTAAAAGTTTTTGTGGTCGCAAATAAGTGGCTTTCAATACCTATACATTCGAACATTCAACTTCAGGTCGTTTCTGGCGGGTTTGATGCCGCAGATAATTGGATAGTTGAAAATATTGCAGCTGGTGACATTCTTGTTACTTCTGATCTTTTACTTGCTGATCGTTGCATTAAACTTCAGGCGCGCGTGTTGGGGCCAAAAGGCAAAGAGTTAAACGAAGAAAATATCGGCAATATTCTCGGTACACGTGAATTGATGTCTCATCTTAGAAATTTAGGTGATACCAAAACGGGACCAGCGCCTATGATGAAGGCAGACCGTTCACAATTTTTATCAAAGCTAGATCAAATTATTCAAGCCTTGCGTAAAGCGAAATAAATAAAGTATCTTGTTGTCGCAATGGCAAAAACAATTTTGTTAAATACCCACAATATAGAAAAGTCGTTTTCAAATCGGCTGCTTTTTCGTGATGTAAGTTTTGGCATTAATGACAACGAACGCATTGGCCTTGTGGGCCCGAATGGGGCTGGTAAAACAACTTTACTTAAAATTATCGCAAAGCAAATTGAACCAGATAGTGGGAATATCACACATAAAAAAGGTTTGCGCATTGGCTTTATGGAGCAAACATCAGTTTTTGCAAAAAACATTAGGCTACTCGATTGTATTTTAGAAAAATGCCATGACAAAGAAGACTCATACGCAAAAGCCTATGAATTGATGGCAGCCCTTGAGCTTACAGAA
>MEPT01000011.1:14931-15249 GCA_001769925.1 Bdellovibrionales bacterium RBG_16_40_8
TAGATGTCACAAGTATTTTGTGGCTTGAAGAATACCTGTGTAAATCACCGATTTCAGTATTAATGATCACCCACGACCGCCTATTTCTACAGCGCGTAGTTAATCGAGTTATTGATTTAGACCCACGAAACCCAAATTATTTACTAAGTGTTAACGGTGATTATGCACAATATTTAGAAACAAAAGATCTAGAGCTTGCAGCCTTACAGCGCCATGAACGCGTACAAAAAAATACTCTTCGTCGTGAACTTGAATGGCTAAGCCGTGGCGCAATTGCGCGGCTTAAAAAACAAACGGCGAGAATTAAAAGCACAGAAA
>MEPT01000011.1:15340-17327 GCA_001769925.1 Bdellovibrionales bacterium RBG_16_40_8
TGATGCACATCAAATCAAAAAAAAATTTGGCAATAAAATACTTTTTGAAAACCTAGATTTATTGATTACGCCCAAAACTCGTCTAGCGCTGCTTGGCGAAAACGGCTGCGGCAAGTCGACGCTAATTAAAGTATTGCTTGGTATTGAGAAATCTGATGCTGGTCAGATTAAAATTGCTGATGACATACAGATTTCATATTTTGAGCAGGGGCGTGAAACTTTAGATTTTAATAAAAGTGTTTTAAAGAACATTTGCCCAGAGGGAGATTTTGTAAATTTTCAAGGTAATCATATTCACGTTCGTAGTTATTTAGATAAATTTTTATTTAGTGGCCTAAAGCCTGAAATGCCAGTGGCGAAACTTTCAGGTGGCGAACAGGCAAGACTACGTCTTGCGCAAATTATGCTTAAGTCTTGCCAGGTTTTGATTCTTGATGAGCCAACGAACGATCTTGATGCAGATACACTTGATGTTCTAGAAAATGCGCTAATACAGTTTCAGGGCGCGGTAATTTTAGTAACACATGATAGATATTTTTTAGATGCAGTATCAAATAAGATTTTGGCTTTTCCGCCTAAAGAATTTGCAGATCGCGAAATTGGGTTACTGACATTTGCTAATTATTTTCAATGGGAAAATTGGTTTAACGAAGAAAAGGTAAAGCCAATTGCCGTGGCACCTGTTGTTAGAATTACTGATACAGATAAGCCCGCCGTGGTACTTAGCGAGAGACTATCTTTTAAAGAAAAGCATGAATTTCAACAAATTGAAGCTGTTATTTCAGGTCTTGAAAATAAAGTTTTATCTTTGCAAGAGCAAAGTATGCGCGCTGAAGTTTTAGCAGATCATAAAAAACTTGCCACGGTTCATACACAGTTGGCAGAGACGCAAAGTGAGCTTGATGTAAAGTTTAAGCGTTGGGCAGAGCTTGAAGAAAAAATTAAGCTAAAATAATAAGCAATTATAATTATCAAAAATAATAACAGCACATTTTTATCAGTTTTCTTCAGTGCTGCCAGGCGGGATCATCTCGATGCCAGGGTCTTTCCATTCAAATAAATTAGCAATGCGAGTGCCATTTTGATCAGGCTTGATCCAGACAAAGCACTTTCTGCCGTATGGCTTAGTACATTCTACGTCGTGATATGCTGCAGACCACGTGCCAGTATTCATGTACTCAATTTCTTCAAATTGCGTGTGCCGCTCACGGTGAATATGTCCATGCACCACGCGATTTACATTTGCTATTCGCGAGCTAAGTGGTGCTGCATTAAACGTTGCTCTGTGTGTGCGAGCAATTTCTGATTTAACGGTGCGAGCATAATAAACAAAAACCGGCAAAAGAAAAAGAATTGGTACTATAAACCACCATACTGAAACAGCCACAAATACGTTTAGCACCGAAAAAAATATAAAGCTTGCTAACACAATTAGAGCCAAAATACCCGCGCGATCTAACCAGAGCTCCCTTAATATTGTAACTGGGCTAAAAATTGCGGGGTGCGCATGAAGCTCCTTTAGCGACCAAACTATATTAGGAGTGGTATTAGACCGCTTGGCGATGTCTTCAACTCTCGAGTGCACTGTTATTGGATCGGTCATGGCTGGCATCAGCCCCTCTAGCATGGCATAGCCAACGGTGGTAATTGAGCCCCATAATAAAGTCCAGATAATAAAAGGTTGCGAACGCATTAAGTACCGATAATAAAAAATAAGATATTCACCAACCGAATTTTTGATGTAGTTACTAACTACATGGGGGTTGTTAAGCCCGATTCCGTTTGACAAAAATTTATTGGCAAGATTACCAAACGGTATTCGCACAAAGATTTTATGTCCTTTTTGAATCAGTGGATTTACAGGGTTTGAGCAAAGGCAATATGGATCATACTGGTTGCCGTGCTCGACTAATGTATCTTGATTGCTGATATAGAACCATTCGCAAAAGCGCACATGTTTACGAAATTCTTCGGGTAAATTTAGATG
>MEPT01000012.1:0-147 GCA_001769925.1 Bdellovibrionales bacterium RBG_16_40_8
CCTTTCCGCTTAGAAAGGTGTCCAAAATAAATTGCAACTTGGGAAGCTTATCCAACAGAAAATGAAAATGTTATAGGTTTTCTATCCAATTAAATGTGCAACTTCACAGTTAGCGAGCTTGATTCGTCCAACTTCAACAGCATCATT
>MEPT01000012.1:171-6812 GCA_001769925.1 Bdellovibrionales bacterium RBG_16_40_8
ATCCTCTGACGAAAACTTAAATCTTTCTCTAAGTGAACTATTCGTCGTACGCTTACCCGTGAGCTTATTCAAGCAAGCGTGCTGATAAACGGCAGTGATTCTTTCATCCTTAGACATGTCATTGAATTTTCTCGGCATCAATATTATTGCCTTAAAGTAATCTTTTTGACTTTGGAATATTACAGGTGGCAAACCCCAAAGTTCAATTGCTCCCAAGGCATTATCAACACCGCTCCCTCGCTCTTCTGCCAGCCCAAGCTTTCTCAGAAAATCCGAGAAAACTTCATTCCTACAAACAGAAGGATGATCGATCAATCGATCGACAGAAATGTCAGGCAGTAGGCCGCCAGGGTTTGTGATCTCAATCCTGTCAGAAAAGATCTCCACAGTTATGAAGCTATTTGTCTTAGAAAAATCACGATGCATAATCGAATTGATAACCAACTCTCGAATTGCAATTGGTGGGATTACGCTAGTTCGCAGTTTGGTAGCGTTCTGAATTATCTCGCTGTGTGGAAGGGTTTCAACAATGTGCTTAACTATCAAATCCAAACTCAAGCTAACGCCAGCCTGTATAGTTTGGTCTCGCTTTGCGTGCATCTTGGTCGTATCCGAATATTCAGTAATCCGAACAGCATACCTCTCGTACGAGGGGAAATGAGACAGGTTCTTGGCACAGGTTAAAATAGCTAAATTTGTTGGAACATATTTTTTATCTATTCGAGCTACGAGCTTATGTGAAAACAGGTGCTCCATAAGGCGCTCAGGATCATCAGATTCAAAGCGGGTCCTTTTTAAGAATTCGGAGAATTCAAATCGATCTTGCCAGCTTGCAAGTAAGTCAGCAGGCAAGGTCGCTGGCATCTCTTCAAATCGTTGATGTCTCGAGGACATCATCGATTGTCTAATTTCATCACGAGTCATTTTGCGAGACTGGCCGCCAGCCCTTAGATAACTGTCTTCAAGGGTACCAGTTTTTCTGTGAACAGGTTTGTCAAAAGCCTCCTCGATAAATACACCAAGCAAAGCCTTGCCTTTAAATTGAAATGAGAAAATCTGAGTTCGTATTTCAGGCGTCGTAAGGTCTCTTGACCAATTGGCAATTTGTTCCGAAAATAGATCCACATCTTTTTGTAAAAGACCCACAACTGTTCCACTGTCGTCTATTCCGAATACCAGAAAGCCACCACCGGAATAATTAGCAAACGCTGATAGATGTTTAGCCATTCTCTCGGCCTTTGAGGTCGAAGCTTTCCAATCCAATTCATTTAGCTCTTGTGGTATTGGGGAAAGACTTTTTTCAAGTAATTTCATATCCTTAGTTGATATCACCGGGATGGCTGTGTAACTCTCGCGAGTCATTGAAATTACTCCGCTTTTTTAATTTTGAGCAGAGAAAAATATGAAAAATCCTTCTAGCGCCGAGGACTCGTTCAAAAAAACTCTTTTGCTTGATACCACCGTATATGTCGAGAATACGATCTAGAGCTTAACCTATCGGTAAATCTAATCTGCCATTTTCTAGGTGCGATATGTATGAATCCGATTTTCCGACTGCCTGTCCAGCCGCCCTCATTGTTAATCCTGCCTTAACTCGAAGCTCCATTAAGGCAAGCGACTCCCTTGATATCAATCGCCGAGAGGTTCTTTTGAATGGGCAGCCGTTGTTTATGGCTAGACAGTTTGTACTAAGCATGTAGTTGTTTTTCCTCCACTGAAATCAGCGTAAAATCTGTTTCCTCCAATCTCAATGGGGTGGGCGACTTACAATTCGCTTATAAACATTGAATTTGGGTAGACACCAATAGACTCTAAGCAGCTAGAATATCTAAGAAATTAGTGCTAAGTCTATTTCCTAGTTGGAGGAGAATTTTCGGGTCTACTTCCCTTCTTCTCCACCATATACGGAACCTGGAAATGGTTCTAAGTATTTAATAAGATTGATAACCGCCCTTCGGGGCGGGTGTCTTCTGGTTCCGTGGTTCTACGAGGAATCAATATGTTAGGGCGACGGTTAGGAGAAACTAGTGCCTATGCAGTTTAGAGGAAGAAAACTACTAAGCCACCCTAAACTTAATTTAACTGTTGCCGCTTTACTTTTAATACTGGAGTCTCTGCGAAGCATTCATGGCATTTCAATTGCTCAAGACCTCCTTGTTATATTCTTAGGATTTTTAATTACAAACCACTTGCGGTCTGAATTTGAAAAAAACCAAAGGTCGACATCAAGACTTTTCCTCATCGCCAGAAAACATAAATTTGGTATTTTGTTAAATATAGTAGCATTTTTCTTTTTCACTCTTTGGCTTAGTCGCTGGATTTTTCATCCTGAATTTATTTTCTTCAGAGATGTGACTGCAACATCCAGTGCCTATCTACAACTGGGCGCAGGGCTTATTTTCATAAATGAGATTGGTAAAATCGGATTTTTTAAAAGCTGGTTTGATTCAGTTGAAATGACTTCTATTCGACGATTCCTATATACCTACGTTTTGCTTTCAGTTGTCGCCACTGGACTTTTGATTTTGCCATTCAGTCTAAATGATAATATAAACATATCCTTAATTGACGCATTTTTTATTTCTGTATCTGCAATCACTGTAACCGGACTCACCCCGATCGATGTTGCCAACAGTTTTTCATATTACGGACTAACTATCATACTGGTTTTGATTCAAGTAGGTGGGCTTGGAATTGTTGCCTTAACAGCTCTTGCCGCAGCCGTAACTAGCCGACGCCTTTCGCTACAAAACATGAATCTCGGAGTAGAATTTTATGGGATTACAGATGGCGGCAAAGTTACACAGTTTTTAATTAAAGTTGTAAGCTGCACGATCATGGTCGAAGCTATTGGTGCAGCCGTCATTTATTTATCTCTACCCAATGCAACACCTGATAAATTTTTTCATGCACTTTTTCATTCGGTTTCGGCATTCTGTAACGCTGGATTCAGTTCATTTTCTGGAAACCTAATGAATGAGCTTGCGGGTGGGATAATAATACCAATTTTATTTTTAGTTGTTTTAGGTGGGATTGGATTTCCTGTTCTATTTGAGGTTATTTCTGCGATTAAAAATCGTCGATCAATTTTACAGCTGACGTCAAATACGTATATGGTCTTAACGATGACTGCATTTTTAGTCATTGGCGGCACAATCACTCTTATGATTTCCGGATTTGCAAGCAATCCAGCCGACAAAGGGGTTTGGACTGTAATTTGGGAGTCAGTCTTTTATTCCATTTCAGCCCGCACTGCAGGATTTAATGTCAGTGATTTGTCATTACTGGGATTTCCTGTGCATTTTTGCATTATCTTTTTAATGTTTATTGGCGCTGCACCGTTCTCGACTGCCGGTGGTGTGAAAGTCACTACCATTGGTGTTTTAATCGCTTCAACACTTAGTTTTTTTAGTGGCCATAAGTGGATACAGTTTTATAAAAATGAGATCCCACCGTTTGCATTGCAAAAATCGGTTGCCATTGTTTTTAGCTATATTATGGTTTCATTTTTGGCAATTATCGGGCTGTTGATTTTTGAAAACATTGACCCTTGGCCGTTGATTTTTGAATCTGTATCAGCACTTTCAACTGTCGGACTATCGATAGGCGCTACCGAAAACTTAAGCCCACTCGGAAAGTTGATAATGTCACTTTTAATGCTCATAGGGCGCATGGGCCTTGCTACTATTATTTTTATTGGAATTGGTCAGATCAACCAACAGAAGTTCAGATATTCAACGGGAAAATTTTATGTGGGGTAGCAAATGAAATCTAAAAGAAGATATTTAGTTGTGGGACTTGGGATTTTGGGTCGAGCTGTTGTCAACAACTTGACTGATTTGGGGGCTGAAGTAATAGCCGTTGATAGATCAAATGAGCTGGTTAACAAATTCAACTTAGACACTCAGGTGGCTATTGAGTGTGAAGCTACAGACAGACAAGCTCTTGAACAATTAGATGTTGAAAATCTCGACTCTGCAATTGTTTGCATAGGGGAAGATTTTAAATCGGCAGTACTTATAACAGCTCATTTGGCTGACTTAGGTGTTAAAAAAGTGATTGTTCGCGCTAATGACACTACATCTGCGTCCATTTTAAAGCGCGTAGGAGCAACTGACATTTTTTTTGTTGAAAGCGAAATGGGTCGCGAAATTGCCAATAAAGTCTTTTCTGCTGAATAACAATGAGCATGGGACTCATTTCGTCCCAACAGGAGCTAAATGCATCTCTTAACAAGTTTACTTATTTTAATCGTACTGGCACGCTTGCTCGGTCGACTTTTCGTCAAATACAACCAGCCAGCTATTGTTGGTGAAATGCTTACTGGGGTTATTCTTGGCCCAACTGTTCTCAATTTCATGCACGGGAATGTAGCTCTATCAAGCATCGCAGAGTTGGCTATTTTTCTTGTCGTTTTGTCGGCTGGCCTAGAGATGAACTTCAAAGAAGTTATAAATGCAATGAGAGGCAAAGGTCTTATCATAGCTCTTGCGGGATTTTTGATTCCTCTTCTTTCGGGTATTCTAGTTGGGACAATGTTTGGTTTGGATGCCATGCGAACCGTTTTTTTGGGGCTGTGCGTTTCAATCACGGCTCTCCCTGTTGCCGTAAGAATGCTCGAAAGCTTCAATATCCTCAAAACTGATATAGCCAAGTATTCCGTCGCGACCGCAATCATCAATGATGTAGCAGCTCTTTTGATTCTTGGAGTGATTCTTGATTTGCCACAAGAAAAGTCATTTCTGATAATAGCAAAATCAATCGGTATTTCCGGAGGAAAGTTACTCCTTCTTGCCGCTTTTATTTTGGGAATGTATCGACTCTTTGAATACGCACAAAAAAGCGGGATCAATATAAAAAAGATTCCTGAAAAGTTGGTAGATTTTTTCGGCAACGAAGCGTTGTTTGGAATTGTAATCTTGTTTGTTCTTGTGTTCGGCTCTGTGAGCGAAACCCTGGGGTTTCATTTTGTGATCGGAGCTTTTTTTGGCGCACTTTTGATCGACAGAGAGTTTTTCTTTGCATCCAGGTATTCCGAGCTTGAGCGCACGATCGGTTCTATTACAAGTGGTTTTCTGGGTCCGGTATTTTTCGCCTACATTGGATTAGAGTTCAACATCGCCGAGGTTCGGTCCGTTGAGTTTTTGCTTGCGGTGATCCTTGTATCAATTCTCTCAAAGATTTTAGCTGGATGGTTGGGAGGACGTCTCATTGGGTTGAGCAGTAAAACAGCCTTAAGTATTGGAATCATTTTGAATGGAAGAGGTATCATGGAACTCGTCATTGCCAGTATTGCTTTTCAAAAAGGTTTCATTGGACAAGGGCTATTTTCAACACTGGTTTTAATGGGAGTAGTTACTACGATGATTACTCCCATCCTATTTAAAAAGTTTGGCGATCTTCCAGGCAGATCGGCTTAAAAAACAGTATGCTCAGAGGGTTAGAAAAATCCCTAGATAATCAAGACTGCTTTTGTATCCCTCATGGTTGGCTAGAGGGATTCTACTGTCAAATCGACTTTGAAAAGATAGAGGCTAATTTAGCCCCCGTGCATTTACAGGAGAAAATTGCCGAGAACAGAAAAAAATATCCTCAACTGATTATGATGAAAAGAGTTGGGGCAAAGAAGCCAAGCTAAAGATAGCCAACAAGTCACCGCTCCAGCTTGGACTTGTACCAAGTCTAAATAAGGTCATTTTTATGCCCTTGCCGTAATGTTATACATATGTTATACTAACATAAGTACGGAGGTGCATTGTGAAAAAGAAGCTTTCAGCCGTTGGCAATAGTTATGGCCTTGTGATCGAAAAACCAATTCTAGAACTTCTGAATATCGATCGCGATACAGAGCTGGAAATGACAACCGATGGGGACCGACTCATCATCGAGCCTATTCGCTCGGGGAAAAAGAGCCTTCGAGCGTCAGCTCAAAAAGTTATGAAAAAACATGACGCCACTTTAAAGAAGCTTGCAAAGTGAGCGAGACCGAGTTCCGATTTTTGAGTGTCGAAGATGTTTTGGAACTTCATACAATGCAACTTGAAAGCTACGGTGGCGCGACAGGTATCCGCGCACCCGACCTACTTGAATCTGCAGTGATGACTCCCCAAGCATCTTTTGGCGGCCAATATGTTCATAACGACGTTTATGAAATGGCTGCGGCATATGCATTTCATATTGCTGAAAATCAACCGTTTGTAGATGGCAATAAAAGAACTGCCTTGGCCTCAGCCCTCGTTTTTTTAGACTGGCAGATAAGGCAGGTCTCGGCAAGTGGCAATTATGCTGCTAACGGCATAAATACCACATGGCAAACCCACTTTTGTCAAAATACAAATAAATTGCGCCCCATCAGCGCACCCATATTTGCCATTTGCACAATTTCACTTAAGCCATTGATGCCCCGACGCATATCCACAGCCTCTCTGTGGATAAATACATTTATGAACTCTTTGACAGATTTCATCGCAAGCCTCTTTGCAAATGCACAATCAGTTCAGCCACCCATTTGGCATCAATCAAGGGCGCATGACTGACCCTCAAATCGGGCTTCTTAACTTGAACCTCGGCAAATACCGTCGGTATTTGAGCTAATGACTTGACCTCTTGCGAACTACGGTGTTTTGAAAGTTTGTCGCGCC
>MEPT01000012.1:6893-9739 GCA_001769925.1 Bdellovibrionales bacterium RBG_16_40_8
AATCTCCCGCCAATACTGTGCTCGATGTTCTTTTGTAAACTTGGTGTTCTGCATGATGACCTCCATTTGGTTCTATATGCGAAGGTCAGATTAAATTTGCTGGCAACGCGAATCAAAGTGGGTTTATGAATCGCTCACACTTTTGTGAGCCCTTGAGAACCATTTATTCACAAAGGCTTTCGCATCTAGATTACACAGATTACTAACGGTGATCTGGTTCGGATGCAATTCGACAACAACGTCTCCATGATGCCGCTGGTAATAAGCGTGGGCGACGGCGTTGGCCAGTATCTCTCGTAGCCCTTTCACCGGATAAGGATTTTCTTCTGTTACTGACGCAGATGCCCCTCTGATTGTTGAACTCTGCTTACGAGTCCAACTCAGAATTTCATCTATAAACTGATCGGATAGCATGTTGTACATACCATGGATGAGCTTTTGATCAAAAATTTCTCCGTCTTTATCGAAATGAACAAATCGAAAGGGGGTTTCACCAAATAGAATACCCGCCGTGTTTGTATCGATGACATTTAATTTGCGAAGAAGCTCTTCGGGAGTTATTTTTGAAAAATCCATTTGTTGAAAATCTGGATCCACCTCAGCCATTTTTTGTGAAAACTTTAGCGTCAACGAAGGATCTATTTTATTTACATAAGTCATTTTCGAGAAATCAGCACCAGGCAGCTTAAGTGATAGGCTGTATTGTTCCAGTAGACGACATCACCAGGGTTTCGAACCTCAATAGCGATGCACTCGGATCCTCTGATTTTAATCGCGGAAATTTCATTTACAGCCCACGCTGGTGTGAGAAATTGTCGCACGTGATTCGATATAAGTTCCTCTGCTTTCTTGCTCCAAGAAAGATCTGTAGATACTCCCTGACCTTCGTCATTCAAGCCCGCAATAATCCATCCCCTGGTTAAGTCCAAGTGATTTGCTATCGCAGAAATATCCTTCCCATAGTCCTGTCTCCAATCCGACTTGAAATCGACGCCGATAAAATTATGCTCAAGAGCGCCCCCTTCAATTTTTTGAATTAACTCGTTCAACGTCAGATTCTTAAATGCCATAGTGCCCCAATTCGAAGGAGACGGTAGTCAGACGAAAGTTGGTAAAAGTCCAATAATTTATCCGCATTCGTTAATTGGAATAGAGACGGTCTTCAGATGGAAACACCTGTAGTTTCAAAAGGTTAAGGTGGATTTGGGGCGAAAAAGCCATATTTTCTAAAACCCGCTTAGGAGATGGAAGGGAGACGGAATTAGCCAGGTGGCAATTTCTTTTAGTTGGCGGATAGTTGGCTCTGTTACCCCGAAATGCTCGGACATGAAAAAGCAACTAGAGAGAGCGATGAGTGGCCGTTAGTTTTCTTTCAGAACTTTGCACGAGACGAGTCACCTGCGCTCGATCTTTTTTCAATATATCTGCGATCTCTGTTGGCATTTTACCTTGCGCTCGAAGTGTAGAAACCTGTGCTTCAAGTCTGGTGAGCCCCGCTTTTCTGTGTTGTAAGGCTAGAAGGAACTAAGACTTTCAAAATCTTAGTTTTTTACTGTCCAGGTCTCTGTCGCAAACCATTTGAATCCCTTGTTCTGGCTCGGTTTTTCCTTCAATTGAGGGGTAGATATACCACAAAGCGTAGCTCTCATTTTCTACATCATGGCACCAGCAACTTATCAAAGAGAGGTTCATTATTTTATTCCATACTTCTGAGGGCTTTTTGTGGGGGGTGTGTTTCTCGATATGAGGGACAAGGTGTCTCCCCATTTCATTTGCATCAATATATTTTCTCGGAGAACAAAATCTTAATTTTTTAGTTTTGAGAAAATCAATAAACCAGTAGGAATGCATATATCTGCATAACTTTTTAACATCGTTATTCATATCGCCCTTAATTTACAGTAAAATTCATTTGTCGATGTCTCTACTCCACCATTACAATGGATAGGCGAACTCTTGGACACAAAAAATCCAAGGGTTTGGCTTGTTCTCAAATCTGAAATGAAATCGCCATCGGAGTTTTTCTCCGATGGCTTTTTTGTTTTAACAGTATTGCCAATCAAATTCTTAGACTCTGCCAAATGATAGAAGACCTTAATGCCAGTATCAGTCGCCACTAAGTTCTGAAAAAGTGCGCTCAAAAGTTTCTTTTGCAAATGCGGCCATGGTGATTTCCAGCTGTGCCAGACTATTCATTGATTTCTTGCTATCAAAAAGCGAATCCGACCTGATGCTATTAATCCGAGAGCTGATCCGCCAAACTTTGGAATTATTTGACCCGAATTACAGAAAAAGAAAATCCTCCCTCATGCAAGCGATTCGCCTCGCAGAAGGGCTGGTGTAAAAATGCCGATCACGTATGTATATATAGTAAAGGCAAAGCGGCGGCACCTTACAAAATATCGAATTTAAGTCATCTCTAAATAATAGCACCTGGGCTTCATGGAGATTTGATATTGGTCGACATGTATTAAATACAGGGTAGCAATCTGTTGGTTTGCACTAAATAAACTATTGGATTTCTTTTTTTCTAGTTTTGGATTATTAATAGCGCCATGCAACCCAGCATAGATTTTTCTTATCAAGATCTTATAAAGACAGAATTTGAAGCAAGAATTGCGAAAAACGCACACTATTCTATGAGGGCTTTCGCAAGAGATTTGGGCATGACTGCTCAGATGATTGGGGCAGTTCTAAATAGAAAAAAAGACCTATCGATAGACTCAGCTGCCGCTATCGCAGGGCGGCTAAACTTTGATCCTTTAAAAACACAAGATCTTCTTGATGCGGTGATAATGGCTGGCTGCAGAACTGCGATTGCAAAAAAAATTATCCATCAGAGAATT
>MEPT01000012.1:9791-11201 GCA_001769925.1 Bdellovibrionales bacterium RBG_16_40_8
TACCATTTGGCGATTCTAGAGTTAACGTCCACCAAGGGATTCAAATCTGACCCAAGATGGATAGCGTCGCGCTTGGGGGTTTCTGTTTTCGAGACAAAAGAAGCAATAGCCAGATTGATAAGCCTTGAGTTGCTCGAAGATCACGAGGGGCAGCTGAAGCGAACGGAGTTTAATGTTTCGGCACTTTCTGACGTACCGGCAGCCGCGCTCAGAGAACATGCAAAGCAGATATTGAACAAAGGCATAGAAGCGCTTGAGGAGCAGGATCAATCTGATCGCGATATGACTAGCATAACCATGGCAATTGATCCTGCGCTCTTGCCTGAAGCAAAAAAAATAATCCTTCAATTTAGAAGGAAACTTTGCAAGTTTTTAGAAAATGGTGTTCGCACTGAAGTGTATGTATTTTCACCATCACTATTTCGTCTTACAAACAAATTGGAGAAAAAAATATGAAGCTAATACTAGCTGTTGCTTTACAAATATTTACCCTACCAATCGCATTTGCAGGCGGCGAAGTCGGCAACGGTGGGAACGCTTGTGCAATGGATTTTGCTCATTTGGGCAGGGTCATTTATTATGTAATTAAGGACAATGCGTTCTACAACGCCAAGTTGAACTTGGTTAAATTGGATTCAGCGATCAACAATACTGCTGTCGTTGTTGTTAAGGATAAACTCTACGATAAGAATGGTGGCCTTGTACCAGTAAAGAACGATGGGGTCGGGAAAATTTACCTAAGCGAGGAAGATTGGTGTTCGAATTCATTTATCCGAACTCCTGCGGCCATTGTCCTCCATGAATATCTCGGTATTTCAGAGCCTGGTCGGGATGCTCAATACCAACTCAGCGGTCCTTTGTATGTGCAAACTACGCGAACTGATGAAAACTTCAGGACGTATCTACTTACTGGTTCGGATTTTACGACTCAGGTCATTGGTTTCAGTCATGTATTGCAGAATGAAATTACGTTCATTGTTATAGAGTCCGTACCCATTGAGCACTATTTCAATTTCATTGGCATTGATGAGTCTGAAAGATATAAATTCAGGGCAAAAATTAATTGCGCAAAAGGTAATGAACAACTCGAACTATTTTCGATTTACGCGGCTTATAGTGTAAATAAAAACCCGAAATGGTTTTATCGTGAAACCTACTTAAACACGTATCGTTTTAATGACTCTTTCGCCTGCAGGACACTAAGAAACAGAGCTCAACTTATTGGGAACGCTGGCATGAAAGTCATTTTGGGTTTGGATTCACTTAAAATTTTAGATCATTATTGAATAACATCTCATGACTTTCATAATGATGAAATGAATTTATTTTTTTAACGAAAGGTGTCTATGTGAGCAAGGTTTTAATGATGATTTTGAGTATATTAACTATTAGCTTTCCTGTGTTTGCTGG
>MEPT01000012.1:11220-11496 GCA_001769925.1 Bdellovibrionales bacterium RBG_16_40_8
GCTTATATGTTTTAGAACGCCGTTCTGATAGAGCCCGCAAACCTATTTGCCCTTTTTCTTTTTAATTGCCTAGTAGAGAAATTGATTGGTTTAACACAGGGATTTACTGGAGTCTTAACGCCCATCCCTACTACGGAGTGATTTCACTCCATCTCACCAGCGATATTTGGAAGCCAATTCCAAAGCTACAGGCTCCAGGTTAAGCATGACAATAGACCCGCAAATGGGTATCTTCGCCAAGTCAAAGATCATTAGATTTGACCGAATTTACGAAAT
>MEPT01000012.1:11554-12397 GCA_001769925.1 Bdellovibrionales bacterium RBG_16_40_8
ATTAAATTGGTTTTTGCCGATAGAGGTATTATAATGGTTAACAGCAGGCCATGGTCTGTCAGAGGTAGAGTTGAGGATATTAAGCTTAAAAAGCCCATTACCCTTAACACTAACTTGATAACTAGGGCAGAGTCTCTCAGTTCGAAGTAAGAATTGATTGCCCTGTTAAAGGTCGATTTTATGGCAAAGAATTTATAATAATTTTTGATACAGACTACGACAAGCCAGACCAAATACATACAATTACACTTTACCCTGGGTGGTGATATGAAATATTCAAATAGCGAAATCATTAAAAGAGTCGAAAAGGCTAAGCGGCTTAAAAAGCAACTCACTCATATTACCGATAAGTCGAAGCTCTCTACCGAAGATAAAATGAAATTAAGTCTTTGTAAGCACTATGTTCAGTTTGCAAACAGCAAGCGGTTCAAACTCCAACAAGTGGCCGACTTGATAGGTATCCCTATTCAAAGGCTATCAGAGATTACAAATTATAAAATCAACAAATTTACAGTTGATCAGCTTATTAAAAATCTATCGTTATTAGCTGAACACGACGCTCAAATCAGAGAATATCTGGTCTTTTTAGCGCAAGCTACTGAGCTGCCAACCCTCACGGTTACAGAAACCAAGCGGCTTACTAGAGACATCAAAGAAGCTACTGTACAACATGGCGCTGCCGGATGAAGCCGAGAGGTGCTTTAAAGCAATTCCCGTCATTTCACTTATTCTCACCACCGATCTCATCAAAAAACACCATCACAGCCTGGACTTTACTTGGACACTTAAAATTTCTTTGAGTATTATCAACGAGTTGGGAGCGAGATTCCGCCTCCACCATTA
>MEPT01000012.1:12490-13681 GCA_001769925.1 Bdellovibrionales bacterium RBG_16_40_8
ATTGCCAATCAAATTCTTAGACTCTGCCAAATGATAGAAGACCTTAATGCCAGTATCAGTCGCCACTAAGTTCTGAAAAAGTGCGTTCAGAGTTTTCTTTTGCAAATGTGGTTTTGCTTTTTTAAGCGACAGCTTTACGGCTTTCGCATTGGCCTCAATATGGGTTTTGTCGGCAACACTGAATCCACGAGATGGGCTGCGGTCTCGGCAATGTTACTTACCAGCAATCGTGATGTCGAAGAATGGCCTCAAGTTTTTAGTGATCCGGTGCTTGCGAATGCCGCGATTGATCGAATGTTTGAGGCTGCAAATATTTGCGTCTTTGAAGGTGAAAGTTATCGCATGAAAGGTTGAATTTTACTGAAAGATTTTGACAAAGAAAACTAACCAGACTACAACGCCAAATTGGGTGGTCCGATCAAGTGGGATTTACCCGGTCCGAATACGTGGGATTGGACAAGCATGGGAGGGAATCATGATACACAAAGCTGAATGGATGAAAATTCTGCCAGTACAGCCTGAAAAACTGACGCTGAGTGAGCTAAGAAACTTTAAGGCGGCTCATAAGCTTTTGGTCGGTGATGAACTAAAGGGTCGTGTGTTTCCACGGACCCATCCGTCGATATTTATTCACCTGATCATTATTTGAAGTATTTGACTTGAGTTATCACCAGAAATTTCCTTGAAGGAGACTCTTATGCCACGACCAAAAATACGCCCTGTCAGCGCCGACGAAGTGAAAATTTCTCGTGACGGTGATTCCGCCATCTTCACTTACGCCGATGAAACAATGGGCGGCGGGATGAACCTTAAAATTGGTCCCGAAATAAATCGCATGACCGATAATGAACTGCTTGATCGCCATAATGATGTAGCGTTCTCGATGCAGGAGATGCGCGAGACCTACGAGCATGTGGCAGTCGAGATTCCAATTGGAAAACCACAGATCGAATTTAACCAGCAATGTCACCAATGGTCCATGCGCGGTGATGTTCTCAGGGCATATATAAACGACACACAAAGCGAAGAAACTGGAGAATTTGAGCCGATCATCGATGTTGATGGCAAGGAGCTCTCGTGGCGCGAATTTGGTAAAATGCTCACAACCTTTGCTGGTTGGGGCATGAGGCTCACCATTGTTCCCGACGATGAGTTGCATGTTTTGCCAAATGTCCAGGTTATGAATTCGCG
>MEPT01000012.1:13722-15451 GCA_001769925.1 Bdellovibrionales bacterium RBG_16_40_8
CAAGGCTAGGCTCACGAGGATGCTATCATAATAAATATTATGTATTTGTTGATTTTCTTCATGGTTAAATTCGTTCAATACCAATAACCTTGCGTTATAATCGAGTGAGAGTCAAGATTCGCGGGGTTCCTTTTTTTGACCCAAATTCGCCGCGTCCTTAGAAAACCGACGAAGCCTCACGAGCAATTACCACCATGGATCAAAGGGAGATTATTTCGTCGGTGCACATCTGATCAAGGTCAATCTGTAAGCAACTGCTCACAACTTGTAGGTTTTTTTGTTTTAAAAATATTTTCAAGAACGGTTACAAACTTTGCCATATAGCGGTCGACGTTTTCTTCGATTGAAGTCTTCTGATCACCTTGCTTCATTTTCATAGCGGTAGTTTTTGCTTTTGAAGGAGCCTCAATATATTTCGCGAAAAGAGATCGGAAGTGTGTCGTTACGCCATCACCCTTCGCGTATTCGCCTGGGTATGCGTTTTCCACGAGTGAATAAAAATCTTTTTCAGTCATCGCGCCAGCTCTTGCGAGCGTCGCTATTTTTTCCACATACCAGTCTTGAGTATGAACTTTTAATAAATCAGTGATGATTAAATTTTCCATATTGCGAAGGAGAAGGCCTAATTTCTCAGCGAGGTCATGGGGAAGCGAGGCATAGTCTGCGTATTTACCTCCTCCCATAATAAAGTTGCGATCGATTGTACCACCCCCAGGGTCAAATCCGAACTCGTAGAGCGCATTGAACAATTGGAGCGTGGCCTGTTGAATATCATTCGATGGGCCGCTCGTGATGGCTAAAACACTTTTTGGATCAGTTGGATTTTCACTCATTACAATTCTTTCGATCGCCCTTGACCCGAGTGATGCGAACACATGGCTGATCAGCGAAGTGGCCAACTGGTTATTTTCGTTAAACTTAACATAGCCGCCAATGCCGGGTTTTGGCGAAACGACTACAATTTGTTCAAAGCGGTGCCCTAATTGGAGACCCACAAAAGCATGGCCGAACTCATGTGCTGTAGTTCTCATGCGATCTGCCTTCACTTTGCCTTTTGCTTTTACAGAAGGGAATTGCAGCGCTACTGCACGGCGGACAATGACCTCTGGTTGAGAGAGTTTATCGTCGGTAATTTGAGCCTTAATGATTACAGTTTCTTTTGCTTCGCTAAAGTCGAGTGTTATTAAAAGTGGAGCAGTTGAAAACTTAGATGACTTTGGAATATTATTTAACGCTGCCTCAATATCAGAAGCAATTTTAGATTGCACTGTCACAACGGTATGTCGTGCACCTTCTGAGGGAATTACAGCTTCAGAAAATAAATAGAACTTGTATTTTGGACTTAGTTTTATTTCAATACGGCCAACATTGCGCCCGTCTTTATCAAAAAGTCGCGAATGGATAACCGATTCGACTTGGACATCAATTAATTTTTTGTAATCCACAACTGTCAGTGGCTTCATAATAGTAAAACGAGAAAGCAATCGACTTACCGTTTCAGGCAAAAACATGGATCCTAAAATCTCTTTCACCGCCATCGGGGTTGATGATAGGCGCTGCCAGGCCTGCATGACGTCATCCGCAGAGGTCAGTCGTGGATCGGCTGAAAAACCGAAGCGATCAACTGCAAAATTCATTGTTATAAAAATAAAGGCAGAGCGCATATCCACAGTATTAGTAAATCTGCCTTCCCCCCTGTCAAACATATCCTTCATTTGAAATTTTACTA
>MEPT01000012.1:15500-16800 GCA_001769925.1 Bdellovibrionales bacterium RBG_16_40_8
CCGCTGATCCAATTCAAATATTTTATCCAGTTCTTCAATCAACAAAATAAATTTTTTATTCTTGGTTTGAGCAGTTTCAATTTCACTTTTGAGATATTTAAGAAAACTATCCACAACTTCAGGTGAATCACTTGAAAACTGCTGCATGTTGATTTTCACAATTTCAAGATCCAATTGTTTGGCAGCCTGCTTTACAAGTTCAGATTTGCCAATTCCGGGGAATCCACTCAATGTGCGCAGCGATGGCTCTTTTGCAGCCGGTCCCGAACGTCCCAAATATTTCTTCAAGTCATCCAAGACAATTGAAATGGCATCCTTCTGGCCAAATAAGACAGCGTTTATCGAATCTTCTACATGACTGTCGATGCGAGCCGTTTTGGGAAACCGACTTTCACGTGTTTCTCTTTTCGTGACCGGTTTGACTTCATCTTCTGCAGATTTTTTACCTGGATAAACAGGTTTAGTGGCAGCCCAATTTTCTTGCTGTAAAAATAATCGAGAATGTAAATCAAATTGAGTTTCCACTTTAAAGCTGGGCTTATCTTTTAAAGCACCACCATTTCTTGAGATCTGTGGAGTGACCGTGACAATGGCCTTTTGATTTTCAATGGCGATATGAATTTTACGGGGACGGTCTATGGTCGACACTCCGCCATCACCTATGGCCTTCACGCCATAATTAATCAATTGCTCTACAATTGCATTCGCACGAAATACAGTTTCGCGCGCACCTGATGGCGCATAAACAGTGAAATCTAATAAAAAATCGATAAGTGATTTGTCGTATGTTACAGTCACATAGCGGTTAAGTGGTTTGTCATCGAGTTGCGCAATGGGTTGGGTTAAGCGAGTGATTGCGCTTTTCACAACAAGTTCGGCTATTTTTGCGTAGACCTCTAAGCTTAAGGGTTGAAGAATCATTGTGTTGGGCGCAAAACGACTTACCGTGTTGGAACGAAACATTTTGGCAAGAATCTTATAGCGAGCACTTGGTTGTTCGCGAATCCATTTGTCGAAAAGCTGAAAGTCTTCGAGAGTATAATCATAGAATTGTTTATCAGATTTTAATACCTCATTCGAAAAGATCACTAACTCACGCGGGGAAAAATTCATTGTCGTAACCACCATTAAATTGGACACATCAACGGACTTAGAATATTCTAAGTTAAGACGGCCTTCAGATAAAATGGCGTTGAGTGAGCCAATAATCGGCAAGGTGCGCTCGAGTACATCCGGAATAATTTCTGGTGCTTTATCCAGTTCGTCCACTACTAAGATAACGGGTTTGGTTATTTTAAGT
>MEPT01000012.1:16811-17043 GCA_001769925.1 Bdellovibrionales bacterium RBG_16_40_8
AGTGAGCAGACTTGCATCGCTCAATTTAGAATTCAGTGTTTCGGCAAAATCCGCTTTCGGATCAACAAAGTCTTGAGCATTTATATAGATTGCGGTGAGGTTCAATTCACTTAATGCCATGAGCATCGCCGTTTTACCAATTCCAGGCAATCCGATTAGATTGAGTGCGACGGGTTCGCCATTGCGATTCGGAAAGGATTCGGCATATTGAATCACTCGATCTTGCAATACT
>MEPT01000012.1:17184-17425 GCA_001769925.1 Bdellovibrionales bacterium RBG_16_40_8
AATTTAAGGTCAAAAGGCAAAACATGAGACATATAGAAATTAACGATCGCAGTAAATTTGTCATAATATAAACACCTACTATATTTATCTGTAAGAGTAGGGTGCAGTTTAACAAATGCGCTGGAATAATTCGCCTGTAATAAAACTGACAGTGAGTGAAAAAAATATAATAGAATTTTTTAATTAAATCGAGAGGTTATATTTTGAATGCCGAATTTGGTCATCAAAACCAAATCAAACC
>MEPT01000013.1:0-11692 GCA_001769925.1 Bdellovibrionales bacterium RBG_16_40_8
CTATAGTCTAGTCAGCATAATCATAAGTATGCTTATTTTACTTCAATGACTCCATGTACTCAGACATAGCTTCAATTTCATCATCGGTAAGGTCTGCGACCAATCCCGGCATCATTATGCCGCGAATAGAGTCTCGAAAAATTTTAAGTTGAATGCTCGAATACACACTAAGTTGCCCAGCAACATTTGGCCAACTAGATATCGCAGCATTGCCATTGTTTGACGTATGGCAGTTAGTGCACGCCATATCATCAAATAGCGCTTGACCAACCTTAATTTTTTTATCGCGCTCAGGATCTGGGTTACGCGGTAAATTCTTAAGTTTTTTCCGACTAAATACAGTAGCAAACTGTTCAATCTCGAGATCTGTAAGTTTAGCTGTAATCTGATTCATTCGCCGGTCCTTGCGCGTTTTATCTCGGTACGCTTTTAACTCAGCTATCATGTAATCTTTGTTCTGCCCAGCCAGGTGTGGAATGTTTTCAAATAGACTCATACCAGTATCCCCGTGGCACATTGTACAATTAGTAATTGGCGTGGAGACCATTTCGGTTGCACTACATAAATCGTAATTAGTTAAAAAAATAAGCATTGAACTAATCAGAAGCGCTACAATTAATATTTTATTTTGACTCATACGCAAAATCTCTCCCTGGCTGCAAAAAGAAGTCGTGATTCAAACATAGGACGCGACAACAAACCATTGCAGTACACAAAATAACCAGTTTTTGCCACAGCAAAATTATTTTGTTTAAAAAGCCAGGAGTAAACCTCTAGCTGCCGCTTATAACCGATCTGCCATGGGGCATCTATCGATACTTTTTCGGCCTTAGCGGTTGCTTTATAATCAACAATGATCGAATTCTTTCTTAAGTAAAGTGTCTACGGCATTGTTCAAGTTAAACGGAAAAGACGGCGGTTGCGTTATGCCAAGCCTTCGGTCGAGGTAAAAACATCGTGCGCAATTTAAAAAAAAAGTCTAGTTTTGATCGCGAAATTCGGTAAGGTTTCTCATCTGCTGGATCAAATAGGTTACGTGAACGAGTAAAGCTCATTTACCAGCTTTTAGCACTGACAAAAAGCCTAGTCGAGTTTTTTATTAACTAACTGAAATGACAAAGTTTTTATAGTTTTTCTGCCGATTTACTTACAAAGGGGTAACCATGTCCAAAAACAGGCGGCGCGTTTTACTGGCCACTATGATTTCGACTTTGAATTTTGTCATGACATATACATGGTACAAATTATCTGATGATAAACCAGAAAAAAATACGCAATCAGAAACTATAGCCCATCTTGTTACTTCGCTAAACGATGTACAAAGAAAATCTGTGAAAAAACTTATTTGGCAGCCGGTCTATAAAAATGAAAAATTTCAGACAGGAGAAGCCGTTCGCACTGCCGACGGCGCCGAAGCACGTATTGAATTTATAAATTCAAAAGCTATTGTAGATCTAGAATCTGATTCTACCATAATAATTGAAGAAAACAACGGTCAGCTGTCTCTAGATTTTATTAAAGGAAATATTTATATAAAAAATACTGCTCCTAATACAACAGAAAAAAAGAAGTTTACGAATATAGCATTGAAATCTGGTGATAAATTAATTGATCTTGGTCAGTCTGAAATTGCATTAGGTAAAAGTCAAAATGGTAAACTAAACGCGCAAGTTCTTAAAGGTTCAGTGGCAGAGCTTGATAAAATTAGCCAAGATAATATTCAAATTATACGCCCTATGCCAAATGAACCTGTTTATATTCACCCGCAAAGCGATAACCAAACTGAATTTGCCTGGAAGCCACTTCCCAAAGGGTATCAGGTTTTTCTAGAAGCTGGATCAACTCGCACAGATTTGTTACCTATTGCTGGATCAGAAACTTTAGGAGAACTTGGCCTATTAAAAGCTAAACTCAAACTTGGTAGAAATTATTTTCGATTGGTTGCACGCACACAAGACCTCACGCTTAAGCCTATTTCTTCAGCTATTCTTCGTGCTACGATCGTGGCTAAAATACCTCCGCAACCACTCGCCCCAGAAAACGACGCTGAAATATCACTTAGTAAAGACAATCCTGGTGTAACGCTGGTATGGAGTAACCCCACAGAATTTAAAAAAATTATAGTTGAAGTAGCTGCAACCCCCGATCTTAAACATAAAATAACTACTCAATATGTTGATAATATTTCACAATATTCTTATCAACCCGAAAATAACGGCAAGTTTTATTGGCGCGTGTCAGGCGTTTTTGAAGACAAAAACGAAGTGATTTCAAGTTCAATTATGTCGTTCTCAACAAACATCATTAATGAATTAAAACCCCCAGCGGTAGAATTTCCTAAAGCTAATGAGAAATTTAATGAGAATTTTATAAAAGAAAAAGGCATTGTATTTAGCTGGAAGTCTTCACCCATGGCTGAGAATTATAAAATTATTGTAGAAAAAAATGTGAGCTCAAACGAAAACGTTTCTAATGCTGAAAGCACTCGCATGCCTACTGCAATAGAAAAAATTTATGAAAAAGAAAACAAATTATTACAAGCTCGCGTTACTGATTTAAAACCAGGTGAATATACCTGGACTGTGACTGCCATTGACAAACAAAATAAGCAATCAAAGCCCTCAGAAAAAAGACATTTTAGTGTAAACTCGCTACCTCTTTTGAAGTGGGCAGACGGTAAAAATGAAGATGACTTTTATTATTTATCACTCAGGCCTAGTGTTACCCTTAAGTGGGAAAAAGGTGGTAGCAAAGCTACTTCTTGGGTAGTGATAATTTATTCGGATGATTCTTCATTCAATCCTATAACAAAAAAAGTATCTATCACTGGCATTGATATTGAGTTACCTCAAGATGGCGCATATCATGCAGTTGTTGAAGCATATGACACTGGTGACACAATTTTAGCACGCTCTAGCCGGCGTGCTATTCGCGTGGCGGCAGAACCACTTCTGCCCGCCCCCAAATTTACAGAAAATGTACCAACAGAAATTGAAGCCTCACCACGCGGCACCACTGAGTTTCAATGGAGTGCAGTACAAGGCGCTAATAAATATATAGTTTTCATAAAATCTGCAGACAACAAAAGTAATAAAGAACTAAATTTTAGCTCACCTAGTGCAAAATTAAAAAAATTAATGCCTGGCGAATATAAAGTTTCACTTCGCTCTGTTGACAATAAAGGTCGCGCGGGCCCTGAGGGTGAGATCAGAATTTTAAAAGTACCAAATCAATCTAATATGCGCGCGCCAAAACTGAAAGGAATTAAAGTAAATTAAAGTTAATCTACTAAGGTGATTTTATAAATTTTCTTCTTGAATGTGGTTTCTAGATTACAATTTTAATCTTATCCGTATTACTTGCGTCAAAATCTGAATACTTCGTTTTAATTATTATTTCATTACCGCTTTCATCGATATATCCACGAATTTTGTACATCTTAATGGGTTCTGACTTACCCTTAACCTCAGCGGCACCGACGTAATCAAAAATAAATTCGCCTTTTATTTTTTCAAGCGTTTCTCCAGAAACTAAAAAATCTGTACCAAATGCCTTTGTTGAAGATTCAATTCGCGAGGCGGTGTTAACTGTATCACCAATAACCGTGTACTCCATACGCTCAGAAGAACCAATCGTCCCAGAAATAACATGGCCAGAACTAAGCCCCATTCCAATTTTTATCTCTGTTTGCCCCTTCGCAAGACGCACTTTGTTGAGTTCATCTAAAGCTAAACGCATTTCAAGACAGGCTTTCACCGCATGTCTTTCATCTTCTCCTGTAGATTGTGGCACACCCCAAATTGCCATCATTGCATCACCAATAAATTTATCAACAACACCGTAATTTTTTGTTACAATACCCACCATAATCTCAAAATACTCATTAAGCATGTCTACTACTAATTCAGGGGTATGCCCTTCAGAAAATTTTGTGAAATCGCGGATATCTGAAAAAAACACGGTGACCTTCTTATTCACTCCGCCCAATTGAAGATCACTTTTTAACATATCTTCTACAACTGCCGATCCATGAAATTTATTCATTGCAGCTTTTATTTTATCACGCTCTTTTAACCCGTGAACCATCGCATCTACAGATTCAGCAAGCTCACCCACCTCATCATGGGAGCGAATATTTGTTTGTACATCAAAATTGCCTTTTGCTACTCTGCGAGTAACTTCAACAAGCTTTTCTAAAGGGTTTGTCAAGGTGATAGAAAAAATAAAAATACAAAAAATGCCAATAGAAAGAACTTTACCTGCAATGTAAAAAGCTTCACGACGAACTACACGCGCTGGCTCTAAAATAATGCTTTCGTCAGTTTGTGAAATTACTGACGGGCCATATTGCGTTTTTGCAAATGACGCAATAAAATTCTTTTTTGCTTCAGCATCAAAATATTTTGAATCACCTTTGTTGACATTAGGCTCAAGTGACTTTTTAACAATGCCTAAATCACTTAAATTTTTTGCTTCAAACACAAACTTGTCCTCAGGGTGTGCTAAAACTATACCTTCGTTATCAACGAGGTAAAAAGTCTGAATTGTTATGTTGCCGATGTCGCTAAATGGTCTTTGTATACTGTCTAGACGAAAATAAGATAATGCAATGTGGGTAATCACCCCAGCATCAGACTTAATTAACGGTATACCCATAACCATAAGCGGGGCGCCGCCAGAAAGACTCGCGTTATGAATTTCAACCTGCCCGGCAAACACCTTAGCTAAAGGAAAGGGCCTTAGTTGCTGCAAATTATTTAAATAATCTGATGGCAAATTCAATTCTGCTAAATATTCTTTTTTTTCAAAAAACTCAGAGCGTATTTGTTTTCCGTCAGATAACCTATATATATATACCGCTATTAAATCGCGATCATTTATAATGCTCAAATGCAGCGATTCTGTTTTTTCTTTATCGTTTTCATAAGCTTTATTAAGAAGCGAAGCCGCTAAACGAGTCTTGTCACGATACTTATCAAAAAGAACATTGACCTGAGCTGCCTTTGCATCTGCAGCTATCCAATTAACTTCACGTTCTCTAGCTACAGATTTTTCTTTAAAATAATCTGAAGACTTAAATGCTATCCATACTGATGCCAAAAGCAGTAAAGAAACTGTAACAACTATAAGCTTAACCACAATCGGAATTCTAATTTTACGAGAGATTTTCATGAGTTACTTTTCGGAAAATATCATGTCACCCTGAACTTGACTAAGGTAGAGAAAAAGCTAGTTTTATTAAAAACTCGGCTGAGGTTACATTATAAAATATTTTTTCGATCTGAGTACCAAGAAGTCAGACCTGCTGTAAAAAGAACCATGAATATGACAACAAGAGAAACCCATGACGGGATATGATAGAGATCCGATAAAAGCATTTTTACCCCCACAAACCCAAGAATAGTTGCTAGACCTGGCTTTAAATAACGAAATCGTGTGACATAATCAGCTATTACAAAATACAAAGAACGTAGCCCAAGTAACGCTAAAATATTTGAGGCAAAAGCAACAAACGCATCTCGACTAACTGCTAGAACTGCCGGTATTGAGTCAACGGCAAAGATAATATCAGTTACTTCTATAACTATTAACGCAAAAAACAAGGGCGTAGCTTTACGTATGCCGCCTTCAATTACAAAAAATTTATTACTATCTACCCTTGAGGTCGAGGGAATAAGCTTTTTTAATGCGCGAACGACAAAAGAATCTGTTACATCCTCTTTCTGTTCAGATTCAAATAAGAACTTAAATGCACTGACAATTAAAATAACTCCGAACACATAAAGTATCCAATTAAATTTATTTAATAAATCTATTCCGACTAGTATAAAAACTCCTCGAAAAATGATGGCCCCGAGAATGCCCCAAAACAACACCCCGTGTTTATACTGCGAGGGTATACGAAACGATTTGAAAATAAGTAGCATTACAAAAAGATTATCTACGCTTAAACTAAGTTCAACCAGATATCCAGTTGTAAATTGAATCCCAAGATTACTACCGTAACGAAATCCAAACCAAATGTTAAAAATGCTTGCCAAAGTTAGCCAAAAAAAACTCCAGTAAAGAGCTTCCTTAAATTTAATTTCATGAGATTTTCTATGAAATAGAAATAAATCAAGAATCAATAACAGCACGACTGTGCCGCCAAACACTGGCCACAACCACGGTTCAACATCGCTAGGTAATTTCATTGGTCTCCTATAGTGTCAGATCTACATAAAAAGGGCGTCGAAGACAACTTACGACGCCCCACAAAGAGCTGAACATGGGTTCAGTCAAATAATAACTCTAATCAATTAACTATGCTGCACGCCGAACGTATGGTAGAGAATTCTTTGGTGCCCAATTTTTTTTGAGACGATTGTATGTACGCACATTTCGTGAATACTCTTGGTGATACGACTTAGTATATTTACCAAAACACTTATCTAAATAGTCATAGTAGTGTTTGTAAAGTGTGTTAGTAATAAAACGATGATAAAAAACTGTAGCTGCTTTTGGAGCAGGAGTATGCCAGAATTTTTTTGAAAAATGTGAAAACTCTCGATTCATAATTTTATACCAATTCTGCGCCTCAGAGTTGTTGATAAAATTACCAACGAAAAGGGGTTTTGATCCGTACATGAACCCTACTTCATAACCTTTGCCAACCGGCTTAATGTAAGCCTTATACTTTTGAGGTCCGCATTTAACCATTTTTTTCTTCATTTTGTTTTTCTCCTTTTTGACTGTTGAGATTACCTTTTCGGCTTGAAAAATCTTTCATAAAGTCCTTACTCGGCGCAGCTATGTTTTTTTAATTCTCATAATGGCTCACTTACACAACTACAGACACCAACTATTGACACCAAGACGCCACAACAGCGAACTATAATAAGCGCCTGCAAAAACCAGACGTGTTTACAGGCGAGTCAAGTCAAAATTCCGCCGATGCCATAACTAACATGAGGTTAATGGCATGAAATTAGCAAAAAGACACATTCTCACCACACTTTTTTTGACACTTTTTTTAACAGCCTGCAGTGGTGGATTAGCAGATTTGGCAGAAAAAATACTCTATCCTTTTGACAACGTTAATAAAAATTATCAAGTCCCAGAAAATCCTCCTGAAAATCTATATCAAGTAACTTTCAATGTGCCTGCAACTGACGGTTCAACTATGTCAATTCACTCGTGGGTGTACAATACGCAAAATTTAAATGCTCGCACCTTTGTTTATTTTCACGGCAATGGTGAAAACCTTCAAGCTCTATACCAATACAATTTTATTGGCGTTCTTAAACAACTTGGGGTTCACTTTATAATAATTGATTATCCAGGTCTGGGCCGAAGTCAGGGTGTGCCCAATCAAGAAAACCTAGTTAACTCTGCACTCGCGGCTATTGACTGGGCTAAAGAAAAGCACCCTGGCTCAACACTTATTGTCTGGGGACGCTCTCTCGGTGCTGCGGTGGCAACCCTTGCAACTTCACGCCGCTCAGATATTGTCGACGGCCTTATTATTACTTCAGGGTGGAATAATTTTCTTGCTGTTGCGAAAGATAAAACAAGTCTCGCCAATAGCATTCCAAAAAGTTGGACAGAGCAAAATCGCTATGACTCAGCAGCAGCAGCTGCAATGATTAACCTGCCTGTACTTATTCATCATGGCGTAAACGACAAAACCATACCGATAAAATTTGGCCGGACTCTTTTTCATAGCTTTCCTGCAGAGGTTAACCCAACTATGAAAGAAATTGCCGGTAAAGATCACAATGACATTTTTACCGTTCAAAGCGTCTGGCAAGATATAAAATCATTTATGAATTAATCTACACATAACATCGTGTAAAAATTACCAAAATTTATGTAATTGTTTTTATTCGTAATCTTAGGGTTTCCTTTTTAAATTCATGACAGTACATTTCAATCACTTAACACGAGTTAAAAAATATAAACAAACCCACTTCTTAATCGGAGTGAAAAAAAATGGAGGAAAAATGAGAAAAGTCATAATATCAGCTCTGGTATTAATCGGAGCTACATATGCACAAGCTGGGTCAGTTGAAAACTTGACAGACGGCATGAGCAATATTTCAAAAGGTTTAGTTGGGGCTTCTTCAACTACAATCAAAGCAGTAAGAGGATCAGTTCTATATTCTGCTGACAAAATAGGACAAAGCGCTACAGCATTATACAACACTAGCGTATTTGTAATTCATCACCCACTTCAAGCTTCTGACAGCGTTCTCGACGGATCTAAAAACGCTATCACATGGACTTTAGATAAATCAGGCGACATAGTTGTTATGACATTTGATGGCTCAAAAGTTTTCATTCATAACCCAATTGATGCAACATCAAACGCAATCGCCGCTTCTGGTGATGCCATAGGTCAGGCCATCGAAGTTACTATCGATGCGTCTGGTAGAGTGATTACCGCTTCTGGCACATATTTGCAAAACACCTACGGTGATGACATGCAGCTAGTTACAGCTGGCTCTGGTGAAATTTACACCGTAACTGAAGGTTCAGTTGTGTTTGTGTTTAATAAATCAGGAGCAGCTATGCGCTACGTTGGCAACTTGGCAACTGACATTGCTATCGGTTCTCTAGAAGGCAGCAAACAGCTTAAAAACGCTTTAATAACAATTGCGCTTAGCCCCGCAGCTTCTTTTGAAGCTTCAAAAGAGCACGGCAAACAAAGAAAAAACTAGTTAAAAGATAGTTTGAGTCCTTTAAGGATTTAAAATATTTTAAAAAGGACCGCAGCAATGCGGTCTTTTTTTACTTAGAGATTTTTTTATTGGAGAATTTATGAAATTAAATTTCAGTAAAATGATAAATAAATTTGCCGTTACATTATTTTTCTTCTTAGCCATTACAAAAAGTTACGCAGGCGGGTGTCGCTTAACAGACGTAACAATGTCAAAAGTTCTTGCTTCTAAATATATGGGCGGTTTAATTCGCGAGAAGATTACTGAAGTTGAAACTGCGATGAAACAAAAAGGGCAAACTCTCGATGCCGTATTTGTCGCGCGTAAAGGCGAAAGCCTACGCGGCCTTACTCGTATAAAAGATAATCCTAAAATTAAACTGCAACAATATCTAGATAATTTATCTGAAAAAGCCATTCGGTACGGCGAAGAATTATCTCGTGATCCAGAAAACGCCGACCCTAACAACATTGGCAGGCCAACAATACCAGACGAACTGCGAATTAAAGAAAAGTTAGAATATTCGCATATCGGTATTTATGTCAGACGTAAGCCAACAATACCAGACGCAAAAGATTGGAATTTTGTAATACATCTACTTGCTGAATGTGATGAAAATATTAATAGATACGGAGATTCAGAAATATTTTTTGATGCCTTAGATCGCTTTTTTTGGGATACAAAAATATTAGGTAAAAAAACTAGCAACAAAGCTTTGATAGTTGTACCAACACATGAGGTTCAAGATCGCCTCAATCGCCTTGTTAACGACATTCCGATATTTGATGTTGGTGGCCTACACGAGCCGACATACAACGTAGTTGCAACTCCGTTTACATTACGAGATCCTAAATATAAGAAAAGACAGGCACCTGATTTTCATCAATTAAAAGATCAAAATTCAAATCAGTGGCCTCTTGAAATGTTGGCTGCTGCTATGCGACCCTATAGAGAAATAGTAAATAGACAACAGGCTCAAGATTTTCTTATGCTCACAAACTATAGGCCATCAATTGTAACTCCCGTAGGATTTAAAGAGTCAATTGCTTGCTCGCTTAAACGCGGTAAAATTTTTGGCCGCAAACTTTGGGATGCATCTAATTTAATTAATTGCGACGACCAGGTTTTTAAACGTGAGCGCATATATCAGCTGATAACAGTTCATTCGCTTATTGAGTATATGAAGCAAACAAACACGATTGCTCGTGATATAAATGATTCTAATAAACTTGCAATTTATGAAGTTGAAGCTTCAAAACAGAAACTCGATGAACTAGACGAAGCCGGCAAAATACTTGGCTCCGTCCTCGAAAAAAAAAGCACGCCGTAACCTTACCCCCCAGTTTGATTTGATTTGATTATTGAATTTTCAAATTTTGCGGCGAGCTGGGCGAAGGGCGTGCAACCCCATCAGTAATATATAATCATAATTACCATGTTTTAAAACGTACTGTGATCTATTCTCCACGGTTTGTTTCTGTCAATAACCAAAAAAAATACATAAAAAACTGACCAATTTTGAGATTTAATTTTTAAAATCTTGATGGCTCTACCTAACTACGCACAAACTCAATTTGATGTTCTTCTAGTCTTGTAAGACGCCAGGGGAATTCTTTTTTATCTTTCACGTCAGTGAAGAGCTCGCCTGTTAAATGATCTATAAACTCATTAGGTTTTTTTAGATTTCGCGAATAACGATCGTGATAAGAAGCCATACAGTGATGCTTAATTTCTTCATGTAATACTTTAGCTAAACGGCGCATATAGTCTTCTACATTGACACCTTTTTTTTCTCGTAAAATTACTGGCAGTTGCCCTAGTACATTACAAAATAAAAAAACTGAGTTAGGAAAAGCCAAAAAAAGCCCACGCAATTTTTCAGGATTAGGCGGATTATCAGAAAGACTAAAATAATCTTGCCTCACTAAGCGCGCCCCACAATGAAAGCGCGCCTCAAACATTGCATATGCTAGTGGGTCAGGCTCGATTACAATAATATTTCTAAATTGCGAAATAAACGATTGTGATAGCGTATACCCTGCGTTTGGCCCAATAAGAACAAGGGTTTGTCGTTTATTTAAATCTAAATCTTTTACCCAATCATTAAGCCATATTTCAACAAACTCACAAAAAGGTCGCCATCTTTTTCTGTGCCAAAAAGCTCTTAAGTGGTATTTTAATCCACCAGTGTTATTTAAAAGCACCATGTGCCTTTTTTCGCTATAATAAATTCAGATATATTACCTTCATCTTGTCTGTCGTCTTGTCTGTCGTCTTGTCTGTCGTCCGGCCATAGGCTAAGCACGTAACCGCCGCCGCCAGATCCTGTAGGCTTAACGGCAATTGCCCCTGAATTTTGTAACTCACGCATATGTTGATCGAGCTCTCCCTCACATAGATCCCAATTATAAAAACACTCTCTTGCTTGATTAATAGACTTAGCTAATAGTGAAAAGCCATCGGTTTTATTAAGTTGTAATGCCTTCTCAGCTTTTTCTACAGCCTCACGCATTTGCTGATCTATTTTCTCTCCTAAACTTGACGATCTAGCCCAAAGCCTACTAACTTTATTTACGCAATCAGAGGTCACCCCTCTTTTACCAGAAAATGTCAAAAGAAGCTTAGGTCGCCAGCTAAGTTTAAGCGGATATCTTTCACCACCACGCATGAAACGAAGCCCAACTCCCTCTAAAGCAACAGCAATATCTACACCACTACTTTCACCATGAAAAAGGCTCTCTAGTTGTCGTGAAAATTCGTAAATATGACTATTG
The DNA here is from genome assembly GCA_001769925.1 of Bdellovibrionales bacterium RBG_16_40_8. Taxonomy (GTDB): domain Bacteria; phylum Bdellovibrionota; class Bdellovibrionia; order Bdellovibrionales; family UBA1609; genus RBG-16-40-8. Next base: position 11,474 of record MEPT01000013.1, read on the forward strand.
TTAATCCAATTCTTATAAGCAAAAAAACTCGCTATACCTACGCACAAAGCAGCCGATGCTCCAAGGCCAGCACCAATTGGTAGCGAACTATCAATAGCAAACTTACCAGTTAATTCAGCACGTGACCTCTTAACTTTTTGCAAGGCACTTTCGATAACCCCCCAAACAACCAATTTTAATTCTTCGCCTTTATCGCCACAAAAATTAAGCTGTAACGGA
>MEPT01000013.1:11722-11940 GCA_001769925.1 Bdellovibrionales bacterium RBG_16_40_8
GAAAACTTTTTGCTTGGAAAAACCAAAGCCGGTACGCCTCGCAATACTGCATGCTCGCCAGCTAATATCCACTTGCCGAAAGTTTCAGATTGAAAACTCATGACATCTTTTTCTCTGAAGATATAATTTGAAAGTGCGGGTGAAGTTCTGCTGTAAGATCAGCCGCAGGAATTTTTTGATCTGCACGAAAAATTAAATGAACATTGGCCCCTGCATCC
>MEPT01000014.1:0-1363 GCA_001769925.1 Bdellovibrionales bacterium RBG_16_40_8
TGATTATGAAGAGCAAAAAACTATCTGTAACAGAACTAATAGCGAACTTGAAAGCCATCAGACGACGTCCTATTCCGGCGAAGGATATTGAGGAGTTCAACAAGATTGTTGAGCGTGATGACGAACATGAGCGGGAGTCTAATCGTCGCTCACCAAAGAAAATAGCTAAGCTCCCAGAGGTTGATCAATAGGTGGGAAGAGTTATTGCTTTTTCGGAATTTAAGCAATACTACGAGCGCGCTAAAAAGAAGCCAGACGTTGCACACGGTGCAATATTTGATGCTAATATTTTAATTAGTCTGACTTATGAGGTGGGACGGCTTCATGAAGAGGTTAGGGAATTTTTTGATCAAACACTTGCTCATAATTTCTCGATTTTTATCGTCGGCTGACAATGACAGAAAATTTACTTGATATGATTGATAGTTCATCGGCCTGGCGATTCCCAGCTAAAGCTAAGGCGCAGATTCAATACCAGTCAGGTCAACTCAAGCGTCGCGAACAACTGGGTGGCGACCCTATTTTCACTGACAGCCAAATTAAATCGATTAAATCATCTTTTTCGGCTAAGCGTTTTTCTGGTCACGACGGCTGGCTCATGCCTGATAGTGTGGCTGATCAATATCGCCACTTTCATTTTACTACGCGTGAGAGTGATTAATTTACGTTTACCCCAAAAAACCAATCTTCTTCGCATAGCGAACCACGCGATCAATAGCGACATGTAGGGTGGGATTCAAATCCTCCACCTTCAGATATTTTCGCCCCTAAGCGTTTCATATCAAAAACATGGACATCATCAGACGCAAACAAAATCGCAATCTCAATATCGAGCGCTAGCGCAATTTGCTTCAATGTCGAAATCGAAGGAACTTTTCTCCCGCTCTCAATTTGCGCATAAAAACAATTTAAAAAAGAAAGGTCATTACGAATGACTACAAATTTCAAGTTTAGCGTTTATCTGCCTTGGCTATAAGTAATAAAATCACGTGAACCCTCACCGTAAGTATGCCGGGTTCTTTTCATAGAGATTTTTTCAAAGAGTTTATCATATTGAGCTAAAGTGCGTTCTTGACCGCCAACAGTACTGAGCATCATAAAATCACCAAATCTGATCATTTTGTGTCTGGGGCTATCAAGTAGACGTTCAACGACGAGTATGCGGCCGTTCGGCTGTAAAATCTTTTTAATTTTCGTCAGAATTTCAAGAGACTGTTTGTCATTCCAGTCATGCAGAATCCAGCTTAGGATTATCACATCATAAAAATCCCGATGATTTTCAAAAAAATTGCTGTTGCCTAAATCGGAGGCGAAAAAATCACCGTAGATGATTTTCTTATTAGTGCAAATCTTATCGTAAAAT
>MEPT01000014.1:1408-3544 GCA_001769925.1 Bdellovibrionales bacterium RBG_16_40_8
AACAAAGTGTAAGACTGGGTCTTGATCCCTAGGTTGTTAATCGCAAAGCCGCACCCGCCTGACCCGCCACCTAAATCTAAAATATGCTTATCGGAAATATCTGATTGGTTCAGTATTAATTTGTCTGCGCCTTGCCATTGAATTGCAAAACGGCTTGAAAAAATTTGCATAAGATTTTTTGCTTTTTCATATTGTTTAAAAGCGAAGTCGTCATCTAAGTCAAAGACAAAGCCAAATGCTGGTCTATTGTTCTTTACAACAAATTCTATTGCTTTGTGTGTTAATAAGCGTCCAAAAATTTCTCGTAAAAAAAGAAGTAAATATTTGGACCATGGCCCCCAACTTTCTCTGTCAAAAGTGCTTAATACCATTTCAATTTCTAAAACGGAGCTAGAAAATGATTTGTTGAAGTTAAATGGTCTGGCTCCAGGTTCTTGCATCCAAGCAAAAAAATGGTGTTCAGTCTCTGTAAAATCGACTGGATTGGAGCGCTTGATAACCTGGTCATCGATTGTTACCAAAGCCCAATCTGAGCAGCCTCTTAAAAATCGTGTACCGGCTTCTTGGTGCCACCCCATGGCGCATGCAAGCTCAGCTACAGTAGTTTCACCTCCTTGATTGAAACCGCTCTGGCAGTTTAAAAAAAAATGATCAAGCGCCTGCTGTAATTCAAAAAGGATATAACGATCTATTGCTGAGGTAAAATTCATGTTGGCTACCAATTTTTGTCCATATGTCAAAAGAATAGCAAACCCTGCGGGGTTTGACAATTCTAGACGTCATATATCTTAAATAATTTCAGATACTTAAGTAAAGACTGAGTGGCCTCTAACTTGCTTAAAGAATACTCGAATGAAATCAAACAGCAAGCAGCATTTTTCGAAGGTAGTTTTAACATCGGCCATTATTGGGCCGCTCCTTGTGTCGTTTTTCTATAATTTTAGTCAATTTGCATTGGTGCCGTATTTTGGATACCTCAATGAAAATAACGCAGGGCTGATTTCAGCTGGCATGGTCGGCATTGCTTTGACGGCAAAGTCTTTAGCCGAGAAATTAAGTCTTTTTGGAATTTCAATAACTCGTTGGCAAATACCAACTCGTCTCACCCTTTTCATAGGGCTGGTCTTACGAGCTTTTGCTTTTTTAGCTATTCAGTATCTTCTTAGCGGATGGACCTTGTTGCTTGCAGTGCCAATGATCGGATTTGCTGGCTCTCTAATTCGTCCCACCGTGCGAGCAATACTAAATGAGCACGCAACAAATGAATTCAAAGAGCAAATTTTTTCCGTCATGTTTTTAGTGTCGAACCTGGGTGCAATATTCGGCCCATTAGTCATCTCGTTGTCAATTTTCTCTTCACGCCTTGGTTATCTTTTGTATTTTCTTGCTAGTATTGATTTATTTTTGGCAGTAGCGACATATATTTTTACTGATAATAAGACAGCTGTTGGTGCTGCGAGTGTCGCGGAAGCCTTACCGTCGGGATTTGTTTATAAAATCAAAACGATCTATTCAGCAAAAAAATCAATCAATTATATTTTTGCAATACAAGCTTTATTTTGGGTCCTGGTATCGTTTTGCATAATGCTCGTTTCATTTTTAAACAAAGTTAATCCTGAGTTTTCATCTATGCGAGGATATATTTTCGCAATTGAGGGCTCATCAGCGAATATTTGTGGAACGATTGTTTCTCTTGAGTACTTTATAAACTTATTAAAGCCAGCCTGTAAGATAACTGAGCGGGATATTCAAATTATCATTTCAAGTTCATCCGGTAAAACCTTTTTTGAAATCGCAATTAACAGAGATGTAGTTCGCTCAGAGTTTAATGTTATAGAAGATTTGTTTAATCAGGATAGCTTACTTAAAGAAATATTGAGTGAGCCACAATGCGGGGGTATGAAAATTACGTTAGTAAATCCAGTTGATTTTCTTATCTCAGAAAAAACAGGCAAAAAAGTATTGTTTCATTCAGTTGGGGAGCAGGGATGAGAACTGCAGTTATAATTTTAATGGTGTTTCTCGGGATCGGCTGCACGAGGCACCCGGCCAAGGACGATCAGCTGATTAAAAATTTGAATGCTGAATTATTAGAGGCAGAAAAATTAGTTGCACTCACTCTGAGTGCAACAGCCG
>MEPT01000014.1:3574-10289 GCA_001769925.1 Bdellovibrionales bacterium RBG_16_40_8
AGTAGTATGTCGTCTAATAATGACGGCGTCATATCGAATTTCAAGAAAACGATGAAATCAAATGTTTATATTACTAGAGGTACTAAGGTTAATAAAGCCCTAGAGAGATATGTTCATGTAACGGACTCACTTGAGCCATATTGGGCGTCCGTAAAAGATTTGAATAGAGCAACAATCACATGGCTGTATTCCTACCATATCTCCTCTAATTCGATGAGGATTTATCCTTGGGTTGATATGAGTGCTGTCGTGGGTCCCACCATAAAGTGGTCGTTAGTGTCATACTTTGAAGATTCTGAAAAAGTCACTAAATTAAGAGATAAACCTTTTTGTACACGCCCTTACGATGATCTTGGTGGCACCGGTACAAATGTAAGTTGCTGTAAACTTTTAAATATCGACGAGAATCTAGATGGCCTCATTTTAACCTGTGCCGATATTAGCCTTAAGTCAGCGCTAGATAGATTTAGGAAGGCACGTTCTGATCTGGGAATATTTAGCTCTCAAAATATCATAATGGATTCAGACGCCCTGCCCATCATTTATAAAAAGCAGGCAAGATTTGATTTGACTAGCGGTCTGGCTACATATTCGGATGATTTTGCTGTAAATATTCATAAAGCAAGGCAGATCTCGGATTTTAAGATTTTGAATTTAAAACTATTTCTTGAGGATAAGTAAAATGCGAGAAGCTTCTGAGGCCTGTTGCGATGATACCAAGTCATTAGCATCAATTTTAACGGCACTGGTTGTAAAGACTTCTGTTACCATAGCTGTAATAATGGCATTAATATTTTTTGCTGTTACTGTGCAAAACGAAATTTCACTCACCAAGCAGCAAGGAAGTATTGAACATAGCGCTGCTTTAGCGCAGATAAGATCTAAGGTTCAATTTATTCAAACAACATCGTCTAATATTGCCAAATACATTGCAAATTCCTCGCGCTATGACTCTCTCACTAACTCGTTAGATAAGGGCGGTGTTGATGAGGTCAAAAATTATATACAGCAAACCATTGATGTCTCTAATGGTAGCATATTAGGAATTTCAATTTCTGGCAGTGGATTAAATCCAATTATTAGTTTACGTACAGCAGCAATTGCTGCCTCGGCTGAAAGGTTGTTGTTAGCGTCAGCTATGACGGCCGCGATGCAGCTTTCAGTTAACCCCGGTCAGGACACGGAAACCCTTTCCGTAAATGATAGCAATATACAAGCTATAGCCATTTCTGTAAAAGAGCGATTATATTCGGCCTATAGATCAAGTAGGCTTTCGGCCGCAAAGAATGATAAGGCTCTTGAAATTCGAATTATTGTACTCTTTTCTAATGATTTATTTTCAGATTTTTTAATGAATGTCGGCGCCATATTGCGCAGCAAGGGTTTTGAGCCAATACTTTCGGTACGTGCTAACGGAATTGATATAGCACATGTCGGTACAGATAAAGCTCGAACTAATCGGTTGTTTGAGGTGGAAAATAAGAGTGTTTTTTTACAGGCGACTGGGGCGCGTACTGCCGTAGATTATGTATTTGAGTCTAAAATTACAAAGGACGGCAAGCTAGAATATTTAATCATAAGACTAATATTCGCGCTTGTTGTTGGTTTTAGTTTTGTTTTTTATAGCTGGTGGTTAATACGAAGACAAATACCACTGGTTATGCAGCCATTATATCAAATTACTGAAGATGTTATTTCGCTTGAAGACAGCAAGTTTGAAAAATCAATACCAATTGTGGGCCCTGTTGAGGTTTCTACCATTCGAAGAAGTTTAGAGCAAATGAGGAAAAAACTGATTGAAGTTTCTATATTTGAGACGAGATCAAAGTTGGCAGCGCAAGTCGCCCACGATATTCGCTCGCCGCTTTCGGCATTAGATATTGTAATGCGCACTGAGACATCAATGCCAGAAGAGAAACGAATTTTAGCTAGGTCTGCGATTACAAGAATTACTGATATTGCCAATAATCTACTCGAGAAGAATAAGCCTAAGTCTGCCGACGACGCAGAGAGTAGTCCTCGGTCTGTCACAGCAATTCGCTCCAATGAATTACTAGCAAGTGTGATCGATTCCTTGATGTCAGAAAAGAGGCTACAGTTCCGCACCAAATTGAACGTTGAAATTGAGTATCAGCCAGAAGTAGGTTCGTATGGACTCTTTGCGGATATTAGTTCAATAGAATTTAAACGCGTACTCTCGAATTTAATTAACAACTCGATCGAAGCCCTGCCTAACAATTCCGGCCAAGTTCAGCTTCAGCTAAATCGAGAAGGTGAAAATATTGTCATTTTAATTATTGATAACGGCAAGGGTATTCCGGAGCATATTCTCCCAAAACTCGGGGCAGAGGGTGCAAGCTTCGGTAAAGGGGGCACTGAGTCTGGCTCAGGACTGGGTCTTTTCCATGCGAGACAAACCATTGAATCTTTTGGTGGCAAACTTGAAATTGAGAGTACTGAGGGTAAAGGGACAACAATTAAAATTATTTTACCAAAATCACCTGTTCCATCGTGGTTCGTCGAAAAACTGGAATTCAAAGCGAAAAGTCGAATTGTGATCGCTGATGATGATTCATCTATTCATCAAATTTGGGATGGGCGATTTGATTCGGCGCAGGTGGAGAGACATGGGATTGAAGTGCTTCACTTTTCAACTCCTTCAGATTTACAAACCTGGTATCAAAAGCAAGTAGCAACACGTGATGTCCTGTTTCTTGTCGACTATGAGTTTTTAGGTCAAAAGCAAAACGGCCTCGATATTATTAAGACTCTTGGCATTGGCAAGCAGTCTATTTTAGTGACCAGTCGATATGAGGAGCCTCAGATTCTCCAAACGGCGCAAAATATGGGCGTTCGGATGATTCCTAAAGGGATGGCAGGACTTGTGCCGATTTCTTTTATAGCCCCGTCGGAAAGTATAGATGCCATTCTCATTGACGACGATGAATTGGTGCACATGACATGGTCTGGCGCCGCAAAGGACGCTGGGCAATCTCTAAAAGTGTTTTTCAAACCTGAAGATTTCTTTGTTGTTGCGAACCGCACACCTCTGAGTGCAAATATTTATATCGACGTAAATCTCGCTGACGGTGTGCGTGGCGAAGATGTCGCAAAGCGCGTATATGATCTTGGCTGTGAGAATATTTATTTGGCGACGGGTTATGATAAAGAGCAATTTAGTCATCTTACATTTCTAAAAGGCGTGATAGGCAAAGACCCGCCTTGGGTCAGCTCCCGATAAATTTATGATAAGTGATAAAATCATTCTTAAACGAGCAAGTACAGTCGACGAGCCACTCGTACAATCTTTATTTGAGAGATCACCTAGCTACTTTAAGAAAGTTGATGGATCTGATGTGCTTCATCATTTTGCAAAAAAAGAAATGCAAGATAAGCCAAAGAGTTGTTTGCCGACCTACGAAAAAGTATTTTTGTTGGCATTTCTCAAAGACAAATTATTCGGAGTGGTCGATCTTCACAAAGATCACCCTATAATTGGCACTGCGTATATTGGGCTGCTGCTAGTTGATGATGAGTTTCAAGAGAAAGGGATTGGGAGATCTCTTTATTTCGCCACAGAAAAATATGCTATTAATAATCTGAATATAACACGATTTCTTTTAGGTGTTTCAGAGTTAAATGAAGTCACAGGTTTTTGGGAAAAAGTGGGATTCTCAAATAATGGCAAATCCTATATTTAGAAAGGCGAACGGGTAGAATCAGTGGTCAGTGAGATGGAAAAACTGATTTTCTAAATTGGTTGATCTTTTTAATCTCCTTTTGCATGGCTAAGGGGCCGTTCAAACCCATTGCCCGGCATTCTAAAAGATGGTCCGGAATCTCGGACCTCTTAGCCGTTAATGTACTCCAAAACTAATCCTATTAGATTTGAGCATGAGTAAGCTTGGTCCCGGCCTTGCTATAAGTAGCAACAGACTTTCAATTCCGAAAGACTAATAGGAGGATAACATGACAAACACCATTTCAAACGAAGAGCTTATCGCATTGTGCGCGGAGCTCGGAATCGAGTTTAATCAAGAGTCAGTTGAGCTTATGCTTGAGATTTCTAGTGAGTGCGGCGCGGGCGATACAATGGGAGATGGCGGCAACGGTCTGGGTGGCCGTCGTTACTAATTCCTTAAAGGCTCCCCGGTTGACGGGGAGCTTTTTTACCGGAGAATAAAATGATACAAATCGTAGATCAAAAAGGAAAGTTAAGACAGCCCGATGCCGAAGATATGCTTTCGCCTCTGTCGGATTCATTAAATCTTGATCATGTAAGGGCCTACCCAATTGAAAAATATGATTCGGTGCTACTTATAGACACTTTTTCTGATTCAATAGCGGTTGTTGATAAGAGCACAATGAGTGAGATTTATAAGAAAAACGTAAATTTAAGTTCATCTGAGATTAAAATTCTCTCTGGTCTTTTTAGGAAAAACACAAAAAAACTTAATGATAAGTATCAGGCTTCAGTCAGTAAAGTTTGTGCTGACAGCCCAATTACCTATGTTATTTGTCCGACATACACCTGCAATAATAGATGCACCTATTGTTATCAACAGCATGCTGAAGATTTTAAGAGACGAACTATATGTGATGAAAAGTTAAATAAGCTATTAACTTACATAGAGCAAGATTTGCGGGGGCGTCGAAAGGCTGATCCAAATAAGATGGCTGTGCTCGATCTATTTGGTGGCGAGGTGTTTCAGCCAAGAATGAGGCAAATCGTTGAGAGACTCTTCGAATTTGCACGTTTAAACAAAATGAGGATCTCAGCAACGACCAATGCTGTAGAACTGAATGCATATTTTGATTTATTTGTGATTTATAAACCCTATATGGGTCGCATTTTCACCTCTTTAGATGGTGGCAAAGAATATCATGAATCACGCAGAATTCATGTGCGAGGGCCAAGCTATCAAAAGATCATTAATAATGTAAATGCGCTACTACGACTTAAAATACCGGTTACAGTATCAATTAATCTTGACCATAAAAATTTAGATCAGCTGCCGCTTTTTTTAGAGGTCTCTAGCCAAAATAACTGGCTAAATAATAAGTTGGTGACCCTAGAAATCGGTCGGGTAGACGATAGGCGCTTTGAAACAAATTACGAGGGAATTATGCCAGAGGCTGAGCTCCTTCATCATTTGATCGAATATGATGCGCAACAGGGCTTGCCTTCAAATATAAAATTTGCGTTTATTAAGTCATGTCTTTACATGGCTGAAAGATTTGGTCTGTCATTTAATCAAAAAGAGTTGGGTCGAATCAAGGGGCATTTCTGCTGGGCAACATCCCCAGCCGACAGCGTGGTCTATGTGGACCCTGACCTTGACACCTTTCGATGTACTTATACCGTCGGGAAAAAAGCTTTTATAACGGGGAATGTCGACAGCGGCGGCCCTGACAATAGCAAATGGTTTGCTCATAATATGTTTACTAATCCTGAATGTGGGGAGTGCTCGATAGGTGGTTACTGTTCAGGCGGATGCTATTTATCTTTTCAAAAGAATAAAGCAAAGCAATGCTTTGAAGAACAAGCAAATGTAGATTATTTTGTTAAAGAGGTTGTAATGCCAAGAATTATACAACAGTTAACCGGAGTCGCAGATGATAAAACTGCTTAATAATCGATTTTTTACTGGGTTGCTCGCGGTCATTTTACTGCAGCAATTAATAGTGGTTTCATCGACCATTTGGATTGCGCGCTTGAGTGAATCGATAGTCACCGGAGGCAATACGTTCTTTTGGTTTATCCTTTTTTGCCTATCACTTGTTGTGGCTTATATCCGGAGTACGGCGTCGGGGTATTTTAGAAGTAACTCGGTCTATACAACTTTCGCAAACTACATCGCGCAGTTTGAAAAAAAATATTTTGGATGGACGAGGCAGCGAACGTCACCGGATTTAAAGGCGAACGTACAGCCCTATATTAATTCTGAAGCATGGCTTGTCACAAATGAGGCGGTCTTTTTTGTGTCAGATTGGTTCGCAATTCTCTTAAGCGTTATTTTCAATGTTTTGGCACTTGGACTCGTCATTGATAATAAGTTGGTGGTTGCTTATTTAATAACAGTGCCAATTGTAACGATCGTTTTGTTCCTTGCCAGAGGGGCTGTAGAGGCTAAGGCTAAAATCGCTCAAAGAGATAGAACTGCGATGATGCAAACATTATCCGCGTCATGGGATTCTGTCTTAATCGGCAACACATGGAATCTTAATCTTTGGAATAAAAAATTTGATCGTTTACAAAAGCAATCGCGTGAGTCGGCATGGCATTCGATTTTTACGGTAGAGATGATTACAAGTTTTGCGATGGTTCTGACACTTTTACCAGTCTTATGCACGCTAGGATGGTTAATTAGTAAAAATTCAAGTTCTGCGGCCCAGCTAGCAATTATTGTCGCCACATTGCCACGCCAGATTCAAACTCTACAGAATTTGAGTGATATAGTTGCCTATGGAGCTAGGTGGCCCAACTTGCGTACCAAAATTCAAGGGCTACTATCTGCACTTTCACAGGAGCCTAAAGCAGCGGGGGTCATCCGTTGGGCTGATCTTGTTTTCAGCCGTGATGGCGTCGAAATTAATATTCGAAATGAAAGTGATTGTCTTGAGCTAATTAAAAAGGGTGGGCGATTCACGCTGCGAGGCCCGAATGGTTCGGGTAAATCAACTCTTCTTTGTCTTTTGAAAGAGCGTTTGCAGT
>MEPT01000014.1:10359-16613 GCA_001769925.1 Bdellovibrionales bacterium RBG_16_40_8
TGATGAGCGCGCGCTGTCTACCGGTGAGAAACTGATCGCCATCATTGATGAAATTAAGGATAAGGCTGCATCCAAAGTCATTTTACTTGATGAGTGGGATGCGAATTTGGATCAAGAGAATACAAATAATGTTAATAAGAAAATTGATGGACTGTCGCTTTCGGCCTGTGTTTTCGAAGTGCGACATCACTAGGTGAGATCTTGCGCGAGTTCATGTCGCCAGCGTGCCCATGCCGTTGAGGTTTACGCCGAAAGCTTTTTCTTTAGTCGTTCGACTTCATTTTCAAGACGATCGAGACGTGATCCTTCAGTTTTTTTGTCACTTACGGAGTCACGGAGTAGTCTATTTAAAAGAGTTTGGGATTGGACACGCAACCAATGATGCGGACTTTCGGGCCGCGCATCGTAAACCAAGTGGTGAGTAATCTGCTGGATTTTGTTTGGCCAACCCAATAAAAGCGTGCTTCATGGGCCGAGTGTTTTCTATCAACCAATTGAACACCTTGTGGATCACTAAAGCATTCAACAGCCTCACTAAAACTGCACCCATGTTCCCAGGTTCAGGAGAATTCAGTAGAAATCGATAGCGCTTGCAAAGAGCGCTAGAACAGCCCTCCTCCGCTACCAAATTTTAAATTTTGGGGTTCTCATCACGCAAATTGCGAGAAACGTGCGGTAGTTATTTGCAAACAATACCGAAGGCCGCATTATCATATTGAGTTGCATAAGCAACTTGATGCCCAAGTTGCTTGAAAAACATCTCAGCTTTTTCTAAAGAGTTTGGCTTGAGAGTCTCTAGCAATAGAACATCAGACTTGATTTCTTCTAAATAGTAACGGCAAGATACGCGACTTGTTTTGTGGTCATATTCAGTAGGATGAAACTTACCGGCTAAGTCTTTAATTAGGCCGATATTTTTCGCATATCTTAAGCTGCCCGTAATAAATTCTCTAAAACTTGATTGATCGTACTCGGCACATATTTTTTCTGAATCAGTTCCAATTGAATCCAAATTGAAGAGTGCTAAATCACCTGGTCTCATCACTTTTCGTAAATTGACCGGAACAACGCCGCTTGCAAGTAAGGTTCCTTCGCCAGTCGCAATGTAAACATTTTTGTAGTTGGTGGGGCAGTTAGCAGCGAATTTAATCAAATCAACATCTCTTTCAACATCAAGAAGATGAGTGCTGTATTTGATATTACATGCGTTGAATGAATCATTCATTTTTAATTTCAAATCACTGAGCATAGATTCGCTTATATCAATAGCATTATATTGATCCCCACGTGTAGCGTTTAAATATTTCAGAATATGTGGCACTTCAATGCCGTTGCCGGGGCCTATATGTAAAACGTTAATTGGTGAATTTTTACTTAAATCCATAGCAACTATTAGTAAACGTTCTAGAACTGAAATTTCACGAGAGCCGACCTGAAAACTTTTATCACCGCGCATCTTATTCCAGGCTGCCGCACCCGCATCACCTACGTAACAGAATTTTAAAATTGACTGATAATTGTAAAGTCTAGACTTAAATTCAGATAATTGATCCACTTTATGTGCCCTGCCGGTCTATTTGAGCTGATGTATTAGTTGGGATAGTCTTAAATGGTGGCTCTTTACCTACGACGCGAATATAGGGTTTATCTAAAAACTGAGAATATTCAAAGCCCGTAGTCAAGAACGTATTTATAAATCCAAATTCTAAAATCTGCGGTATTAAATTTTCACCTCTCTGATCATCTCCCAAGTCTGAGTCAATATAAACGGGTGATGTCATGTCAATATTGAGTCGGTCTGAATAGAAGGCTTGATAACTCTTGTAGCAAACAATATTTAGCTTGCAATCGTTTGCGGCCATTTGCCAAACAGCATGTACCAGCAAATCGTCATCAATTAAAACAGCATCATATTTCGCTTTAGTGCTTTTTGGGCTTACTTGCTCACCAGCCTTTGCACATATTATGGGTACTATAGGTGCTAGAACTTTGGGGATTAACTTAATATCATCTTGAGCGCAGAGCTTTTGAACTTTAGCATCATCGAAACGACTGGTGACTAGTGTAGATCTGTGAATTACATTTGCGGATTTAATTAGATCGGCACCCGTTGTTTTGAAGCCTTTTAGTTCATAATCACATAAGAAAATGGTTTGAAAGGACTCACTGTATGAATCGGAAATCCAAGAATTAAATTCATCTGGGGTGTTGAGGTGAACAACATTTAAATGTTTATATTCAATAAATCTTTTATTCCATAAGCCATGTATTGAGGGGTCATCATCCAAAATTACAACGGTGCGAATATTATCTAAATTTATACATGGGGTAAACCAGCGGAGAGGCTCGCATAGTGGCAAACTTAGAGTAACTGTAGTGCCATGCCCATATGTAGAGTTTATTTTAAATAATCCACCCCAGGCTTGTACTTTGGATTTTGTATGATGGAGCCCGAGTCCTGAGCCCTCAGGTTTATCGAATGAGATGCCGCGGTCGCCAATAACAGCCAATATCTCGGGGGGTATGCCAGTGCCATTGTCAATTACGTCAATGCATGCATTATTCTGGCAACGATATAACTTAATAATTATAGTCCCGGTATCGTGGAGGGCTTCTATTGAGTTATTCACTAGATTTGATATAATTCTCGCAAGTTCCACTGGTTGCACATTTGCGAACAATCCATACGCCGTTGAATCGAAATCAGATCTAATTTCAATATCGACCTTGTGTCTGAAGGTTAATCGTTTTTCACTAGTAATTGACTCAATAACGCTAGAAAGCAAGGTTTGCGAACGCGTGTCATCTAATTCATTTTTTTGTGTCAAAACATGTGTATTCTTTTTGTTATGGGCAACAAGTTCGTTTGCGATATCACGAATCCGATTTATAGATTGCCTTAACAATACGCGAACCTCTTCAGGTAAACTTGATAACTCTCTCTCAATTACACCTAGAGCAGTTAGTGGTGACCGAATATCATGCGCGACTTGAGCGGCTATTTCCCAGCCCGCAGCCTGAGTTTTCAACTCAATGGTGCTTTTAAATAAATTTGTTATATCTAATGCAAACTGTTTTATTTCACCGGTAGCTTTAATGTTGCTAGATTTAATTTCAATGCCATTGTTATAGTCCTTAAATTGTTGGGCAAGAGCAATAAGCGGAGTATGTATATTTTCTAGAATATATTTTTGGGAGTATAGGAGCATTAGGCAAAAAACTATGCCGAGTATAAATATTATTGGAATTAATTCTCCGGCATACTGAAGCTTTTTAGATATTGCGACCTGATCTAAAGTCACAGTAACTAAATAACTGTTCGTCTCATTTGGATTAAGTGCAAGTTCTAAGTCATGGGATTGTCTTTGTGAATTAAATGTATCATTTCTTATCAATTTAATTTCTTTAATGGGGTAGTTGCTTTTAAACTTTTCTAAATCTAAGTTTAATGAATCCTCTAGGCCAACTAAGTGCCAGGCTAGCCATTTATCTACATTAGGTTGAACGGCGACTTGAATCTCATCACGAGCTAATTTGGTGGCCGAGGTGAGTTTAAGCCTATAGCTATAAAATGAAACTCCAATAACTAATGCCATTCCTGCAATCAATAATAAAAACTGAAACATTAGTAATCGTCTTAGAATTGGAAATCGTGTGCTTGGTATTAAATTTTTATTAATTAATCTCACTGTTCAACCTCTACGAAGTCATTTTTAGTAAATTTAACCATATGAATCCGGCGATCGCTATGACCGCCATTGGCATCAAAGCACAAGCGACCCGCGCTGGTGTTGTCGAAGCAGACATTGGATTGAAATGCCTTAAGCATATTTTCTCGAGTACGCGGTTCCGTGACTCTTTTCATAACAGTGGCGATTGCAACTCCCACATCATAGCCATAACCCATTTCACTAGTTGATTTTCTTCCATAGAATTTAATTACATTCTTTTCAAAGGTCTGCCAGGCTTTGGACAATTTAGACCATGGAGTCGCGCTGTAGAATGGCGATTTGCGTTTTGTTATAAATCGGCGAATGTACTCAATATCACCAGCGTTCCAAGATGAATTTGTTATAATCGGCAAATCAACTTTTGTTTGCTCAAGTTGATCCATTATCTTTGCACTTTCATCTGGATATGAGGTTAAAACGATGTATTTAATTTTACCAGTCTTGAGCATATTAATGTATTTGTCAGATAATTGCTGTGTCGAGCTTAAGCTAGCGTATTCAAGATTGAGCTTGTAACGAACTTCTTCAGTTGTTATTTTTTTAATTACGGTTTCTTGGTTTTTAGAGAAAACAGCATCTGGGTTGCTGATTACGAGTCCCGTGTCCATTTCAAAATTCTTTTTAATAAATTCAATCATAATCTTAACTGACAGTGACATAGATTCACCTGTTGAAAATACCATGGGGCCGAAGTCAGCTAATGCAGAATGACCCGAGCCAGCAGTTAAGCTAATTATTTTGTTCTCTTTTGCTAAGCGCGCAGCAAGTAATGCTTCGTGACTTGTTGGGAATCCAACTAAAGCAACTATATTTTTATTGCTTATTAATTTCATGGCAGCAGTATCGGCGCCCATTTGTGAGCCATCAGCAACTTTTTCTACTTGTACATATTTTTTTGCAGCATCTTTACCGAGGATTGAATCAAATCCGACCTCAAATCCCATATAAAAAAGCTCTTGGTTTTTAGCTGGGAGGACGGCGTCAGAGTAACCGTAACCAATAATTTTATTATCTGCTGCAGCTACGTTGTAAGAGCAGAGAATTGTCAGGGTGAAATATGTTATTCTATGCATTTTTTTTCTCCTAATTTTAGAGTTGAAGTTTTATTAGCTGTGAGTGTGAGTACTGCAAGTGAGCATGTAGCAATAGTACATATAATAAACCACATATTTAATGGTTGCTCTTGATAAATGCTTTTAAAGACTATGGCAAAAGCTGGGGCCAACATAGATATGGTTGTTATCAAAAATGGCGAATGCATTTGTAATGCGTAATGCAAGAATACAAACGGCAAGAGGCCGCACACTAATGAATAGAACGTAAACTGACCCCAGCTGACTAGTTGTAAATGACCAAATTCAGCTAAAAAATTGGTTTTTGTAAATGGTAACATTATTATTGCGCCAATCAAAAACTGTACGGCTAATGGCAGTAGGGGAGAGGACTCTTTCACTTTTGCTTTATAATAAATAGTATGAAAGGCAAACCCAGATATTGCGATGAGCATTTCAATATGTCCGGTGCCAAATCCTGAAAATCTGTCGGTTGAATATATCGTTAATGTATAAATATTTAAAGCGCAAGCTAGAAGTCCTAATGCGAGGCTTAATGTATTCACATTCGATATTTTGAATATCTTATTAAAGAATAATATTATTATTGGTAAAAATGATGCTACTAATATTGCTTCGAATGGTGAAATGGATAGGAGAGCTTTAGAGCTGTAATAATAGTAAATTGTTCTGCCGCTAATAGCGAGAATTGCTTGGTCAATCCACCAGCAAGTTGAGGTTTTAGCAATAGTCTGGAGAGGTTTTCTGCTAAATACCAGGAAGTATATTAATAGCAAAACTCCAACAATCGCGGTGCGAGATATACTAAGAGAGTACGGAGAAAGTTGCAAAACTAAAACGCCGCCTAGCAGCCAACTAAGGGAGGTAAAAACTGGTATTAAATAAACCATTAAGAGATTAGCCATTGGGTTCATAAGTAAATAACCTTTTCGTTTGATCTCAAATGATTTAGGATTCGATTAGCTTTTGCGTAAGCGCTTTGATCATTTTTTTGAATTTGGACTAGGGCATATCCGGGAACGCCTGAAAAGTTAGGATAACTTCTAAGTGTATCGCCTGGTTTAATAAAAAATGACTTTTCTATAACTTCAACTCCGTCTTCGCTTATATTGAACAAAGGTAGCGATTTAACTTGCCCGCCGCTCTCAACTTGAACTAGATACAATAAGCAAAGATCATCACGACATTTTATTAGAAATTGATTCGGATTCATGTCGCAAAACTCTGCCAGTACGGCTTTAATTAAATTTTTTCCAGTAGATATTTCAACTAATTGATGTGTTAGGCCCGCGCCACCGAGGCGAAGACCTATATCTAAAACTTTCGGGCCGGCATCGGAGTATCGAAATTCTATGTGCGCCATGCCTGAAAATAATTTTATTTTCTTGCAAATATTTAAAGCCGCATCACAGAGCGTGTCTTTCAAATCTGAGAAGACATTGCCTGGAAA
>MEPT01000015.1:0-6454 GCA_001769925.1 Bdellovibrionales bacterium RBG_16_40_8
CACGCTGGGCACATGCTGGGGTATGCACAAAAGTATTTAAAATCGCTGGAGCGTGCCGAAGAAATCACTCAAGAAATTTGGATGAAAGTGATAAAACTCTCACCAAGCTACAACGGACAAGGCCACTTCACCGCCTGGGTCTATACGCTGATACGCAACCAATGTCTTAACACCCTTCGCTCCGAAAAGCGCCTAGTACATATTTCCGATTCAGAGTTGTCTGGTGATATTCCAGACTCACACTCATTTGAGAATGAAATTTTAGAGCAAAAAGATGTAGAACGTGTCAAAAAGGCTATCGAAAATTTACCAGATACACAACGCGTAGCGCTTCTTCTTTATGCCGTCGAAGGCCTAAGTTATGAAGACATCGCGAACGAACTAAACACCTCTGTTTCGGCGATCAAATCACTAATTTTTAGGGCACGCATTAAACTTGCAGGTTCACGGTGAAAAAATGGACTGAATTTTTTAGACAATCGGTGCGTCCTGAATACGAAGCTCAGGTTATGACTGCTGCCGAAAAAGAATTGCAGGCACTAGTACCTGAGCGACGGCTGTTTTCACGCTGGAAATTTTTAGCCGGTTTTGCTGCTGCAGCTCTTGCCGTTATTTTTGTCGTCAAACGCCCGTCTGAAATTGTGCAAGAAGATTTCGAATTATTAAATTCTGATCCTGAACTATTGGGTGATCTTGATCTTTTCGAAGATTTAGAAATTATTGAAGCTTTCAATGACGAAACCGGAGATTTAGACTCATGAACGAAGAAGACGAACAAATCGTTGAAAATCTAGATTTTTTGCTAGAGATGGATGTCATTGAAAATGAAAATGACTGGACACAAATTGAAAATCTAGACAAAAACGAAAACAATGAATCAGAAAAAGACGAAAGCAGAAACAATAGAAGTAGCAGTGCCATTGTGAGCAGTTTTGTTAATATTAAAGGGGCCGCCCATGAGTAAGTTACACAAATTAAATTTAAACAGACGGCAATTTTTACTAACATTATTTTTATCAAGCGGTTTTTTCAACGCAGATTTTTCTTGGGCTGATGAAACTAATAACAAAGAAGAACTTCGTAAAAAGTGGGCTAGTTTAACGCCAGAACAAAAAGAAGGGCTCCGTAAAAAATGGCGCCGCTTTCGTAAGCTGACACCTGAACAACGCAGTAATCTGCGAGCCGCTTTTCGTCGCTATCGATCTTTACCTCCAGATAGGCAAGCCATAATTCGTAACAATTTTGTACGTTGGCGCAAATTGCCACCAAAAAGACAAGAGATCTTGCGCCGTAAATTACAGCGCTGGCAAAAGCTCTCACCAGAAAAACGTCAAAAAATGCGTTCACGTTTTCGTAACCAGCGTATGCGCCGTCGGCAGCGTCAAAACAATTAAATCTGCTATGAAAATATTCATCTGGTTTAATGTTTTTATTTGCCTCTATCTACCAGCATGGGCTGATTCAAAAGAAAATGAGAAAACTGATGAGGGTTCTCCTTCATCTATAGGGGTAAATTTAGGGGCCGACTCTGAAAAAGGTAGCAATACTATTATTGATGGTAATTTTTATTTTACTCGTAATATTAACATAAGTATCGGCGGTGGCTTATCGAGCATACGCAACAATGACCAAGTCACCCGCACTTCTAATAGCAGCCACATCGGGGTACACTATAGTCCGAATCATTTGATTAATACAGGACTCGAATTTGAACGCTGGGGGCTACAAAATAGTCTTGAAGTACGAAACATCTTTCTTCCGTATAATTTTAGTTTTGCAAAGTGGGGGTTTGGTATTCGCCCAGGCATAGGTACTATTGTCTTTCCAGATATTGTTATACTTGGTAAAATTACCCCTGCTGAAAGTGAATCGAAATCTATTTCTTTTAAAGTTAATTACTCTGGTCTCAAACATTGGAGATTTAGCATCAGTCGCGAAAAATATTTTTATGAAAAAGATTTACATAGACTTGCCTCTGTAGCTGCTGGTTTAATTTTTTCTGAAAGCACACTTAATCTAACTGGCTCACTGATAAATTATAGAAATGCATTTGGTATCATCTATGAGTTTGAAAACTTTGATCTCGGCGTTGAATTCGAAGAAAATCAATCTGCCGTCACCGATGCCATTAGCCATACGGCGTATTTTAATTTAAGTTATTATCTAAATAATAATTGGGCTTTGTCTGGGCAAATTGGTCATACAAAAAGCGAAAAAGATCCGATCACAGGTAAGCCGATAGCTTCAATCAAAAATATAAATTTTGGCATTATTTACTCTTTTAATTAGTTTAACTTCAATACGAAAGCAGATTAGTTTTTGCGCATTATGCTAATGCGTGATCACTGATCAGGGGCTAGAAGGCGAGCGCCGCTTTTTCAAGATCACGATCCATTTCAAGACGAATTCGGTGTCGATAATTTCAATATATGGCAGCTACTCTTGTCCATAAATTGCCTTACGGGTTCGCCACACTAATTGGCGAACCTGTAGATTTTTATTAAAAACTAATCAGCACCAGTATTTATTATTTTATCTCGATAATTTTTAATTCAAATCCGCCAAATAACATATAACTGGGGGTAAGGTTACGGCGTACCTTTATAGATATAGCTGGCGCCGCCCATTAGGGTGTGGCATTCGCAGTGTGAATAAGCGCCAGTTGAACGCATAAGTGTCAAAAATTCATCGCCTGACGGAAAAGTTCGCGAAGAGTTTTGTAGATAGTTGTAAGCTGAGCGCTTACCAGAAACTAAGCCGCCTAATCGTGGTACAACCTGCGAAAAATATAAATTTATAAATTTATTAATTACTGGAGTTTTACTTTCACCAGTTTCTAAAATCATCACTGCGCCGCCTGACTTAGTAACGCGGGCCATTTCTCGTAAAGCCAATATTGGATCAGAAACATTGCGAATGCCATAAGCAATAGAGGTAACAGCAAACTCTTTGTCGGCGTAGGGCAGTGCGAGCACGTCAGCAACTGCAAAAGTCACATCAAGACCTTGCCGTTTTGCTTTTTCGGGCGCTAAAGCCAACATCTCTTCGCAAAAATCAGTGCCAACCACTCGGCCACTTTCGCCGACAACTTTTTTAAATTCTAAAGCGAGATCACCAGTGCCGGTGGCGCAATCAAGAACACTTTGCCCTGTTTTAACGCCACTTATTTGCACAAGTTTTTTTCTCCATAAGCGCACAAGCCCTAATGTAATTACATCATTTGCTCTATCGTAAGTGCCAGATATAGAACCAAAAAGATTTTTAATATATTCAGCGTTTGGTGAGTTCATGAAGGTCGACAAAATTTACGATCAAGTGCCGTAAGAACGCGTTCAAGTTTTTTCATTAAGTTTTCAAACATTGGCAGTGTTAGCGCTTGAAAACCGTCAGAGCGCGCCTCATCTGGTCGTGGATGAACTTCGACAATAATTCCATCAGCTCCTGCGGCGGCTGCTGCTAGAGCAATAGGTGTAACCAGGGCACTAGCGCCAGTGCCATGAGACGGATCAGCTAAAATCGGAAAAGGAGTATTTTGTTTAATGTAGGCAATAGCGTTAACATCAAATGTATTTCGTGTTGCCGTTTCGAATGTGCGAATACCGCGTTCGCACAAAATAACATTGTTGTTGCCGTTTTTTGCTACATATTCGGCGGAGTATAGCCATTCGCTGATAAGACCAGAAAATCCTCTTTTTAAAAGTACTGGTTTATTAACTTGTCCGAGTTCTTTAAGAAGAGCGTAATTATGCATATTGCGAGAGCCAACCTGAAATACATCTACAAGCTCCACCAGGTCGCCAACCTGCCTAGGGTCTGTAATTTCAGAAATAAAGGGCATACCGGTTTTTTCTTTAACTTCGCGGGCGATAGAGAAGGCGTTTTTGCCCATTCCTTGAAAGGTGTTAGGGTTTGTACGCAATTTAAACATTCCGCCGCGTAGCATCATTGCACCACAGCCTTTCACAAACTCTGCTGTTTCTGCGAACTGCTCCATAGATTCAATAGAGCAAGGTCCCGCCACTACAACGAAATCTGAGTTGCCGATGCTATACGAGCCCACTTGCACGGTGGTCGTGATGTTTTTCATAACGCATACACATACCTCAAAGTGCGTTACAACTCCAAGATTTTTAGCTAAACAACTCATCTGTATAGGAGCTTATTCGTGCCCATTAATGCGTCGCAAAACATGAAAAGTGCAGACATAGATGATTTTTTGGGTAATGGCTGGTTTATGGGACTTGGCCCCCAGCGCTGCTTAGTGGCCTGGGGACGCCCAAAAAAATCAAATAATGCGATACCAAATAAAGTGCAGTTTTTTGTTCCAGATTATTATCTAGAAGATAAAAAACCTTGGGTAGTTTACGAACAGGCGGTGGTCTGCGAAACGGCCGAGCTTGTTAAATCTTTAGAAAAGTATGCTTCTTTACCCAAACTTGACCTGCGTTTTGTTGATCCAGACGTTGAGCAATTTACTGAAACCTTTAAAAAAATAAAATCTTCTATAAATAAAAAAGAAATTAATAAAGCCGTGCCGGCAGTTTTTTCTATAGCTGCTGGGTCGATGACCAAGGCTATGCGTGCTTATTTTATACGCCAGACACTTATGAATGCTAATAAGCAAACTGCTTACGGTTACCTTACGCCAACAGAAGGGGTTATTGGAGCAAGCCCAGAAATTTTATTTACTTACGATATTCGTAGTTATGAACTTGTGACTATGGCTTTGGCAGGCACACGTAATTCTAAACTAGAGGGCGAACATTCTTTATCAAATGACGAGAAAGAAATGTACGAACATGGGTTAGTAGTAAGTGGTCTTAAAAAAAAGCTTGTGAATTTTGGAGAGTTGCAGATATCGCCAACTTATGTTTGGGATTTAGGCACTATTTCACATTTGCGCACAGATTTGCTAGCCGAGCTTGACAAGCCTTTAGAGCCAATTTCATTGTTTGCTGAAGCTTGCTCATTACTTCACCCTACTGCGGCCCTAGGGGTTTCTCCGATTACTTCTGACTGGAGATACATGAAAGAATGTGATGGCCAAATAAAACGTGCGCGCTTTGGGGCGCCGTTTGGAGTTGTAAGTCCAACAGGCAAGTCTGTCGCTTTGGTGGCAATTCGTAATCTGCAGTGGAGTGAAGATGGTACAATTTCTATTGGTACCGGATGCGGAATAGTTCAAGACAGTAATCTGCAAAGTGAATGGCAAGAGCTCACTCTTAAGAGAGATTCTATTAGAAAGATTTTAGGATTATGAACCTAGAAATTGCGTCTACTTTAATTAAGTCGCTTGCTCATTTTGGAATTAGTGACTTTGCACTCTGCGCCGGAGCACGTAATGCTCCACTAGTTAAGGTTTTAAGCCAGGCAAAAGGCGTTAGGGTTAATTATTTTTTTGAAGAACGCGCGGCCGGTTTTTTTGCTCTTGGTCGGTCTCGTCGACAAACGCGGCCAGTGGCAGTTATTACGACTTCAGGAACGGCGGCTGCAGAACTTTTACCAGCAGCAATTGAGGCATATTACTCAAGAGTTCCGCTTATTTTAGTAACTGCAGATCGCCCCAAAAATTATCGTGGCAGTGCTTCTCCTCAAGCTATAGAGCAGGTAGGGCTATTTTCTCATTACGTAGAAAAAACCTTCGATATTGAAACGCTTAGCGAGTTAAGTGAAATTCAGATTGCAGATAATGCGCCTACGCACATAAATATTTGCTTTTCAGAGCCCTTACTTGAGGAAAAAGCTACTTTAAGTGATTTTGCGGTCAAGGTTAATAAAGAGCCACGTACAGCTAGTTTATCTACTGAAAAATCAAATACTGAAAAAGTGTTATTATCAGACAAATTGGTAGATTTTTTACATAAATCTAAACGACCGTTAGTGATTTTGGGCTCACTGCCACAATCAGTGCGAAGTTCAATATACGAAGTTCTTAAAATGATATCTGCACCCATATATGCAGAGGCACAATCGGGTCTTCGCGAATCTGTAGGCCTTTCGGCCCTTTCATTTCGTAGTGGCGAGAGACTTTTTTCTGAAAAAAAATTTCGCGATAATTTTGATTCAGTTATTCGTATAGGTTCAGTGCCGACGCTACGTTTTTGGCGAGATTTAGAAGATGAGCTACGCGATGTGCTGGTTTTATCTGTTAGCGATTTACCTTTTTCTGGTTTAGCCCGTGAGGTATCGCCAACAATTAACTACTCAGTTTTTTTAGAAAGTTACAAAACACAAAAATATTCTCACGGAGAAAATATTCTAGGAGATGATTGTTTATATCTGCAAGAAGACTCAGAAAGGCTTGCAGAATTTTCACAAGCTGAGCCAAGTTTTTTTCGTTGGATTTCAGAGCAAATTCCTAAACGCTCGCTTGTTATGCTTGGTAACAGTTTACCAATTCGTGAATGGGATCTGGCTGCAACCTATGAAGACAAAAATTTTACAGTATGTGCAA
>MEPT01000015.1:6477-13136 GCA_001769925.1 Bdellovibrionales bacterium RBG_16_40_8
CCACTTTTATAGGTCGAGCGCGCGCCGATATAGAAAATTGGTTGATTCTTGGTGACTTGAGTGCGCTTTATGATCTTAGTGCTTTAGCCTTTACAGCTTCAGCTGATAGCTTATGCCTGCGCATAGTCGTTGTTAATAATGGGGGCGGGCAAATTTTTAATCATATGTTTCATGATAAAAATTTTTTAAATGAGCATAATTTTGAATTTTCTAAATGGGCTGAGATGTTTGGTTGGTCATATATTAAAATTAATGAAGCTTCAGAATTGAAGTTAAATAACTCTCCAACAATTATAGAAATACAACCTAATAACGCAGAGACTGCGGCTTTTTGGGTAGATTATTTGAAGGCAATTAAATGACACGAATTGTAGCATTACACGGATTTTTAGGTAAAGCAGATGATTGGGCTAAGTTTCGTCTGGCAATGCATGATATAGCTCCGCTGGTAGAAATTCAGCCTGCAGAAATTTTTGTGCAGTTAAAAAGTGCATCGCTAAAAACCATGAAAGACTGGGCAAAAAAATTTAATCAGTCACAAAAAAGTAGTCACCAAGAAAGAAATATTTTACTCGGGTATTCTTTAGGTGGCAGATTAGCGCTACAGGCGGCTATGGATAAGCCAGGTTTATGGGATGAGGTTATTTTAATTTCTGCTCACCCTGGGCTGGTTGGTGATGAGAATAAAGCAATTCGTTTAAAATCTGACAAAGAGTGGGCTGAAAAATTTATTAAACTACCCTGGGAAGAAGTTGTTCACCTCTGGAATGAGCAACCAGTATTTATCGGCGGTGGCGAGCCTCAGCGCGCTGAGGCTGACTTTGATAGACCGGTGCTTGCTAAAACCCTAGTTAATTGGTCTTTGGGTTACCAAGATTTTGCTGAAGAGGAGCTAGCGAACTTGCGCCCCAAACTCCATTGGTATACTGGCGAAAAAGACGAAAAATATGTTCATCTGTTTCAAGAGTTGCGCAATGCGGGTTTTATTAATGACTATCATGTGATAGAGGGTTCTGGGCACCGAGTAATTTTTGATCAACCTGGTAAACTTGCAGAACAACTCGCTCGTGATTTGAGTTTATCATAACGACGGAGAAATTATGCTTACTGAAAAAACCACTGAAAAAAAGTGGCTAAAAATCAAAGACTACACAGATATAAAATTTGAACGTACCGAAGACGGAATTGCAAAAATAACCATTAACCGCCCCGAGGTGCATAATGCGTTTCGACCGATTACGGTTGAAGAATTAAAAAATGCCTTTGAGATTTGCCGCGATGATTCGCAAATTGGCGTGATTGTATTAACTGGCGAAGGTAAAGAGGCCTTTTGTTCCGGAGGCGATCAAAGAGTGCGCGGTCATGCCGGGTACTTGGGCTCAGATGGTGTACCGCGACTCAACGTTCTTGATTTACAAAAAATTATTCGTTCAATGCCTAAACCAGTTGTAGCCATGGTGGCAGGTTACGCTATAGGTGGAGGGCACGTGCTTCATGTTGTGTGCGATCTCACAATAGCAGCTGACAATGCAAAATTTGGCCAGACTGGCCCCAAGGTGGGTAGTTTTGATGGTGGCCTTGGTTCTAGCTACCTAGCGCGTATCGTGGGGCAGAAAAAAGCGCGAGAAATTTGGTTTCTTTGTCGTCAATACAATGCAGATCAAGCATTAGAAATGGGATTAGTGAATAAGGTTGTTCCAGTTACAGAACTTGAACACGAAACTTTGTCTTGGTGTCGTGAAATGCTAAAAATGTCGCCACTTGCACTTCGCTGTTTAAAATCTGCACTTAATGCCGATTGTGACGGTCAAATAGGACTTTTAGATTTAGCTGGCAACACAACCTTACTTTATTATATGTCTGAAGAAGCCAAAGAGGGTAAAAACGCATTTATTGAAAAAAGAGAGCCTGAATTTACCAAATTTCCGAGATTTCCGTAGTTGGGTAGTGAGTAGATAAATCGATGGATAACTGCCGACAGGTAATATTATAATGAAAACGTGGTTTATTGCTGCTCGACCTAAAACTCTTACCGCCGCGATCATGCCGGTCGTAGCCGCAACCGTACTTGTTAGTTTTAATGGTTTTTCGGTTATATGGTGGGTGTCTGGTCTTTGTTTGTTTTCTGCGCTTTGTATTCAAATAGCGACAAATTTTATTAACGATGCCATTGATTTTGCCAAAGGCGCAGATAATGACGAACGTATCGGCCCAAAGCGAGTAACGCAGACTGGTTTAATTTCGAAGAAAAAAATAATGGTTGGTGCTGGCGTGTTTTTGATAATGGCGTTTTTCTCTGGCGTTTTATTAGTGAGTCACGGGGGTTGGCCAATAGTTCTGATTGGTGTCTTATCACTTTTTTTAGCCTATTCGTACACGGGTGGTCCATGGCCGCTAGCTTACCTTGGTCTAGGTGATTTATTCGTTATACTTTTTTTTGGTATAATCTCTGTAGGCGGGGTCTATTATTTGCAGACTGGTACTTATGACATGTCGGCCATGGTTCTTGGTACACAAATTGGATTTTTATCGGCAGTACTTATAGCAATTAATAATTTACGTGATATTAATCAAGATCGCAAAGCCAGAAAAAAAACTTTGGCAGTAAGATTCGGCATAAATTTTGTTAGAATTGAAATTGCCGCGCTAATATTACTGACTTTTATTTTGCAATTTTTTTGGTACAAGAATACAAAAAATTGGCTAACGCTTTTGCCGCTATTACTACTACCTCTAGCCGCATCTGTTGTGCGCCAGATTGTAATTAATGAACCTTCTCCGCTATACAATCAAGCTCTTGAAAAATCAGTGCTACTTCACTCTGGATTCGGTCTGATTTTTTCGCTAGGATTATACTTGATATGAAAATATGGTATTCTCCTTATCAGCTTAGTCCTAAGGGACTACTTAATAGCAAAGTTAGAGAAAAATTTCGTAAGGGTGCACTTTTAAGAATTCGTTTCGAAGACGATGCTGTTGGTTACGCAGATGTTTGTCCATTTGCAGAGATGGGTGATCGTCCACTTGAATTTGAACTTAAACACATTGCAATGTCAAAGCCTTCTAATTTAGGGGCTCGCTCATTATTTTTTGCACGAGCAGATGCTGAAGCCAGAGCTAAAAATGCGAGTCTTTACGATAAAACGGTAAAAATTAAAAATCATTTTCTGATTTACGATATTGATCGTTTTGATATTGAACGAATTAAGAAAATTGAATCCGCCGGATATTCTGAATTTAAAATTAAAATGGGCAGAGATATCGCATATGAAACAGAAAAGGTTGAGAAATTGTCAAATCGCCTTTCAAATCGATCACGCTTGCGTTTAGATTTTAATGCTTCGTTTTCTCGTGACCGATTTGTTGATTGGTTTGATAAAAATCAAAAATGGTTAAGGCCTTGTTTAGAGTTTATAGAAGACCCTTTTGGTTATGATGCAAAAGAGTGGCGCGAGGTAAGCGAAAAAAGAAACGTTGCTTTTGCACTAGATTTAGCAGCAGATCCACTTTCAACAGGCGCTGAGGGTGCTCGTGTGGTTATTATCAAGCCTGCAATTCAAGATCCTGCTAAGATTTTCGATAAATTTTCAAATTCAGATAAGAAATTTGTTTTTACCAATCATATGGATTTCCCAGTTGGGCAGATGGCAGCACTTTATACTGCACAGTCATTTTATCATGAGGCGAAAGAAAAAATTCTAACCTGTGGCTTACAGCATCATGATATTTATGAAAACACAGAATTTCAAGAGGCCATTAAAAATGATGGGCCATATATTTTGCCTCCAGATGGTTTCGGGTTTGGATTTGACAAGATTTTAGAAAAACAATCTTGGCACGAGATAGGGTGATTTTCTATGAGTAAAGATCAGTTTATAGATTGGGGTTCAGATCTTTCTCATTTGATTTTAAATCCAAAGCGTCCAAAATCATCATCGGGGCGAGATTTGAACATTTCGTCTTTGCCTCATCGCGCCGCTCATATTTGGCTTGCGTCGTCGGGTTCAACTGAATCTCTCACTCTTTATGCGTTAAGCAAAGCCGCTTTTTTGATATCTGCTGAAGCTGTGAACGCTCACATAAATGCTACAAAAAAAGACATTTGGCTTAATGTTTTGCCTACATTTCATGTTAGTGGCTTAAGTATTTATGCACGTGCTTTTTTGCTCAATACTAGAGTTGTAGATCGCGCAAATGATATTTGGAGGGCTGAATCATTTCATAAATGGGTGAAAGATGAAAAGGCCACACTCACGTCATTAGTGCCAACACAAGTGCATGATTTGGTTAAATTAGGTACGCCAGCGCCAAAATCTTTGCGAGCTATTTTTGTGGGTGGCGCCAAACTTGACGATGATTTATATTTAAACGCTCGCTCATTGGGGTTTCGTTTGTTGCCTACGTACGGTATGACTGAATGTTGTTCGCAGATTGCAACAGCAACTCTTGAGTCTTTAAATAAAGACGATATTCCTTCTTTGAAAATGCTTTCACATGTTGATGTAAAGGCAATGAATGGCGAGTATTTGGCTATTTCTTCTCCGGCTCTTTTTACAGCTCAGGCTAAATGGCAAAACGATCAAGTGAGCGTATTGTGGTGGCCATGTGAGTGGTACGTAACTGCTGATCTCGGGGAAGTGCAAAAACTTGAAGGCGAAAAAGGTAAAATTATTATACCTCACGGCCGCGATCGTGATGAGGTGAAAATTTCAGGAGAATTGGTAAATCTTACCGAGTTAAGAGTGCAGCTGGCTAAAATAGCCGGGACGCAGTTTGCTTTATTTGCCCAGCCAGATGCGCGTCGTGGGTTTGAAATAATAGTGGCTTTTACGGCCTCTGCTTGCGTTCAGGCGTCAGAGTGGATCAATGAATTTAATCGTATAGTTTTGCCAGTGGCTAAGATTCGCGCCGCTTATTTTGTTGATGAGTTGCCGGTTTCTGAGCTCGGTAAAATTCGTATAGGTGATCTGAAATCAAAAATCGGATTATAGGCTACTGTATAAAAGATCTTACAATGTCTGCAAAAAAGATCTTACAATGTCTGGAACACTAATTTTTGTAAAAGTTTTGCGATCGACGAAAACGTGGGTTGTTGAGACCTGCGCGCAGATAGATCCATTTTTTTTTGTAAACTTACAGATAAACTCTACAGACGATTCGCCTATCTTCGCCACAGCAAGTTGAGCATTAAAGGTTTCGCCTGCTGGCATGGCATGCAAATAATCGCAATTCGAATGGCGCAGTGGTACGGCAAACTCGGGGTTTTTGAACCAAAAATTCCATCCCAGCGATGTCTGCGCCCAAAATGCTTCAAGGCAGTTGTGAGCTAAATCATAGGTACGAGCAAAGTAGAGAATACCCTGAGGGTCAGCATCTCTAAAATTTATAAGTATATTTGTTTCATAAATGGGCTTCATATTTCCTCTATTAATTTCAGCTGTTACTATATTTTTGACGCACTTGCGACACATAAAAGTGCCTGGCACCTTTTAATGACGCCTTGCTTTATAGGGAGAAAGCACGTATTTTCTCGGCGATGAATTTAAAGGTTTATGAGTCTCAAGAGTTTCCAAGTTACTTACCAAAGCTTAATGCTCTTTATGGCGATTTATTTTCTCATGGTAAGGGCTTTCGCTCTAAGCTTATCCAGAAGATTTCGCAGCACCTGCGGCTAAGCTCTGAGCAGATACACCTTCTGGCGCAGACAATTGAGTTTATTCACAATGCCTCTCTTCTACATGACGATTTAGTAGATCGCTCGCCCCTTCGCCGCGAAAAGACAGCAGCGTGGTTAAAGTACACGCCAGAGTATGCGGTTTTAGCAGGAGATTACCTTTTAGCGCGTGTGATGGTTAATCTTAGTCGTTACGGCAATCTAGAGTTAATACAGTATACGGCCGAAATGATTTCTGACCTACTTGAGGGTGAGTGGATTCAAGATTCATTAATTGAAGATTGGGATGTCAGCCTCACACAACTTGATCGAGTGCATGATTTAAAAACAGCTTCGCTATTTAAGTGGTGCATGCGAGCTCCATTTATTATAGCTGAAAATTACAATGAAAAAATTCATCGCGTGCTCGAAGAAATGGGCGGGCTTCTTGGGCTATTATTTCAACGTAGCGACGATTTGCTAGATTTTGATGTTCGCAACTACGAAGGCAAGATAGTTCTTGGAGATCTTAAATCAGGCTATATGAATTCTTTTGCGGCATTTTTAACTCAAGGGTTAAATGAAAAGCAAAAAGCTGATTTTAGAAAAAGCCAAAACATGATTGACGTATATGATGCTATAGGCGAAGCAGACTTTTTTGCGCGTCTTGATGATTTTGATATACACAATAAAAAGGTTATTGAACTTTACGATCATCATTGTGAAGAACTTAGTAAATTACTGGCTCCTGAGACAAAAACATTGCTTAATGATTTGCATGGTTTGCCGGGCATTCTTTATTGGAGAAAGGCTTAAGCACTATGGAAACTGGTGAGTTTATAACGCTTGAGCGCTCTAGCCCAAAGTTTAACACGTATTTAACGGGTGAGTTTTCGAAAACAAATAGGGCGCTACCGGTGCGTACTTTTAATGTTAATAGTGAATTTGAGAAAATAACTTTTCAGGTTGTACCAGCAAGTGATATTGCACGGCCTTCGTTTTTATT
>MEPT01000015.1:13173-13445 GCA_001769925.1 Bdellovibrionales bacterium RBG_16_40_8
TTAACCATAACTCCGGCAATTGTAGCTACGGGATTGTCTCTTACCAATTTGGCTAATGTTCGTAATGTAGTCTTTTCTCTAATATCGTTATTTTTTTTGCATGGAGCAGTTTTTTGTCGCAATGATTTTATCGACCATATGCGCGGAGTTGATCGTCTTAGCGAAAAAGGCGGTAGCCACGTAATACAAAATGGTTGGCTACGCGCAATTACGGTAAAACGTTTGTATATATCATTTCTTGTGGTGGCGGGTTTATTTGCATTGCCGGTTTT
>MEPT01000015.1:13477-20074 GCA_001769925.1 Bdellovibrionales bacterium RBG_16_40_8
TGGGAGTGATGGGATATTCTCATTTGCGCTGGGGCTTTGGTCACTGGATGCTTGGTGATTTTGCAATTTTTTTGTGTCTTGGACCGCTTCTTTGTGTAGGCATGAGCTGGGTGGCCGGGGGCGCATCATTTTCTTTAGCCTCTATTTGGGTTGGAATTTACTTTGGTTTGCTAGCATTATCCTACGTAGAGCTACGTCACACTATCAGCAGCGTAGTAGATCATGAGGCTGGCATTGATACATTGCCTGTTAACTGGGGATTTGATCGTGCTAAGATAGCAATTGTTGTAATTCTTCTAGTAGCTGCTTTTGTGACAATGCAAATTGCAAACACTAGCTCAAGAGCCATGTTTCTGGTCGCAGCTTTACCGATCATCGGTTATATTTTGTGGATAACGAAAACAATAGCTAAACTAAGTTCACCACTTTCTTCAACGCTATATGAATTGCCTCGCCATGTATTACGTCTGCATTTACTGTCGGGGTTATTTTTTGTTGCCATATTTTTTCTATGATAGTCGAAATAGCAACAGACGCGAACGGGCCATATTTTAAAATTATCGGAGCCCAGCCCCAGATTTCGGTGCGAGTAGAATTTTTACCGAGAAAAAAAATTGGTTTGAAATCAGATTGTTTAGCGCGCGCGATAGGTTACAAAAAAGGTGAAGTACTGCGAGTTATTGATGCAACTGCTGGTCTATGTAGAGATGCTTTTCATATTGCATGTTTAGGATGCCAAGTAGTGGCTATAGAGAATAACTTGCAAATTTTTAATGTGGTTTCTTATTTTGTAAATCTGTTGCCAACAAAATATAATTTAACCTTAGTTCATCAAGAAGCAAAAAAATTTTTGCTGTCACTTTCTGAAAACGACAGGCCTGATGTAATTTATCTCGACCCGATGTTTCCTGAAAAAAATAAATCAGCAAAGCCAGGTAAAGAATCTGAACTTTTAAAACTTTTGGCACCAATAGCGTCGATAGAAGAAGAAAAAAATTTTCTAAATTCGGCCTTACAGGTTGCGAAAAAACGTGTTGTTATCAAAAGACCGCTTTATGCCCCGGCTATAAAATCTTCGCCGCAAATTGTATTTAAAGGCAAATCTGTGCGTTATGATGTGTATATTACGGGTTCAAAACACAAAGTGAGTCATATGCCGCAATAATTTCTGGTGAAGCAGAGTTTTTGTCTGTAAATGAAAAATAGCGCTTGAAATCACAAATTGATTCTTTAACCATGCCTAATTCTTTACGTAGTAGCGCGCGCTCTGCTAAACAGCGCGTATTTTCTGGCTCTAATTGCAGCGTTAAGCATAAGGTTTTGTGAAGAGTTATAAAATCTTCTACTTGACGATAATGTAGTGAAATATTGGTTAAATATTGAGTGATAGCTTCTTTTAAGTTTAATGTTTGCACTTGTTCTTTGTGGCGGTTTACCATCTGAAGAAGTTCCTCTTCTGAAAGTAGTTTGCCATTTTGCTCAAGATCGACAAATTGAGATTTACTTTCGCACTCCCATTTTAAAATAGCATGTAGCGGCCAGTGAATAAGTTGAAAATCAAGATCAAGGCATTTTGCCAGATGCATATATAAAAGTGCGAGCGCAATGCCGCATCCGCTGCGATTTTGCAAAATATTTTTAATTAACACTGGGTGTGACGAAATCTTAAAATTTTTAGTGTTAAAATAAAATCTGTTAAGAATATCTAGGGTTTCATGATCAGAGCTTCCGTTACTTTGTGAAACAAGCTCGTAGACCATAAAGTTAATAGATCGTAATAAAGCATCATGAGAATTTTCGCCAGTGAGGTGCGTGTCAATGGTGATAAGAGCTTCTAGAGGGCTTTGCCAAGATACGTTCATCTAATCGTCGTACGAAATTGATATAATTATTTCAAGAGGTCTTAATGGCCAAAGGCGTTACTATTGACAAAGCATGTCACGCGCCGAACAATTCTAATATGGCTAAAGAGTCTATAGAGCTGTTGAAAGCGCGCATAGCTGAGCTTGAAGAAGAGGTCGTTGATCGTGAGAAAGATCTTGCGGTTTTTCGTCGTGAGCTTACGTCTGCCAATAGTCGTCTCGAAGCGCTTATCGGAGAGATTAATCAGCAGATTAAAGTAGTGCAGGCAATACAGAAGCATTTGGTGCCAACAGAAATACCCAATATTCAGGGTTTTGATTTTTCATCAAAGTTTGTGCCGAGTTTTGTGAGGGGCGGAGACTATTACGATATTTTTGAACATGAAGATCGTTCGCGTTTCGGCGTAATTATCGCGAGCTCTAGTGGACACGTCATGTCAGCGCTACTGCTTTCGGTTTTGCTTAAATTCACAGCACGTATGGAGGCCCGCCGCGGGTCAGAGCCGCATGTAATGATGAAGCTTATTGCAGATGAGCTTTTGCCTAATATTGAAAAATCAGATCAAGCAGATATTTTCTTCGGCCTTTTTGATCGAAGAAGCTTTTCACTTTTATATGCGGGGGTAGGCGATGTCCTGGCACTGCATTTTGATCATGCCGCTGGTGAGTTAAAACTTCTGACGTCATCAACTCCGCCAATAAGTCATGACTTCTCTGCTGAGATTTCTTCACAGTCAGTGGTCTTGAGCCCGCGAGACAAATTGATTTTCTGCACCAAAGGCGTGTTTGCAGCACGAAATCTTGAAGGTAAAGAATTTGGTCAGGATCGGCTTTATAGGGCTATTTTAGAATATGCGACACGGGGCGTGCATGAATTGCGCAATCAAATTTTCTTTCAGGTGCAAAAGTTTTCGGGCGGACAAGAGGTCCCTCGTGATATGACTGTGGTCGTAGTTGAAGTGAAAGATCGAGTAATAAAACTCGCAAAAAAATAGCCTTCCCCACTTTACTAGATTTAGTTAAGCTCTAGGGGAACACAATGAAAGGACTTTTTATGGCGACAAAAGTCGAAATTTATGAAGGAGCAGTTGATAAGGGGCTTGAAGGGGTTGTGGCCTGCACGACGGGAATATCTTCTATTGTCGATGCAACCTTATGTTTTCGCGGCTACACGATTGAAGATTTGGCCGCCAACTCTACGTTCGAAGAAGTTATTTATTTATTGTGGTACGATAAGCGCCCCACCACCGAAGAATTAAAAGATTTTAAAAAAGAACTGGGCAAAGAGATGTTCATTGATCCAGAGCTTGTGAAACAGCTTCAAGCTATGCCGACAAAAGATGTTCACCCAATGGCTTGGCTGCGAACGGCTGTTTCAATGTTGGCTCTTTGGGATAAAGAGGCCCAAGGCATCGACAAAGCTGCGCAGAAAAAAATTGGGATGCGCCTGACCGCTAAGCTAGGACTACTTGTAGCGCTTTTTGAGCGAACTCGTAAAGGTCTGTCATTTGTGCCAGCTAATTCTGAAAAAACTATTGCTTGGAATTTTATTAACATGCTCTTTGGCAAAGAACCTGACGCAGAGATTGTGCGCATGTTTGATGTGTGTCTAATTTTGCATGCCGATCACGAGCTTAACTGTTCAGCATTTTCAGCGCGTGTCACGGCATCATCTTTGAGTGATATGTATTCAGCGGTTACAAGTGCTATCGGCACGCTTAAGGGCCCACTTCATGGCGGCGCTAATGAGCAAGTGATGCTTATGTTAAAAAGTATCGGCACCATGGAGAATGCTGTTCAATGGATTAAAGACGCCTTAGACAACAAAGTTAAGGTCATGGGCTTTGGTCACCGAGTTTATAAAAATGGCGACCCGCGAGCAAAAATTTTACGAAAGATGAGCGAGCAGATTACTAAAAAAATTAATGAGCCCAAGTGGTATCAGATGTCGGCGCTTATTGATGACACCGTTCAAAAAGAAAAGGGCCTTTTGCCAAACGTCGATTTTTACTCAGCGACTGTTTACCATAGCATGAATATACCGATTGACCTCTTCACGCCGATATTTGCAGTCTCAAGAGTATCAGGCTGGTTGGCGCACATTTTTGAGCAATACGCCAATAACCGCATCTACCGCCCACGCGGCCAATGGATCGGCAAAGAAGGCCTCAGATTCTAAAAAGGTGCCAGGCGCTTTTATGTGTCGCATGTGCGTTAATTTGTGATTACTAATCTATTGCCGGCTGAATATGCAGAAAGCTCTGGCGCGTACATAGGCTGAACTGTCGCTGGGCTAACCTTGAATTCTCCGGCAGTGGCAGCACGCAAGCGGTACTTAAAGTTGTACTCGCCAGCAGGCAGATTTTCGAAAAAGAAGTTTGTGCCACTATCTCTTATTTCTTCATACCAGTAGAGACCAAGATTCCACTTATGCGAAGAATTCATATCTACAGGTTCGAAGCCAGCGCCGCGTGGGTCTCTTAAGTGTACGTATTCAACAGGGCTTTTTGATCTTAAAGATATATGCACTTCAATCTCGTCACCAACTTTTATTTGCTCGCTTTCAGTTATGGGTTTTAACAAAACCTCTTTGTGCGATTTATCACGCAAGAAGTATTTTCGTGTAACAGACAAAAGATCACCGACAGCATCTTTAGGTAACTTTTCGGTAGAAAACTGCCAATTAGCAGAGGCAAACATAAATCCAGGAGTAGTTTTATTAATTCTGATGGGCATTAGGTCAGGGCCAACTTTATCGCCTTCAAATACGATCTGGTTTTTTTTACCAGTATATTTATCAGGAGAGAATTCTAATTCTACCGGCTTTTCTTTACCAATTTTTATAGTGACTGATTCTTTTTGGTCAATTTGATTTGTTTTGCTGAGATAATGGGCAAGCGAATAAACTACTTCAGATGTGGCACGGGTTGATTGCCAGTGATTTAATTTTTTATTAAGAAATAGCCACTGAACCAATCCGTCTCTTTTTGTATTATCTGAACCAAGCTCCATTAGAGTACGTAGAGCGAAGGCATGAGTTTCAATGGTGTCGTTATACCAAAGCCAACTGCGATCTTCACGAGCCCAATGTGTGCCCTCATCGGCGTTATATTTTGCAGAGTCCATAACGCTATCCCAAACGAGTTTGGCCTCAGGCAGGCGATTTGCTCGTTTAAGCGTCAAAGAAAGATAGCCTTTGAGATAAGGGGAGTGCTCTTTCCAATGTTTAAAACTAAAATCTAACATTTTTTTTCTATCAGCGTCAGAAAACACATCACTGCCCCAACTTGTGTCAGGGTAATTTGATAAAACATAATTTAGAAAAGTTATAAACTCCAAGCAAAAATTGCGGGCCATACAAGTTGAAGAAATTTCGCTTATATAGTGCTTATGTAGATAGCTCCATGCTTTTTGTATAATAGGTTTTGGCACGTCTACGCCAAATTCTAGCGCTTTTGAAAACCCATAAACCACATAAAGGGTAATGTAAGGTGAGGGCGGCCCACCACTAAACCACGGAAATCCGCCCAAAGATGTCTGCCCTTTCTCAAGTTTAGTTAAAGAATCGGCCAACTGACGTTTAGCAATTCGCGAATCTAATATATTGATTAAATCGTCAGTAGACTCTTTACCGCCTTTAGACTCATTGACCCAAGGAGTTTCTTCAAGCGACATTTGCCTGTTTGGGTCTGGTGCCGCAAAACTTTCAAATTGAGTTTTACGTGATGAAAAATCTTTCGCCATTTTTTCAACTGACGGATATTTGCTAAAAAGAGAAGTCATAATGCCAGTAGAAATAAAACGATTAAGAGTTTGTTCTATGCACTCGTATGGGTAATTTATTAAGTAGGGCAGCGCCGACAACACCGAATAAAAAAGCTGGGCGTCAACTTGTACCACCATGCGCTCATTAATCAGGCTCTGATCTTTATTAGAATCACGACTAAGACTTAGATCTTTAAATTCAAGAACTCGGCTGTCTTTATTTTTTAGTGTTACAAATTTTGATTGGGCTAAGTGAAAGCGCCCGGGCAATATTGGTAGTTTTCTAAGTTCTCCGTCTGATTGATTTTTTGCTGTGGCGACTGCTTTTATTACTAAATTACCCAAACCCGCTGGAGTTTGCAGTTTTACCTGATGGGTAAAGCTTTTTTTAGCTGCCAGTGAAAAAGGCACGGCTTTAAGTTGTGTTTTGCTTACCTTAAATCGCATAGAAGCATCAGTTTTTTGATCATTTTCAAGAAGATCAATAGTAATTGAGCCGTCAATTTGCTTGTCAGATGAGTTATTTAAAACAAAGCGCAAATCTGCTTTGTCGCCTTCGCGTAAAAATCTAGGTAAATAAGGTCTTATGAGAAGATCTTTAACGGTCTGAGATTGCTTTGTAGAGCTTGCCGTCATTAGGTCTTTGGTGAGTCCCTGTAGCCAAAGTGTCCATGACGTAACAGAATCTGGTACTTGAAATTTTATTGTAACGTTACCGTCGGCATCATTCACCAAATTAGGAAAAAAGAAAGCGGTTTCTGAAAAATTACTTCTAACATTATCTGCCTCATTATTGGTCGAAGCCTTGGCCTCGCTATCTTTTTCTTGTGATTGTTCGGCGATGGATGATGAGAGTGGCATCTCTGCTGGAGCCTGTTTAGCAGATTCTAGTTTTGTCTTCTCCTGCTTAGTGGCGGCCATTTTTGTTGGTGCAACTGCATCCGCCAGCGCATCAGACTTATTGAGAAAC
>MEPT01000016.1:0-848 GCA_001769925.1 Bdellovibrionales bacterium RBG_16_40_8
GAATCAAAAATATTCCGATGAAGACGCGGTCAAAGCGGTGGCTATTGCTGCGGTTTACGCTCGATATTCTTCTGACATGCAGAGCCCAGAATCAGCAAACGATCAGATTGAGCGTGTTCGCTATTATAACGAACGACAAATGATACGGCTGCTTAAGTATCCACCGACCAGATATGAAATCCGTGTTGATAGTAATTGGATACTCAAAGACGAGGCAGAAAGCGGCAAAGTCGCTGACCGACATGGGTACGAAATAATACTTCGAGGAATAAGAGAAAAGAAATTTCAGATTTTGATTGTTGACGACCTATCAAGACTAACTCGTTCTCTTGGCGATCAAATCGATCTTTATAATTTACTAAAATTTAAGGGGATCGAACTCTACAGCATTTGCGAAGGAATTAGTTCTGAGTCTCCGAATGCCAAAACATTCTTCCAAATTAAAGGAATGGTGAATGAACTTGGCAATGACCTAAATGCTCTAAGGACCAGGCGTGGAAAGGAAGCAAGGGCTTTAAAGGGATTCAGTACAGGAGACTGCCCTTTTGGATACACCACCAGACCAACTCAACTCTCTATGAGAGGAGGACGAGAAATTCCCTCTCATTTTGAAATACTGGTAGACCCCGAACAAGCTAAAGTTATCGAGATGATCGACGACTTATTTCTCACTGGCAAATGGGGGCGATCCGCAATTGCACAAGAACTGAATCGCAGAGAGATACCTTCCTCAACTCGCGGCCAAAAAAGATCAGGTAAGAAGTGCAATTGGAATTCCTCTGCAATTCTTAGAATGTTTAAAAATCCGCGATACTCAGGATTTTGGGACTGGGGAAAAACCACAGTTA
>MEPT01000016.1:861-1131 GCA_001769925.1 Bdellovibrionales bacterium RBG_16_40_8
ATCAAAAAGGAAAGTGGTAGTTGAGATTCCAGAGAATGAATGGATTCAGCGCCTCGAAGGAAAAGAGCCTAGAACTGATTTAATCATTAGACCAATTGAGAGATGGAAAAGGATTCTTGAAAAATTAGATAATAATCGCGTTGAGGTTTCTGAAAACAATGGCGACAAAATCGCAGTCGCTACCAAACTACATCGTCCGGGTGGAAAAGGATCGTATCTCCTCACGGGCATTTTAACCTGTAGCGCCTGTGGTGGTCCGATGTGCCTAGT
>MEPT01000016.1:1193-3329 GCA_001769925.1 Bdellovibrionales bacterium RBG_16_40_8
AACGAACACTAAGACGAAAGAAGGCCGAAGACCGAATTATTGCCTCAATCAAATCTGTCCTTCTTGATGAAACCTATCTTAAAACGGCCACGAAGGTTCTCAATGAGAGGATTAAGAAAAAGCTTCAGTTAACTCCAGAGGAGATTCAAATCTTAGAAGGGAGAAAGCGAGACCTTGAAAACGAAGTAAACAACCTTATGGATTTCATCGTCGTACATGGAAACAACTCGCAAAGAATAAAAGACGCCTTAGAAATAAAGGAACGAGATCTTGCCTATGTGAAACAGCGGATTGCCTACCTAAAGACCGTTACCGTTGATAGGTTACTGCTCACTCCTTTTGCCTTAAAGGAGCGCTTTGAGAATCTAACCAATAAGTTCGAGGATGACCCTATTAAGGCGAACTTGGTCTTAAGGGATCTAATACCAGACGGGATCAGATGTGTACCTTGCGGGGCCGCTGCAGAGGATGGCAAATACATAAATCAGTGGAATAGCTCATGGAATCTAACCGGGGAATTGGCAATAGCCCCTAACTTGGGGGCTCCTATTGGCAGGAATAATGGGTTACAAAATGTAGATATTGGCGGAGAGAGTGGGATTCGAACCCACGAAGGCCGTAAGACCTTGCTGGTTTTCAAGACCAGTGCTTTCAACCGCTCAGCCATCTCTCCGCTAGCCAATTTATAAATTGGCAACGACAGAGTCAAATGCCGAATATAACGCGCTTGCGACACATAAAAGCGCCTGTCACCTTTTTTTTAGGACGGTGGGAATGGCAATAGAACCATCTTCTTTTTGGTAATTTTCGATAATGGCTATCAGTGTACGGCCGACTGCCAGGCCAGACCCGTTCAGCGTATGCACAAATTGCGGTTTTCCTTTTGGTCCATCTCTAAAGCGAATATTCGCCCGACGGGCCTGAAAATCTCCAAAGTTAGAACAGGAACTGATTTCTCGATAAGCCTTCTGCCCGGGCAACCAAACTTCAATATCATAACATTTCATCGAACCAAACCCTATATCGCCTGAACACAAAGCTATCGTTCGATATGGAATTTCTAAACGATTAAGTATTTCTTCGGCATGTTTGGTAAGTTTTTCATGTTCTTCTTCAGATTGCTCAGGGCGCGTGAATTTCACCAGCTCAACTTTATTAAACTGGTGTTGGCGAATTAAGCCTTTGGTATCTCTGCCATAACTACCGGCCTCTGAGCGAAAGCATGGTGAATATGCAACGAATGATTTCGGTAACATGGCTTCATCAAGAATTTCACCTGAAAAATAATTTGTTACCGGCACTTCTGCCGTCGGTATTAAATAATACTCAGGGTTTGAAATCCAAAATACATCTTCTTTGAATTTAGGAAATTGCCCTGTGCCAAACATGCTTTTACTGTTAACGATAAATGGAGGAATCATCTCCTCATAACCATGTTCTTCAGAATGAACATCCATCATAAACTGAATAAGAGAACGCTCAAGACGAGCCGCCAACCCTTTCAAAAATGCAAAACGTGCACCTGAAACTTTACCCGCTCTGTTAAAATCAATAATTTCAAGTTTCTCACCCAATTCAACATGATCTTTTGGCTCAAAAGAAAACGTAGTCGGTAAACCTACTGTTCGCACCACTCGATTATCAGAAGACGCTTTTCCGACCGGGGTAGTATGGTGTAATATGTTAGGCATGGTAGACAGCAGTGCTGAAACCTTTTCATCTGCTGTAGCTGACTTATCTTGCATATTTTTAATGTTTTCGCTTAATTCTTGCATTTCTTTCAACAAATTTGAGACGTCTTCATCTTTACGTTTTAACTTCGCTATCTCTGCGCTAACTTTGTTTTGTTTTGCTTTTGCCGTTTCTGTTTCGGTTAAAAGCGATTTTCTTTCTTTATTAAGATTTAACAGTTCATCTACAAGGCTTGGGTCACCGCCACGATTTTTAATTGAATCACGATAGCCCTGTATAAAATTTTTATTCATAGACGCGTTTAGTTCATCACGCTCAAGAGCTTTAATATCAATCATGTTTTTCTTTCTAAATTATACACCCGGGGCCATTTGGATATACATCTGCAAAAGCACAGCAAGCAAGATGCAAAAAATAGAAAAGCTAAAAATGTGAGGCCATCTC
>MEPT01000016.1:3353-7549 GCA_001769925.1 Bdellovibrionales bacterium RBG_16_40_8
GTTGCTAAAACCGATATTATGACTAGAAAAAAAGCAAATGTGCCGTAACCCAGCATCTGCTCGCCAATGAGAGATATAGTTAACCCAAGCATAAACCCAACAAAAATTTTATAGCCCGCCAGCAAAATACTGCTAGAAGAATTTTTTAATTTGTAATGAATATTATCAACAAGCTGTCCCATAAAGATCTCCTTATAAAAATGGTAATATGTTCTACCTCAACGTGACAAGGTCTCGATTTGCATCCTTACCTGCGCAGCATCTGGCGCATTTGGGGCAAGAATAAGATACTGACTATATGCTTCGATAGCCTTTATTTTCTCTTGTCGCATTTCATATATTAAGGCTTGCTCCTTCCATACCTCGGCGCTACCAGATTCTAATGTACCCGCCTGATTAATCATCGACATTGCTGCATCAAGATTGCTCGACATTCTGTAACAGCGTGCCATTTTGACAAATAGACTGGCACTTGCCGGTCGAAGTTTTGCTGCAAGCGAATATTCGCTGGCACAATTACCGTATTGCTTCATTTGAGTATAGGCTTCTGCTGCAAGAAAATATGGGTCTGCTAAATTTGGATTTTTAACTTTCTCAATATTGGCTTGCTCAATGGCTTCACTCGCAGACTCCAATTGCAATGCTGCCAC
Organism: Bdellovibrionales bacterium RBG_16_40_8; assembly: GCA_001769925.1. Classification (GTDB taxonomy): domain Bacteria; phylum Bdellovibrionota; class Bdellovibrionia; order Bdellovibrionales; family UBA1609; genus RBG-16-40-8. The sequence goes on from MEPT01000016.1 coordinate 4,004, forward strand.
ACCGATGTAGTAATTAACTAGTGGGTAATCTTTATTCATCCTAAGGACTCTTTGAAATTGCTGCCTTGCCTCACTAGGCTGTTGCGCGTTCAGATATAATTGGCCCGCAATTAACAGCGGTTCGGCGTCTGACGGATCTAATTGAGAGGCACGAAAAAGAACATTAACAGCATCTTCAAGGCGTTTTTGCCTTTCATAAATTCTAGCAAGCTCTATATACGCAACCTTAGAGGTGCTTTCATTAAATCTAGTAATTCTCTCGAAAATTTGCTGAGCAGAATTATAATTTTGGTCTTTTACATACATCTGCCCGAGCGCCAGACGATATTCTGATGCATTATATGTTTTTGACATCCTCAGTAAATAGTCAATGCCAGCTGGCATGCCACGCACACCCGCTAAAGCTTCAGCATATACAATTTGCGCTCTAGTATTATTGACATCAATTTCAACCGCCTTACTAGCGGTCTCAAATGCTTTTGCGAAATTATTATTTTTTAAATATGCGTTTGCTAGTATAATATAACTTTCTACGTCTGCCTCGTATAGTTGCGTTGCTTTTATAGCATAATTAATGGCGCCGACCATGTTGTTTCGGCGCAGCTCTACTAGTGCAAACCCACGATAAACCTTATAATTAGATGGCAATTGAATTCTTGCCTTAGATAGGATTCTTCCCGCCGCTACAAAATCGTAGCGTTGCGCATAATAGTTTGCGAGCAAAATGTACGCGTCAATAAGATTCGGATCTGCCAATATCGCCTTATTCAACCATGTCATAGCTTCGGTTGAAAGACTTAATAACCATAAACATTCTGCTGCCTTCATTGCTGCAAGGCCATTTTTATTATTGATTTCATAAGCTGCCTTGTAGTGGGCTTGCGCAGCGTTGCAGTCGTTTTCGCGAACAAGTTGATCACCTTCATAAACCAGTTGAGCATCAATGATTTTTATCTCGTGAAGTTTTTTCTCTCCGCCGAGACTAACAATAATTTCTTTAGTTCTTTGGTCCGTTGAATTATGCGCATAAGCCTTTTGCGCAAGACTCAAGGCCTTAGACTTGTTTTGGTGCTTTAAAGCTATCTCTGCCAAACCTAAAAAGCCCTTCGCCATAACTTCTCTGGGCGCCTTCTCTTTCTGACTCATAGCTACCTCAAGAAGCTGCTCACCTACTTGATCATTGCGCAAATATTTATATTCTAGAACGCCTAGCTCAATTCGTGCGGTTAGGTGATTCGGATTTGCTGTAAGAATACCTCTATATCTATTTGCTGCCCCATTATAATCTTTAGAACTTGCAAGCATTTTGGCCTCAAGCGAAAAAGCACTTAGCCACGGCTGGTGAACGCTTTGATCCCATAGTTGCTCAGCTGAACGAATATAACTAATAGCTGAAGAGTAATCTTTTACTGTGTCTAGAAAACGCGCTTTAAAATAATAAAATGTTGGGGGGGGGCTCGTGCCTTGACCAACCAACTCTAGAACAGAATCTGTAAGATTATTTGCTTCTACGTAACGTCCTCTTACGAAAAAATCAACCGTGCGACAGGCCTTAGACCCTATGCTTGTAGGGTCAACTTTACTCGCCATTTGTGTTGCCGTAAATATTGATTGCAAATCTGCTGCGTCTTGGTAGGCATAGGGCCATAGCTCAAGATAGGTTAAACATATTAATTCTATTGCAGCTAAATTTGTTGGATCGCCCTCTATTATCTGCAAAAGTTCTTTTTGTGCGCTCACATAATTTGAAAAATTATCTTTTACGAAATCAATTACTGCCTTGCGTGTTTTCATTTTAATTTGATCGCCTGATAATTTGGGCTGACCTACTCTTGGCGCAAGTAGGCGAATACGATCACTTGTCTCAACCTGCTCACTTACTGAATAATAAAAAATTGCACCTATTAATAGAATTACCGTTAATGTCGGAAAAATCGTCTTTTTCGCCTTAGCTTTTTTTAATATTTTATCTCGCCGCTCAAGCTCAATAATAGCTGTCTCTTTTTCTTTCTTTGCAGATTTTTTTGTCTCTTCTTTTTGCTTTGGCTCTTCTGATTTATCTATTGGTTTTTCATCATTATTTTTATCTGACTGATAAATACGCTCGGCCTTGCCAAAATTTTTTTTTGGCGCAGGAGTATATATTACTTGCTCATCGATAGCCTCTTCATCTACGCGTTGCCCTTCTTCATCTAGCGCTTCTAGTAATTTGTCATAAAATTGCGGATCGTTAGATATGGGGTACCAATCTGTATTTGGATACAATGATATAAATTCATCGCCTGAAATTTCACCGCGTGTTATTCGCGATAAAATATCATCTGTAAAGAACGGGCCCCGCACACGTCCTTCACGGTCTTTAATTAACCATTTTTTGCTACTGTCTTTTTTGTTATCCATACTCCCCATACATGGTACCAAAGTGGAGCCTATTTTATTTTGTGGCACCAATAAAAATTAGATCTAGACTCTAATGCTAAGCATTAACTAGTCGTCTTATCAATACCTTCGACCTGAGATAATTTTATAGATGGCATTACTTTTGCTTATGTATAGAAATCGAATGGGGGCTTTATGAAGAAAATTCTAATAACCATCACAATATTGACTGTATTACTAGTTGGTCCTTCGCTGGTGTTTGCTAACAATACTCGAGAGGTTGACGTCTCTATTGGATCAATCGGTTTCGAACCAGATTCAATGGTAGTTAGGGTACAAGGAGTGTTGCCGACTCGCTGCACAACTTATCCACACCCCAAGCTTACTAAAACCGATAGTGATTCGGTGCTTATTCTAAGGATTGCAGCAGAAACCACTGCTGAGCTCTGCATGCTTATGCTGGGCGGCGATTACGATCTAGCTTTTGATATTCGTTCTTTAAAATTCGATTTAGAAAATCTAGGACTTGATCCTGACGCTACCTACACCATCCTAACAGAAGATTATTCATTCTCTGTTGAAGTAAATTTTGCAGAAGTTCAGCTTAATCTGCCCTACTCATCAAAACATATTTTTGGCAAAATTCTAACTGTTGAGAACGATGGCAGATACGCAGTTGCTGTGTCTTCATCTGAAATTTTGAATGTGAATAGCCCCTTTATCGACATGAATAAATATGTCGGAGAAGCGGTTGAGGTTATGGGTCACGTGGTTAAAGCACGCACTCCAAGTCTAGGGGTGTCTGCTGCCGCTAACTCATCACCAACTTATTTGATAACAGGAATTAGTACTATCGCACATTAATCCCTCCCAAGTAATTACTGCGCGGTAGGATAGTATGACCCGAACTAAAGGCACCCCCCTGAAGTTCGGGTTTTTTTATGGGCTTCGCATAATATTGGCGCCCAAAGACGCTAGCTTATCTTCGAGGTGTTCGTAGCCTCGATCGAGATGATAAATACGAGATATTTTTGTTTCCCCTTTTGCAACTAGTCCCGCGAGCACTAAACATGCGCTAGCACGCAAATCAGTAGCCATAACTGGAGCACCTTGAAGCCCGCCGCGTTTGCCACGAACAACTGCTACATGTGTTTTCGGGGTTATATC
>MEPT01000016.1:7566-7905 GCA_001769925.1 Bdellovibrionales bacterium RBG_16_40_8
GCTCTTGAACGTGCAAAAAACGATTTTCGAATATGGTTTCAGAAATAACACTTGTACCCTCAGCCTGAGTCATTAACGCCATAAATTGCGCCTGCAAATCTGTAGGGAATCCTGGATGCGGCGACGTAGTTACATCAATTCCTCGCCAACTACTACATTTGTGAATAGTCATTGACGTACTTTCTAACAAAATCTCAAACCCGCTGTCGCGCATTTTTTCGATAAGTGCTGGCAGATGTTCTGGACAACAATTGTTTACAGTAATTTCTCCCCCAGTAATTGCCCCTGCGATTAGTAGTGTTCCGGCCTCGATTCGGTCAGGAATAATTTTATGCTCTG
>MEPT01000016.1:7920-13766 GCA_001769925.1 Bdellovibrionales bacterium RBG_16_40_8
TAATATGAAGTATACTAGTGCCAGCCCCAGAAATTTTTGCACCCATCTTATTAAGATAATTTGCCAAATCTACAATCTCTGGTTCTTTTGCGGCATTTTCGATTCGGGTGCTACCCTCGGCAAGAGTTGCCGCCATCATAATATTTTCTGTGCCACCCACTGTTGGAGTTTCAAATAAAATATCTCCGCCACATAATTTTTTTGCTCGCGCAACTACGTAGCCACTTTCTTGCTTAATATCTGCGCCTAAACTTTTCAGCCCGTCTAAATGTAAATCAATAGGCCTTGTGCCAATAGCACAGCCCCCTGGCAAACTAACGTGAGCCTCTCCATATTTCGCAGTTAGTGGACCAAGGCACAAAATACTAGCTCGCATTTTTCTAACAACGTCATAGTGAGCTTCTTGTGACTTTAGGCGTTTAACATTTACTCTTAAAACATTTCCGTCATGTTGTGTTGTACAACCAAAGAGGTTTAGTAATTGGCAAGTCGACTCTATATCTTTTAATCTAGGAGTATTATAAAAAACATGTTCGCCTTCGGCTAGCAATGTTGAAAATAGTAGTGGTAATGATGCATTTTTTGACCCGCTTACAGATACTTCGCCGTTTAAAACTGCTCCGCCCTTAACAAGCATTGAATCCATTTATAAAATCTCTCCACATATTACACGATCATGTTTGGCGTAGTCTTTTAGCAAATATGCACGTGAAAAAATATTTAGATTATTAAATAAATTAATCGCTCTTGCTCCTTGATTGTATCCTATTTCAAAGCACACGGCTGATCTTTGTGTGAGAACATTGGGCATCGCTTTAAGCCATGCCGTCATCTCTTGCATTCCATCTTCACCGCAAAAAAGAGCTTCGGTTGGCTCGTACATTTTAACATTTTCTTCAATATTTATATCGTCGGGTGAAATATATGGTGGATTCGCAACCACAAGATCGTAACGCTTAAGTAAATTCGCAGCCAGAGCAGCATCCATGTGAACGAATTCACAACTATTTTCAAGTTCAAGATTTTTGGCATTTTGCTTTGCTACAATAAGCGCTTCGCTAGATTTATCAAGTGCTGTTAGTCGCGCAAAAGAAAGCTCTTTTAGAAGTGTTAGGCCGATGCATCCTGAGCCGGCACCTAAATCTAAAATATTAATAGGCTGCTTGTAAAGATTTTTGTGTGCCCATTCAATAGCCCATTCTACCAATAATTCTGTCTCAGGGCGCGGTATAAGAACATGTCTATTAACAAAAAATTTTCTGCCAAAAAACTCTTTTTCATTAAAAATATAAGCTAGCGGCTCTCCCCGTGCGCGACGCTCTAACGCTTTAGTAATATGGCTCATTACACTTTCATCTATTTGTTTCTGCGGAAATTTAATTCTGGTTAGTGCTCCAACATGCGCATATTTTTCGATTAGCCAGCTTGCCTCTAAATGTGGCTGCTCTAAGTGAAGGGATTTTAATTTATTGTACGTTTGCCGAAATAGATTTTCTATATTCATTGGGTCGTCTGCCTTTTTAGTTCTTCTGCCTGAAAATGCGTAACAACGGGTTCAATAATCAACTCAAATCGTCCGTCCATAATGTCAGAAAGTTGATGGGTCGTAAAACCAATTCGGTGATCGGTAATACGTGATTGCGGGTAATTGTAAGTTCTAATTCTTTCAGAACGATCCCCCGTGCCAATTTGTGCTAGTCTTGCATCAGAGGCATCTTTACGCGCCTTTTCTTCTTCGCGTGCAAGTAATTTAGCATATAAAATTTGCATGGCACGATGGCGATTACTTAGTTGCGATTTCTCTTCTTGGCAGGCCACCATAATGCCTGAAGGAATATGCGTAATTCTGATAGCAGATTCTGTTCGGTTTACTGATTGCCCGCCCGCGCCGCTCGCCCTCATTGTGTCTACTCGCAAATCAACTGGATTTATTTTAATGTCAATTTCGTCAGCCTCAGGAATTACTGCCACCGTAACCGTAGAGGTATGTATTCTGCCCTGGGCCTCGGTTTTTGGCACGCGCTGTACGCGGTGAACGCCACTTTCGTATTTCATTAAACTATAAACCTTATCACCTGAAATTGTGGCGATTACTTCTTTGTATCCACCAACATTACCAGGAGAAATCGACGCGGCCGCGACCTTCCAGCCACGTAGCGACGCATATAGTGTGTATGCGCGAAAAAGTTGTTCCGCAAAAAGACTTGCTTCATCGCCACCAGCGCCCGCGCGAATTTCAAGTACAATATTTTTTTCATCATTTGGGTCTTTGGGTAATAATAAAATTTTCAGCTCTTGCTCTAGTCGTTCACCTTCTTTTTCAAGTGCTGCTAGATCAGACTTTACCAATCTGCGAAGCTCTTCATCATTTTCATTATCTAGAAGCTCTTTATTACCTTTAATATCTTTAGTAAGTTTTTTATATTCGCGAAAAGAAAGCACCACTTTTTCAAGGTTTGCATATTCTTGCATAAGACCACGGTAACGCCTTTGGTCGTTAGCAACCCCTGGCTCTTGTAATTCTTGACCAAGACGTTCAAATTTTCTTTCAACTTCTTCTAGTTTTCTGAACATTGAGTATTTTACTGTCCGCCCATGCTTTTTAAGAAGTCCGCGTTGGTTTTGGTCCCTCTCATCTTATCGAGCAAAAACTCCATACTATCTACAACATTCATTGGAGCCAGCACTTTGCGCAGAATCCACATGCGGCTTAAATCTTCTTTTTTCACCAGAAGGTCTTCTTTTCTTGTGCCAGATTTATTTATATCCATGCACGGGAAGATACGCTTCTCCATAAGCTTACGATCTAAGTGAATCTCTGAGTTGCCTGTGCCTTTAAACTCTTCGAAAATTACCTCATCCATCCGTGAGCCTGTATCAATTAAAGCTGTTGCGATGATTGTAAGACTGCCACCCTCTTCAATATTTCTAGCGGCACCGAAAAAACGCTTTGGCTTATGAAGTGCATTTGAATCTACACCGCCTGACAATATTTTACCTGATGGTGGCACCACTGTATTATAAGCTCGCGCTAGCCGCGTAATTGAATCAAGAAGAATTACGACATCATGCTTATGCTCAACAAGACGTTTAGCTTTTTCGATCACCATCTCTGCAACTTGCACGTGCCTAGTTGGCGGTTCATCAAAAGTAGAACTTATTACTTCGCCTTTAACATTACGAGCCATATCGGTGACTTCTTCGGGACGCTCATCAATCAACAAGACAATGAGCTTAACTTCTGGGTGATTGTGAGAAATAGAATTAGCAATATTTTGCATAAGTACAGTTTTACCTGTGCGTGGGGGCGCAACAATAAGTGCTCTCTGCCCTTTACCTAGTGGTGCCATCATGTCAACCACCCGGGTTGTCCACTCATTAGGTTCCCACTCTAAACTTAAGCGTTTGTTTGGGTAAAGGGGCGTAAGGTTATCAAAAAGAATTTTATTTTTTGAACTCTCAGACGCTTCATAGTTAAGAGAATCAACTTTTAAAAGAGCAAAATAACGTTCGCCCTCTTTTGGAGGACGTACCGTACCCATTACCGTATCACCAGTTCTTAAACCAAAACGACGAATCTGCGACGGACTAACATATATATCATCAGGCCCCGGTAGATAATTATAATCTGGCGAGCGCAAAAAACCATACCCATCGGGCAGGATTTCGAGCACTCCATCTCCGTAAATGTCTCCAATAAACGCCGCTCTTTTCAGAATTTCGAAAACTATATCTTGGCGGCGTAGGCCAGCGGCATTTTCAATCTTAAGTTTTTCTGCCAGATCAATAATATACTGAATGTCTTTTGATTTTAGATCTTTACTAGACAGTGCCTTTTTTTCATCGTCGGTTAGATTGATGTCGGCCAAATCACCTGCGGTAACTGGCGGCAAACCTACTGGCGTCATGCCAATATCGTCTTCATTTGATGGCCTCTGCATACGTTGCTGAGGTGCCGCGCCACCTGATCGATAATTTGATTGGTGACGATGCCCGCCTGAACCTTTAGGCCCGCGCCCATACGACCGTCCACCATTACGATGACGAAATCGATCTCGACCACGATCATCTTCTGAATCTTGTGATGGCGCAGAGGGTTCTTTGTTTTCTGCCGAAGCTTCTTTGGGTTTTTCTACTGTTTCTACCTTGCTATCGTTTTCTGATGAATCTGACATATTATTCCACATTATTTTAGTTTGTTAATTTTTATAATTTAGACACTTTATTTATTAATAATTAAAAAATTTATTTTCTGGGAATTTGGTTCGTATTCAACCAAAACCACATTTATTATTTAAATAATCCCTTACTTACATTCTTATTTAAATAATATTTAACTGAAGCTTATTTCCCCTGAGGACAACATCTGTCTAACACATAGTGACGTATACCTGTCAATAAACATTGTTGCGCGGTTCTGTCGGATTTGCAAGTGTCACTTTTCTTTGCATCGTCTATAATTACAAAAAAATGGTATAACTTCTTAATTACTCTTATTATTTCTGGTTTTTAATGATTTTCAGTCTCTCCCTATTTATTTCTGCAGCCACCTTCTCCAGCGTGGTACTAAAGAAATAGTCAGGTTCTTAATTTGAGAAAAAATAATCGTTGCATCTTGATCAGACGCAATTGTACGCGTGTCTGAAGATGCGGGAACCTCTATGTATTGAATTCCATACAAGTCTCCGTCGAGATAGATACTGCTCTCGTAGACATGCATTCCCCGCATTTTTCCGAAGCACTGATTGTTAGAAAATTCGCTAGTCTTTGCCCCTGAAACCTGGCGAACGAAACCCACACAAATTTCGCCCGGGGTTACTTTCGATGGCATTTTGACAAAATTAATAAAAGTTGAATCAGGCTCAATTCCCCTGCCTTGCAGAACATAAGCGTCTGCCGAAAGTCCACCGACAAAGTCGGCCGTTTCGCGATATACATACTGTTTATTATTAAAGTAAAATGACTTTGGTAGTACCTTTTTAAATGCTGCCATCACCGTAAAAACTGTGGCTATAGCAATAACTATTTTTGTCATTTCTTTTGTATTCCTTTAAATATTGCAACCAGAAGAAACCATTTCAGATTCAATTTTTCTAAAAACTGAACTTGTAATTTCATGACCACCGTCAAACTCAATAAATTGTGCATTAAATCCCATGTCTTTAAGAGTTTGAGCTGCTGCCCGCCCAGAGGCAAATGGTACAACCGTATCATTAATGCCATGAAAGCCAAAAATTGGTGCGCCAACTGTAGCAATATTTCTTTCATTTTTATTAGCAATATTTAGGTTGCCGTTGATAGCAAAAATACAAGAAAAGTTACTTGAATGCTTAAATTTCAAATAGTATGCGAGTTTAGCGCCGCTAGAAAAACCCATTATCATTGGCTTACCTGAGGTCGGAAATTTATTTACTAACTCATAGGTGGATGTGGCAATACTTTGTGCAACCTCTTCAAGCATTTTTGAGTATGCTTTTTCGGCTTGCTCACTATTTGAACCCGACCCAAACGCCCAGTCGTATCCAAACCCACTTACCGCAGGCCCTCGAAACGAAATTGTTCTAATAGGATTTCTAAACTGATATGTTTCTTCAATATGCGTAACCATGTTTTTTTCATCGGCTCCTGACCCATGAAGAAAGATAAGCATTGGTAGCTGTTGATTTTTATCTGCGTTGAAAGTCTTCACCATATATTTTAGTTTATACGAGGCAACTGAAGTAATCTGATAAATAGAAAACTTCCATTGCCAAATTGCATACATGATAAAAATAAAAATTAACAAATGCCAACGAGTAAATGATCCAGTCATGGTTTCTTTTCGGTTATTTATTTGTTTTATTTAG
>MEPT01000016.1:13837-14615 GCA_001769925.1 Bdellovibrionales bacterium RBG_16_40_8
CGTGTACGCGTAAGTACTCGTGTTCCAAACATGGCGCCTCCATAGCTGGATGGATTTTAAGTCGAACCTACGCGCACCCAGAAAATAAAAGTGAGCCAAATCAAAGCGGACCTTAATTTTATCCTGGACCTGCCGATAATAGTAAAGCCCGGAGGCCTACCTTATATGAATGAATCAGAAGTCGTGCAGCCCGCTCCAAGAATACCCTTGCTGCTTGAAGTGGAATTTCGTCGAAACTACGCTCGTCGCGGAGAAAAGGGTCAGCTAAAAAATATCAGTATCTCTGGGGCCTTTCTTGAAATACCAGACAAGCAATTGCTGGTACCAAGAGATAAATTACTTATTACCCTAATTGTCAGCGGACGAGAGAGAAGAATACCAGCGCATGTGGTTTGGAGTTCTAACCTTGGCTGCGGTATTAAATTTCAGCCAACCAATAATCGCGATGTTCAACTAGTTGATGATCTAATGTACTTCGTAGAGAACTCGCGCTCTTCACAACGCCAAGTTCTCGATAGTATTTTTAAAAAAGTGTCTTAATTATTCTATTTGAGTATGAGTGGCTGTCTGAAAATCAAGCCCCGCATTACGACGCGCTCTTTTTTTGCGAATAATTATGAAAAGAATAATTGCTGCTACTAAAAGCACACCTCCAAGAGCAAGCGTCATCATTTGATCTTGAGATTCGTCAGCAACCTGTGCTACGGGCTGCGGTGGTGGCGGTGGTGGTGGTGGTGGTGGTGCCATCTCAACTGGTGGTGGTGCCATCTCAACTGGC
>MEPT01000016.1:14637-14995 GCA_001769925.1 Bdellovibrionales bacterium RBG_16_40_8
TGATCTGGCATCGGTGGAGGCGGTGCCATCTCAACTGGTGGCGGTGCTATGGCAGCTTGATCTGGCATCTGCGACGGCTCTTGCTGAGTTGCCATTACGGGAGGCGCAGCATCAACAGAACTCCAATAACGAAGACTAGTGCCCTCTGCCAGCTCACCTTTTGACTCAACATCAGGATTTGTAGCCCAAAGCTCTTTCCAACTATTTTTATCACCCAGAAGTGTTGCTGCAACTGCACGAATATCGTCACCCGACTGTGCTAAATAGTTTTCTGGTGATAGCCCCCTATCTTCATAATAGGTTTGAACAGTTGTGCTATCAGCAGGCCTGGTGGGAGAGTTATAGTAAACTTTATCGC
>MEPT01000017.1:0-250 GCA_001769925.1 Bdellovibrionales bacterium RBG_16_40_8
CATTGAAAATATAACTAAACATACATTTCACGGTGTTAAAATAAAAAAACAACCAACTATTCTAAAAACAAAAAATACACATACCGTCAGCGAAACAATTCGTATTTCTGCATTAAAGCTCGATCAATTAATGCAAATTATTGGAGAATTATCAATTCATCAATCTATACTTTGGCACACAAAATCAGAGAGCTCTAAGAATAACCGCATGTTTTTAAACTCACTTCAGCTAAGTCAGAAGCTCACAAAA
>MEPT01000017.1:323-11238 GCA_001769925.1 Bdellovibrionales bacterium RBG_16_40_8
TTATAGATTTAGCCAAAGACGTAAAAAAGCAGGTTTTCGTAGCAACATCTGGCGGAGAGGTTGAGCTTGATAAAACTGTTATAGAAAAAATAATAGACCCACTTGCTCATTTAGTGCGAAACGCCGTAGATCATGGCATTGAAATACCAGAAGTTCGGCGGCAAAATAATAAAGAGCCATCTGGAGTTATCTTAATTACTGCTACGCAAGACACGTTTGGTGTTGTTTTAACAATCAGAGATAATGGTTATGGGCTTTCAGCTGATAAAATATTAAAAAAAGCAATTGAAAAGAACATAGTACAACACGAAAACAATCTTTCGCAAAATGAAATATTTAATCTAATAATGCTACCCGGGTTTTCTACAGCAGATACAATTACTGATTTATCTGGCCGCGGTATTGGGATGAGTGTTGTTAGCAAGGCCGTTAAAGAATTGCACGGGACAATTGATATAGAAAGTTGTGAAAATAAGGGCACTGCATTTATTATTACACTACCAACCTCAGTTAATATTATCGATGGCATGCTTGTAAGGCTTTGTGGGCAAAATTATGTTATACCGGTCAATTCTGTTGAAGAGGTCATAAATACGCAAACTTGTCTTTTTAATTCAACAAATACGATGTTAAATTTGCGCGGACACGTAATACCAATTTATGACTTATCAGAAGCTCTTCATCATCAGATAAGTTTTGAAAAATGCGAAATGCATACCTTGCTTATTTGTAGAGACCAGCATGAAAAAATTGGTTTTCGCGTAGAGAAAGTTATAGGTCAGCAACAAATTGTAATTCGCTCACTTAATGAAAATATAAGTGGGGCTTTTGGTATTCTTGGAGGAACAATTTTAGGCAACGGAGAGCCAGGACTTATTGTCGATATACCTTTACTAGTAAAACATTTTATTAGCGTAGTTAGACCACAGGAGATTGCGGCGTGAAAGATAATGAAATAAGATTTATTATTTATAAAATAGGAGAAGAGCTTTACGGAAGTCCTCTACTATCAGTAAGAGAAGTTCTTGAATTTCAAAAGCCTAAATACATGCCCAACATGGTAAAATATTTTTCAGGCGTAATTAATGTTCGCGGGGTAATTGTCGGCGTTGTAGATATGCGAGTAAAATTTGGCTTCTCTGAAGATATAAGTCGAAAAACAGCCATGCTACTTTGCGATACTGACAATGGACTGGTCGCCGCCATCGTCGACAGCGTAGAATGCGTTTTGCAAATAACCGCAGAAGAATTAGATAAAAACCCCCCAATTAAATCAAGAATTGCTCGTGATTATCTTATTGGCGTTGCTAAAATTAAGGGCGATTTGATCACAATAGTAGATCTGCATAAGTCTTTAGCTAATGATGAATTGAAGGCTGCGTAGGAGTGAATATGTATAAACGACTCAAGAGTATATCCGCGAAAATAATACTACTTACGTCGGTTATTCTCTTTACCCAAATTATTACTGCATTTACCTCTTTATACTATACTAAAGTTGTACTTAATAATATAAAACATATAAATGAACTTGAACTTCCGATAACAAGAATACTAAATTATTCAAATATTCTTTATAGCAAAGTAAATCACACCGAAATACCGAAAAATCAAAGAGATATAGAAAATATAGATTCGTATCTTGCAGCTCTTTCATTATTTAATACCAATGATATTAATAAAAATACTATCGAAAAATTAAATAATATACTTAATGAACTAACCAAAGTGAGCGTAAAGCTTACAGATACAGTTGTAACCGCTGACAATAAATTAACTGAAAATTTGCTACGAATTTTTATAAATAATATGTCAGAACTTAATAAAATAACGTCAGATTTAACTGTAGTAATTGAAAATAAGAAGCATAAGGTTTCTGATATGAATCAGAGCATAGTACAGACAATTATCTTTACATCTGTGCTTGGATTTGTGTTGAGCATAGCACTTGCCGGACTATTTTTAAAATTTATACAAAAAGAAATGCGTACTAGCATAAGTAAACTAAAAAATGCGGTACAAAGCACAGACAATCTCAGCATTACTTTAAGTAAAAACTCTATGGCGCTTAGCAGCGCCTCGCAAGAACAGGCGGCCGCTATTCAAGAATCGGTCTCAGCACTAAGTGAAATGAGTAGTATGATATCGCAAACAGGTCAAAACGCAAAATATACTCTTACAACGTCTGAAGATGCTCTACAAAAAAGCTTTGAAGGAAAACAAATTATGGAGCGCATGTTATTTAGTATGTCTTCGATTCAAAAATCTAATGTCCAATTGCAAGAGCTATCGCAAGTTATAGATGATATAAATACCAAAACAAGCGTTATCAATGATATTGTTTTTAAAACACAGCTTCTTTAATTTAACGCCGCAATAGAGGCTGCGCGCGCTGGGCAACATGGGCGAGGCTTTGCCGTCGTTGCAGAAGAAGTGGGCAATTTAGCCGAGATAAGTGGGCAATCCGCAAAAGAAATCGAAATATTGATTAGCGATAGCCAACGTAAAGTCAAAGAAACCCTAGAATCAATTCATCTACGCGTACACGAAGGAAATAAAGTTTGCGAGCAAGCAAGACAAGCTTTTAATATAATTTCTCAGAAAATTTCTGAGATAAATTCACAGGCTAGAGCAATTAATGAAGCCGCTGAGCAACAAGAAATGGGTGTTCAGCAAACTAATGCAGCTATGAAACAAATGGATCAAACATCGCAAATAAATAGTTCAAGCGCAAATTATTCTTACGAAACTAGCGATGAGCTTAAAAGGCAAAGTGAAAAATTGCAAAATATAACACAAGAGCTTCAGTTGCTAATAGGTGGCAAGACAGTGCTGCACGAAACAAAAACTGACGAATCATCACAAAATATATCAAGCTCAGATAATAGCGATATAACAGAAAATAAACGTCTTGAATTGCTAGCAGACGAAATTATAAGTCAGGGCGAAAAGCGCCTAAGACATTTAAATGCTGACGATAAGACAAAAGTGGCATAACCGCCGCAAAGACGAGTCACATGGGACTATCACAAAAAGAAATCGACATTATATATCATCTAGCAGAAAAATTAACTGGCTCATCACATAAAGGTAATTATAAAAAAGAAGCCATTATAGGTAACGTAAAAAAAAGAATAGTAGCACTTAAAAAAAAATCCCTGCAAGAATACCTACAAATCGTTAGCCGTGATCCCATCGAGCATAAAAATTTTCTTTCTGCCCTGACCAATCACACTACTTCTTGGTTTAGAGAATCCCCACATTTTGAAGTATTATATAAATATATAAAAGATAATAAAACTAAATTTGCCAATAAGCCGGTAAGAATATGGTCAGTCGCTTGTTCAACTGGTCAAGAGCCATACTCATTAGCTTTATTTTTAGAAAATATAAAACATGAGTTGGGGTTAACAGACTATAAAATATATGCAAGCGATATAGATCAAAAAAGTGTAGAAGCTAGCATGCAGGCACACTATCCGACAGAAGAGTTAGTGGCTATACCTAGTCAATTTCACCAGTGGCTAGAATTAAGTCATAATAAAATCAATTCGTGTTTCAGCATTACAATGCAGATTAAGAAGCACTGTAAATTTTTTGTTCATAATTTATTTTTAAAGTTTCCTTATAAGAATGAACAGCCTTTTGATATATTGGTTTGCAGAAATGTTCTTATATATTTTGAGCCTAATGTCGTACAACAAGTTATGAAAACATTATGTAGTAATATTTTAGATGATGGGCTTCTTATTCTCGGACATAGCGAAGCACTTACTAAGAAAAATGATCATTTAGTTTCACTAGGACACGCTTGTTATAAATATTCGTCCTCGGCCATACATAATGCCGAATATAAAATCAGTAAAGAAATAAAAAAAACAGCCCTTATCATTGATGACTCTGCGACAATACGACTAGCACTAACTAAAATACTAGTTTCAGCCGGCATGAATGTTGTAGAGTGCGCAGATGCCGAAAGTGCTTCAGTAAAAATACGTTTACATCAATTTGATATAATCATACTCGATCTTAATCTACCAGGCGAAAATGGCTCTAGCTGGCTAAAGAGAAGCCGCTCAATTGGCCTTAAAACACCTGTTGTAATAGTTAGTGATTCATCACCGAAAGAGGCAGAAAATATTTTTGGCATATTAGAGTGCGGAGCACAAGATTTTATGACAAAAAAACAACTAAGTGAAAAACCAGATAAATTCTCAGAAGTTGTAAAATCGATCACTGAAGATAAAAATGTAATATTATTCACTAAAAGTTTACTGCGAACATTCTTTTTTGATGATTTTAAACCTGAGGTTATCCTGATAGGAGCAAGTACTGGCGGACCTGGCGCATTAGCGCAGCTACTTGAAAGATTCCCCCTACCCTGCCCGCCAGTAATAGTAATACAACATATTAATTCAGACTACGCAAAGGCGTTAAGCAGAAGACTTTCTGATGTTTCAGGTCTTATGCAAATAGATAATTTAAACTCACCTCTACTGCCAAACTCAATATACATTGCCCAGGGCGATTACCATCTTGAAATAGTTAGAAGAGGAAATTCGCTGCATATTAGAACTAATGAGGATGCAAAGCAATCTGGGCACAGACCCTGTATCGACAAATTATTTTTATCTGCGGCAAAGGCGCAAGCTAGTTCGATATCGATTCTACTTACTGGTATGGGCGAAGATGGCGCCGCAGGAATGCTTGAGCTAGCAAATAGTAAAAAATCATACACTATGGTGCAAGACGAATTGTCATCTGTTGTTTTTGGTATGCCGCGAAGTGCAATTGAACGTAAAGCGGTATCATTTATTGGAGATATAAAAACTCTGCGCGATGAAGTAATAAAACGCGTTCGAGAAAGCAAATGAATAAAATTAAAGCTCATGAAAGAGAAATTTTGTATAAGGTTGTTGAAGAACTTACCGGCACTAGTCAAAAGGGCCAATTTCGCAAAGAAATTTTTATCTCATCTATATCTTCGCGGATGAAAAAACTAAATCTTGATACTCTCGCAGATTACCTGAGACGCGTACGAAACGATAATGCTGAGTTTGACTACTTTCTTTCATCAATAACAATTCATACTACGTCATGGTTTCGCGAGTCACCTCACTTTGATTTAACAATTAAATTTGTTAGTGATTATTTAAAAAATAATATTAATAAAACTTTACGTGTTTTAGTTCTCGGGTGCTCAACAGGACAAGAGGTCTACTCTTTAGGTTTATGCCTTGAAAAAATACGATGCGAGAATAATTTATTTAACTACGAAATTCACGGCCTAGATATAGATTCGAAAAGTATCGAGAAGGCAAAATTAGCTTTATACGATGAATCAGAACTTGAGCAAATACCAGAAGAATATTCTTTTTTTATTAATATTAATAAAAAATCTTATGGCGATAAATTTTCTTTAGGCAAAAATATTCTTGATCGTTGTAGATTTTATGTTGGAAATATAAAAGATGAGTTTAATTTAGGGTCATTTACCGAGTTTCAAATTATTTTTATACGAAATGTTCTAATTTATTTTGACCCTGATAAATGCTCGCAAATTATTGACCATATTTTAAAATTTTTAACTATAAACGGACTATTAGTTCTTGGACATAGCGAGTCTCTTTCGATTATACCGCCTGAGCTAACTCAATATGGCCCCTCTTGTTATAAGAAAACAAATAAAAAAAATACCGATATTAGTAAACGTGCTTATTTTGCTCCACGCACAATACAAAAAAAGCACCTACTAATAATTGATACATTGCCAACCATAAAAGCGCCGCTTAAAGCCTTATTTGAAAAAAATGGGTACACTGTTGATTCTGCCGATATATTATCAGATGCCACTAAAAATATAGCAAATCAGCACTATGATTTAATAACTTTATGCCTAAATTTAACAGCAGAAAAAGAGATCGCGTGGATAAAACAGCAATGCGGAAAAAACAATTTGAAAATACCTATAATTATATTATCTGAATCTGATGCCCATGAGGCAACATCAGTTTTTGACGCTCTAGCGTCAGGAGCACAAATTTATTTTACTAAAGACATTGTATTTTCAAGTCCAAATGAAATTATAGAAGCCGCTAATTCTCTTACTAAAGAAAAACTACCTGCACATCTTAACTTTCCCTCGGCGCTTTCAAAACCGCACTTAAAACATATTTCACCAAAGTTAATTATAATTGGTGCATCAACTGGAGGCCCTAATGCAATTTGGCGCCTTTTGCGAAATATGCCACAAATTTGCCCACCTATTTTGATAGTACAACATATGCAAGCTTCTTTTTTAGCAGAATTTGCTAAAACAGTTAGTGAAATTTCAAATTTAAAACTTGGGAGCAGCAAAAATTTTGAAAAATTAGAGAATAATCATATCTATCTTGCTCATGATGACTATCATATTGAAGTGAAAAAAAAAGACGGAGCACTTGTTCTGCACCATTCAACTGCCGAACCATTAAATAGACATCGCCCAAGCATTGACAAACTTTTTTTGTCCGTGGCCGATCTTAAAATACCAGCAATTGCTATATTACTAACTGGTATGGGGCGTGATGGCGCCTATGGCCTTTTAAAACTTAGCCAAACTGGGTTAGCCTATACTCTTGCTGAATCTGAGCAGTCATGCATGTTATACGGAATGTCTAAAGAGGCCATCGAGATAGGCGCAGTAAGCTATGTTGGCACAATTGATGAGTTGCGCGACCAACTCGATATATGCCTTCGCCTAAAATATTCTAATAATATTGCCTCGGCGCAATGAAAATTAATTACTCATATACTTAGGCGCTCGCATTTCTGAGAACATTCTACTCTCAACAGGCAATGCCCCACCACAACCATATAAGGTCGTCGGAAGTTTGAAACTCGGTATACAACAAGTTTAAATAGCTATGATAAAGTTCAAAGTTGGGATGAAGCAAACGCCAATTTTCTACAGGTATTTCGCTTTCAAGATATTTTTAGAATTTTTATTACAGTTGGTATTTTATTAATCGCTTCTTTCGGTATTTATAATGTATTGAGCATTATCGTAAATCAAAAACGAAGAGAAATAGCAATTTTGAGCTCATTAGGTTATCCTCCACGAGATATTTTAAATCTATTTCTCATTCAAGGGGTAATTTTAGGATTTTCTGGTGCCGTTCTTGGATTATTTGTTGGATTTTTTCTTTGTGTTTATATGGGCTCTTTAGATTTTGATATGATGGGGCAAAAAGGTCTTTTAGTTTCATACAATCCAAGTATTTATATTGGCGCATTTCTAATGGCATTTATTTCTTCAATTATGGCAAGTATTCTACCTGCACGAACAGCTAGTCGCATGACCCCAATTGATATTATTCGTATGGAGGGCTGAAATGGCAATAAAAGTGCAAAACATAACGAAAAGCTTATGCTAAAATGGCATCTCGCGAAATATATCTTACTGACGGCCAAATTAAAAACTAAGTATCGAGTCATTTCGTCACATCAAAGTGTCATTTCGTCACGATCAACTTGCTCTAACTGTGCATACTACTGTGATTGTTGGCATTAGATGTGCAACCAAATAAGATGAGGTGTGATATGGATAGCTCGATTGATTCTTTTGTTGATAAAAAAGTAATGGTGCTGCGCGAGACTGATGAGGTTATAAAGGCAGCTAGAGCTATGGGTGAGGGTCAGGTTGGATGTGTGGTTGTAGCAGATAATGAGGGGCATATAAGCGGGATTGTGACAGACAGAGACATAGCTTGCAATCTTGTCTCAAACGAAATGGATCCACATACGAAACTTAGCGAAATCATGGAGACCGATGTCGTATCACTTTCTTCTGAAAGCACACTTGAACAGGCGATTATGCTACTTAAAGAAAATGGCATTAGAAGATTACCAATCATAGAAGAAACCAAACATAAAAAGCAGCGTTGCATTGGCATTTTGACTTTAGATGATCTAATTGCCGGACAATTCTTAAATATCAATGATCTTAGCGAGATTATTAAAACACAAATTCAACGTAAAAAACGTTTGTTAGGCAAAAGTAAAAATAATGAAAATAAATTAAGCAACGCTTATCACAAATTTATTTCACTGACGTCTATCGAAATTGATCTTAACGAAATTGAAACTGAAGAGGTTGTGCGATTCATTGTTGGCTCAATTGTACGTCGACTGCACTATACAGGAGGCGCTCATCTTATTGCTAACCTACCTAAGCAATTTCAAGAAGAAATGCTTGATTTACCAGCTGGCCCTGATCGAAATATTACCAGTAACTCGTTGATTCAAGGCGTCGCGCTGCGTACAGGTAAAAGTTTGCCTGAATCAGCTGAAATTATCTACAAATTTTGGCAAATTTTTCGTAAACTAATTGGTGTGGGTAGTGCAGATCATATTTTGCACCAACTACCTGAGTCCATGCGCGAGGGTTTCGAAAAGTTAGTTAATTTAAACGACGAGGTAAATCATGAATCAAGACGTGAGCTTTCCGTATGATATTAGTTTTCCAGATTTTAAACCATCAGAGGCTGTATCTGTAGATGTTGAGAAGTATTTAAAAAAATTAGAAAGACTTTATGACAGAATCGTCTCTTGTCATGTGGCGGTTCGTGCTCCACACAAACATCACAAAAATCATATTTATCATGTACACATTAGATTAAAAATTCCCGGAGAAGATATTGTGGTAAATCGTGAGCCTGAAAAAAATTATTCTCACGCTGACATGCACGTCGCTATTCGTGATGCATTCAACGCCCTTCATAAACAATTAAGAGAACGGGTTAAACAAATGAGGTCGCACCATCACGGTGAGGACGAATAAAAAAGTAGTAGTAGATAATACCGGTAAAAGCACCGCCTAGGTGGGCTCCATGACCGATTGGTAGCCCGCCTCCTTCGGCTTGTGCAACGAGGCCCCAAATATCAAGCCCGATAAATATAACTGCTCCCCACAAAGCCGGTAACGGAATAAAGCCAAAAATAAGTATTTTCTCTCTCGGAAACATAAGGCAAAAAATTAAAACTAAGCCAACTATTGCCCCTGATGCACCCAATGCCGGCAACTCTGGTTCATCTAAGAGCCAGGTTGAAACCACGGCGTGAGTTAATGAGCTTATCAAGCCAGCGATAATATAAAATTTAAGAAATTTTACTCTCCCTAAAACCATTTCTAGTAAATTACCAAAATTACTTAGCACCAACATGTTAATAAGAAAGTGAAAAAACATATTATGCGAAAATACCGATGTAAGCGGCGTCCACCAGCGTCCTTCAGCTAAGGCTTGCCAGCTTACAAGAAAGTTTTGCTCCATATAGGGCATCCCGGCTTTGCCTGCTGCCTTCCACATAAAAAAAACGGCCATATTAATTATAATAATTATCGGCATTTATTTAACAACTCTAATGAAGGTAAGCCGCTGTCACACGGTAAAAATAATTATCAAGATCTTTAGTGAAAAAACGATGTATGCCGTTGCGGCCAGAATTTTGCCACTCTTTATATGCCGATACAGGTGACCACTTCTGATAAAATACACGATATAAGGCAACAACTAATCCCGTACGATCAATACCATATTCACAATGTATATAAGCTGGACGCTCGGGTGTCGCTTGTGACATAAGTTGCAAGGCCTCTTGAATATCTGATTCTTCTTTACTTGTTACTTCGGCATGACTATTAAGGGGGAAATTGGCAAATCGCACTCCCCTGTTTTCAAAATAAACTCTTTCGGCCTCTATATTTTCACTTAATTCGCCTGGCTGAGTCAAAAAAGAATAAAAACCCTCTATAGTGTCATCAATATCTCCGCCTTGAAGGTTAATGTCTAAAGCTATACCTAACCTCACCAATTGAAATGCCCCATCACCATTACGTAAACGCGTGAAAGGGTTTGCACCACGATAAATGGCAGATGTTACTTGAGCAAAATTTGGGATATCACGGCGCAAATACTCAATAATTGAACTATTGCCAGCAGAATAGGCTTGCTTGGGGGAAAATAATAAATTAAGCGGCAAAATTAAAAAAATGAGTGAATATTTTAAACTCGCTTTAATCTTATACATTACTCTCCTCCTATTTTTTTGTCTTACATTTTGACCTAAACATATCGCACCCCGAAGATTAAAACGTCAACTTTATTGACACCTATAGATTGTTTACAGGGCGTCTTTAAAATTACGAAATTCTCTTTATAATAGAGCAGTTACTTATGAAAGTAGGTCTTATGAAGTATTTGGCGTTATATTTAATTATGAGGTTTTCGCCTTTGGCTCAAGCAGACTGCCGAGTTACTTACGGGCTTTTCACCCAAGCCCTCCAAGAAGCTACTCAAGGATGCCTTAGTTCAACTGCCATTCATACGCTAGAGACAAAAAATAATAGGCCTTTGAAAGAAAGCGAAATTAAAAATTGTGGCTCACTCTGGTGGGTATCGCCATTTGCTCTTACAGAATATAAGAGAATAAATGCTATAATTTACCAAGCTTATAATAGTGAGTATTTTTTAGGAGGCGATCTTAAAAACTTAGCGAAAAAATTAAACGTTGAAGAAGATTATTTAGCCGAGATTGTGCGTAAAAATAATGAAGCAAAGGTTTTCTGCCCTAAAGGCAAGCAGCCGCTACGAAAAAGGGCATTTGAAAAATTATTAAAAAAGCAAATTTAGTGCTCACCTAAATAGGCTTTACGAACAGCATCAGATAACAAAAGCTCTTGAGCCGGGCCACGCATTACAATACGACCAGTTTCAAGAACAAGCCCTTGATGGGCAATTTGCAGAGCCTGTTGGGCATTTTGTTCAACTAGCACAACAGTTGTACCCTCGCCGTTAATTTTTCTAATTATTGCAAATATTGTTTCAATAACTTGTGGCGCTAACCCAAGGCTAGGCTCATCAAGAAGTAAAATCTC
>MEPT01000017.1:11260-11629 GCA_001769925.1 Bdellovibrionales bacterium RBG_16_40_8
CCAATGGCCAACATTTGCTGCTCCCCACCTGATAGTGTCCCGGCATTTTGCCCCCTTCTTTCTTTCAAACGCGGAAAAAGCTGAAACACGTGCTCAAGGTCATGAATATAAGTAGATTTATCTTTTATTGTATATGCACCCAAATCCAAATTTTCTTCAACCGTGAGATTTAAAAAAATCCCACGCCCCTCTGGCGCTTGGCAAATGCGCCTACGTACAATGAGATGTGCTGGTAATTGCGAAATCTTCTCGTTGTGGTGGTAAACTTCACCCTTAGTTGGCTGTATCAACCCTGATATTGTTTTAAGTATTGTTGTCTTACCTGCACCGTTTGCACCGATTAAGGTAACAATTTCTCCCTTTGGTACT
>MEPT01000017.1:11700-12802 GCA_001769925.1 Bdellovibrionales bacterium RBG_16_40_8
ACAACTCTTTATGCCTTCTTTGCTGGTGAACCTAAATAGGCTTCAATAACCTTAGGATCATTTTGAATTTGCTCGGCCGTGCCGTCTGCTATTTTTACCCCATGATCAAGAACCGCGACTTTTTCACAAATACCCATAACCAAATTCATATCGTGTTCAATAAGTAATATTGTTATATGAAATTGATCACGAATCTGTCTAATGGTTTTCATCAAATTAGTTGTCTCTTGTGGGTTAAGACCAGCTGCCGGCTCGTCAAGTAGAAGCATTTTCGCGCCCGTAGCCATTGCTCGCAAGATTTCTAAACGGCGTTGATCACCGTAAGGCAAATTTTTTGCAAGCGTGTCTTTACGACCTGACATATGAAATATAGAAAGTAAGGCCTCTGCGTCAGCGCGTTTTTTGTCTTCGTTTTCTACTTCTGACTTAATCATGAAAACCGCACGATACAAATTTAATTTTAAACGCTTGGGGTCGTTATCCATTGCTACTAATAGATTTTCAAGAACAGTTAGCTCTTTAAAAAGACGTATATTTTGAAATGTTCTAGCAAGCCCAAAAGATGTAATTGCACTAGTTTTCTGCCCAACAATATTTTTTTGAAAGGCGTGAATTGCACCACTTGTTGGCTGATAAACTCCTGTTAGCATATTAAATACTGTAGTTTTGCCAGCACCATTTGGGCCAATAAGTCCATAAATTTGGCGGTGCTTGACCTGCAAATTAAAATCACTGACAGCTTTTAAACCGCCAAACTGAATACTCAAATTTTCTATATTCAGCGCCAAATCCACTTAAGTCCCTTCTACTTTTTTCTTGCGCCATGCAGAGAAAAAATTTGTCACTTCGTTTTTGCCTAAAAGACCATTTGGCCTAGTTAACATCAAAATAATTAGTAACAATGAATAAATCACCATACGTAAATCAACGCCAGTGTATGCTTGAAGTGGGCGCAGTGCCTCTTTAAGCACTGTGAGTAAAACTGCCGCAATCACCGACCCTGAAATACTACCCATTCCACCTAAAACGACCATGATAATAACTTCGAAACTGCGATTAAAATCAAAAATTGGCGGGTTTAGGTATTGTAAATAATGGGCAA
>MEPT01000017.1:12822-13688 GCA_001769925.1 Bdellovibrionales bacterium RBG_16_40_8
CGGCAACTCCCGCAAAAAATGCGCCGATAACAAATGCTCGTACTTTAGCTTTAGTAGTCGGCACGCCCATAGCTTCAGCGGCAATTTCGTCTTCTCGTACAGATAAAAAAGCCCTTCCGTAAGAGCTATTAATAATACGCCAACAGAAAAATATTGTTATAACTACAACAGAGTATACCCAGCCAAAATTTGCAAGTTTTGGAATACCAGGTAAACCCCTGGCCCCACCGACAGCCTCAATGTTAAGAAGCATCACCCGAATAATTTCACCAAAACCTAAGGTGACAATGGCTAAATAATCTCCTTTTAAGCGTAAAGATGGTAACCCAACGATATACCCAACACCACCAGCCACTAAACCGCCAACACCGAGGCTACATAGAAATAATATAGTCTGCAAAAAAACTGAGCTTGCAACACCGTCTTTAGCAGCAAGTGAAATCACCGCCGATGCGTAGGCACCAACAGCCATAAACCCTGCGTGCCCCATAGAAAATTGCCCGGTGTGACCATTTACCAAATTCAAACTGACCGCGAGAACAATATTAATACCAGCAAAAACTATAATAGAAGAAAAATAAGCATCTATAGCTGGCGATATAGTTAAATCAAAAACCCATACTGCGAATATAGCTAATAGCCAATATTTCAATGTGCCGATACCATGATTAGAGTTCATACTTTTTCTGTACCCTTCTTGCCGAAGAGACCAGTAGGTTTAAATAATAAAATAAGAATAAGAAAAATAAATGCTAAGGCATCGCGATAAGTTGAAGCTCCGTACCCTACAACAAACTCTTCTGAAAGCCCGAGAAACATTGAACCAATAAATGCTCCCATTACATTACCAATGCCCCCCAAAACTG
>MEPT01000018.1:0-354 GCA_001769925.1 Bdellovibrionales bacterium RBG_16_40_8
TCCTCACGCTTCGTTTAGGATTTGCGCACCGATTCGCAACCTCGGCTAAACCTGACGAATCTCGCGAAAGAGCAAAAAAAATCTTTACCTTTATCCATTCTATGCTGTTTCCCCGTTAAATAACGAAAGGCTCCGTCATCTGGCTTTGCTGGCTTAGAATTATACGTCCATATACGTTTGAAGTAAGTTTGAAGATTACTCCATAGAAAAATAAAATCACTTAACGAATCTTTAGAAAGCCGCAAAAACTTCGATGCTTCAAGGACTGAAGGACTTGCACCCAGTTGTCTGAGCGCGCTACGATTGATCTTCTCGATGGCTTTAGTGGAATCCACAATAGTACCGTCAAAATCT
>MEPT01000018.1:365-869 GCA_001769925.1 Bdellovibrionales bacterium RBG_16_40_8
CTTCCTCATTTCTAATGGAAGATTTTCTAGAGCGATTACATCTTCAAGTGAATCGTAGTGAAATTTAGCAGAAAAATTTCCGACTTTGATTTGCAGTTCAGGATTGTAGTCTCGCCAACTGAGTCGACCCTTGCTTTTAAGAATCGAATTTGCAGATATGAAACTATCAAAAGTGGTAGGCAATACATATTCGATGTGCTCAAAACCCTCCTCATACGGTAAGCTCGATTTTGGCGAGAGCAGCTCCACAACATCAATTCGCCCTACGTTGGTCACCTCAATGGGAATGCGTAGCTTAAATGTCGCGATGGGGCGTCCGTTCACTTGAGCTTCTGTCAGGAGTGTGCCCATCTCCGAAAAAATAATCTTGCTCAATGGCTGCGGTAAAACCATAAGGGCTTGATTGAAGAGAGTTCCGAGAAGGGCTCGACGTTTTTTATCTGGTTTGATAAATTTTGAGCGATTGAAAACCGTATTGATTTCCTGCCGAAGCTCAGTACTCAT
>MEPT01000018.1:977-1476 GCA_001769925.1 Bdellovibrionales bacterium RBG_16_40_8
CACTTTCTTCTGAGTTTTCAACGCTGCATTCATAGCTGCTTTAGAAGTAACCTTTGCGTCGGCTTTTATTTCCGCAAGTGTCGCTAGGGCGTCCCTTTGCTCTTTAGAAAAAGTCTTACAAAGTTCCTGAATTCCACGGCGGATCAATTCAGCCATCGAGATACTTTGAATAAAGGATATTCTTTTAAGGGTCTCGACCTCAGTATCTTCTAAATAGACGGTGGTTCTTTTGAGCATGTTTACCTCCAGCGGGTTAGTAGCATAATGACATATATATGCTTATATGTCAATTGGTGTGTGTTTGGGTTTAGTCTTATTTTGAGACGATCACCAAGCAAGCTCGGATTGGCGATGTTTTCATCCGGCCTACTTACTACGTCTCTGCTGAGATATTGAAGTGGACCTTGGCAGCTACGTTCATTAGTTTTGGTTTGTGGATGTTAATGCCGGATAAAGATGAGGGCTATGAGGACAAGCATGGCTGGGGCCCCTTCTTAAT
>MEPT01000018.1:1552-4511 GCA_001769925.1 Bdellovibrionales bacterium RBG_16_40_8
ATAGAATTGCAAGTGCGCTGTTTATTTTATTTGGAATCGGAATTCTGGCGGGCATTTAGAGATTTTGCGAGAATACCGAGAACACGAATCCTGGCCGCGAACGCAATACTTAACTTTAAGAAGAGGAATTCTTTTTGAAAAGTCATGGTTAAAGTGGTGTAATGAATGTTTTGATAAATTTGAAATATTTAAATAGGTCTTAAGAAATAAACAGGCGCTATGTATGGCTAAAAAGATTAGAAAGAAAATCACCACAGTCCGCGAACACTCTCTGCATGTTCCTGTGAGTGAGAAAAATCCAACAGGAATCACGGCAAGAGATCGTCATCTGCGGCACCTGAAGGGCACATATTTGGACATGGCGGAAATTGAAACCATTTTCAAAAACTATGATCGCAAGGGAATTGTCTATCCAACCAAGGGAAAATTAACAGGAAAGTACAAAAACGCGGATAAGTACGATGAGGTCATCGCCGTATGGACAGACTACTTTAACAAAAAATTCAACGCTGATCCGCCGCTTGACCCAGATGTTGTAAAAGCACTGATTGCGAGCGAATCAAGTTTTAACCCTGATCCATTGGGAAACAGAAAAATTGCGCTGGGCATTGCTCAGATCACCAAGAAAACCGTAAAAATCCTGCAAGATCCGAAAGGCGAGGTCAAAGAGTTTATTTTCAAGGGTCTTCTCAACAGCAGCACAAAGCTCAAAGACGAAGCACTTGAAATTTATCGGAGTCACTATGGCATTTTTAAAAAGAAATAGCTCTGTTCTCTTTTTTACTCTTTTCTTCACATGTGGATGCGCGACCTCTTCTTTCGACGTAATTAAACAAGGGGATTTTGTTGTGGAACTCAAAGTTACGCCAGATCGCATTTTACTTGAATGCGAACCACAGCCCAGTCATGAAATTGAAAATGCCCATGGCTTCTTAATGTATATTTTAGATGATAAGAAAACGGTTATAACCGTCGCACAATTCAATGTCCTCGATAAGGAAGAGTGTTTTAACGGTCTTCGAAAGATCGATAAAATCCTTAAAACAGGAAAGGTTCTTTATGTTGGTGGTATGGGTAATATGACCGACTCAAAAGCAAGAAACGATCGCAAATACACTTTTCCTCGTCTTGGCACTTTTCACAGTAATGGAAAATCTCTGAAGTTTATGGTTATCGCTAATGAACACGGGCTTTGTTATGACGCCCATGATGGAGACAAAGGCCAATGCCCGCGTGAACCGTTTTCCCTTAAATATTAAAAATCAGGCACCACCCAATGGGCGGCTAGTCGAATTTAAAAACTCCCATTAAATCATGGTTCATACATAAGAATCGCTTATGCCTTTTATAAAATATAAGGCTGGCGGCCTCCAAAAAATACAACAATTATGTAGGGTTATTTACATCTATAGTCGATAGCCATAAGCTTCGTCTCGAAAAAATAAATTTTTAGGGGAGAACTTAACGTGCATAGTTTAATTGTAAGACATCAGCGTTTTTTCAAGAAAATGTTAACAGTCGCTTTTCTAACGACTCTACTTCTTTTTTCTACTGCAAGCTCGTTATACGCCGCAATTGATAATGTAACTCTAAGCCAGCGGTTGGCTCGCAAAAAACTTGAGACATATGCGCGCAGTGAAAGAAGCGCAATGGCGGCGTTAACGGTATCAACAGTTCTAAATGACGAAATTATAAAACAAATTTTGAACGAAGAGTGGCACGATGTGCTTTTTCGCGAAGAACAACTGGGATTATTAAAAGATGTTTTGACCCGAGAGCACGCTAGGTACCCGCTAATTATCGGAGATTCGGGGGTTGGTAAAACCAAACTCGTTGATCAGTTAATTTACGATATCGTTAATGACGAGGTTTCAACAGCCGTTCAAGGTACAGTTTTTCTGCATGTCACCCCGCATGGATTAGCTCGCGGTCAGATGAGTTTTGGTTACTACGTAGATATTGTGAAAGCTATGGCCGAAAATTTAAATATGAAAATTGGTATTTATTTAACAGAAATTCAAGAATGGAAGAATGAAGGAGTGTACCCGCTTTCGGTGCTACATGAAAATGCAAAATCTGCAGGCAGTGTGCCAATAATAATCGAGGGCCACTTTAAAGATGCTTCAACGGTGCTTCGCTCTTTGCCTAGTTTAAATGCGCTAACAGTAATAGTAGACGTGCCGTCGCTGAAGTCAGATCAGATCAAAGCCGCATTTAAAAAAGGATTATTAAAAGAAAATATTGAGGCAAAAACAAAAATAGTACTTTCTGATGAAGTTATTGATGCAGCGATCGATGTTGCTGCTGACTATCGTATAGACACGGGCGAGCCTCAACGCACCTTTATGCTGCTTGAGGATTTCGCTGTTCAGTATGCAAGACAGCTAAAGGGCAATAAAGTTCAGCCCACAAAGATTGATCTTTATAAATTTATAGCGCAAAAAACCGGCGTGCCAGTTGTGCCACAAAACGAAAGCGAATTTGTTCAATATATGGAGCAACTACGTCAGCGTGTGAAGAAAAAGGTAGTGGGGCAAGATCACATAGTTGATGGTCTTGTAAGCCAATTTAGAACGGCGCTAATGTCGCGAACGCGTAAGCATTCAGTTGCAATGGTAATGGGGCCAACAGGGGTCGGCAAAACGTATTCTGCAGAAATTATTGCCGAAGAGTTTTATGGATCAAAAGAGCGTATGCTTGAAATTGATATGACACAATTTATGGATGAACATGCAACGAACGTTTTGTTTGGTGCACCAAACGGCTATGTCTCTTCTGCTGAAAATAAAGGCCGCATATGTGAATTTCTTGATGGAGCAGGTCGTAATGGTGGAGTAATTATACTTAATGAAATTGAAAAGGCTCATTCGAAAGTAATCACAAGATTTATGGAGCTTTTTGATAAAGGTGAAGTAATGGGGGGTGACGGGCGCGTTCGTTACCTTGGTCATTCGCTAGT
>MEPT01000018.1:4528-6395 GCA_001769925.1 Bdellovibrionales bacterium RBG_16_40_8
GAAAGGCTTTTGTCATATGATGTAATTCGCGGGATGACTGCCGCAGAAGTTAAGAAGCGTCTTGCGCAAATTTCAGAAGATGACATGAAGCGAGCATTTACAGAAAAAGCTTCATACACCCAAGATGATTCGCAAACAGTTACGCAAGCTGTAATTAACAGAATTGATAAATTTTATTTTGCCGCTCCTCAACTATCATCTGATGCATCAGTTGTAGCACAACTTGAGGCTGAAAGATTTGTTGATAATTACAACAAGCAATACGCAAAAAAAATAAAAGAAGACGAGTCTTTCGCGCAGACCATTACCGCTGCTTACTACAATGAAGAAAATGGATCGCGACATTTAAAAGTTGCAATAGAGCAGTCACTTAATAATGCTATTGAAGAATTTAAGAAAAAGTTTGGTTATAATACAAAAGGTTACGTGATTAGCGCAAAGCTACATCCATACAAAAAAACAGAGTCTTATATTACAGTTCGAAGCTCTGAAGGAGAAGAGGAGATAACTTTACCGGGGCCACGCGTACAAGTAGATAATAAGCTACTAGACCCTGAGTTTCGAGAGCGGCTAAAAAATCTCACAAAAAATTTAAATAACGAAATTTTTGGGCAGCCAGAAACAGTCAATGCTCTTGTTGCTGCGATTCAATCGCGATTTCTAAAAACAGGTAAGCAAAAGCCTGCATCAGGCTTTTTAATAGGCACAACAGGTACTGGTAAATCACAACTATCTAAATCACTTGCTGCGCATTTATTTGGCCGTGCAGATGCCTTTGGGCTTTTTGAAATGGGACGAGTTAACGACGAAAATGATTTAGCTAATATAATGTCACCACCCAAAGGCATTATCGGCTCTGATCAACCGGGCGAGCTTGAGAAATTCATAATGCATCACCCAGACGGCGGAGTTTTGCTTTTTGATGAAATGAGTAATGCTGGCGGTAATAATTTATCTCTTAAAAACTCAATCATGAAACAATTTTATCAAATGCTCTATGAGGGCACTTATACCAATTCTGGTGGGCAAAAATACGACTTAGGTAAATACGTAATAGTATTTACTGGTAACGATGGAGAACAAATTTTCAAAGGCGCTGGCAGCGACGCAATGATCAACGCAATTTATCAAGACGCAACTTCGCAACCAGAAAAAGTAAAAGACTTATTGCGTGCGTCGGGTGTGCCAGATGCATTGCTGGGTCGGCTAGATTTCGTGTCTCTTATGCGACCAGCAACAGGTGATAATAAGCGCCTAATTGCAGAAAAAATGCTTGAAGAATGGCGTAAAGAGATTATCGCTGCGCAACCAATAGACGTTGAATACAATGATAATTTTGTTAGTGAAGTTGCTGAACTTATGTTTTCTGCCAAAGCAGGCGGGCGCTCTATTGAACATTTTATTAGCGGGGTTCTTGGTCAGGCAGTATCACAGCAAGTTGTTGGCCTTGACAGCGCAACATGGGACTCGCTGATCGAAAAAGGTAGAAGAGCAAAAATTAAAATTTCAACTCATGTTAATAAACCAAAACAACCATTTTATTCTGGTGACAAACCAGACAAAAAGCGTGCGGTGTTATCAGTTGAGCTCACGATTGATGGCAAGAAAATATCTAGCGCTGAGATTGATTTTACGAGTAAAGCTACTTTAACGGTACAAATGCACATCAATAGAGCAAAAATGACCGCATATCACGAAATGGGTCATGCTCTTAATGCCTTCACTGAGTACACGGGCAGAAAAGTATCACGAATTTCAATTGTGCCTGAATCAATTGGTGATGGTATGGCAGCAGGCGTAACTATGTATGATTTTGTCGATAAAAAGTACGACAATACATGGGCTGTTTTAGTTCGGCACATGGCAA
>MEPT01000018.1:6417-6720 GCA_001769925.1 Bdellovibrionales bacterium RBG_16_40_8
TGAGTCTATGGCCGGAGCTGACGTCAATACTGGCCGAAGTAACGACGTAGACAGTGCTGGTAATTTAGCGAGAAAAATTATACTTGAGCATCATCTTATACCTGAGCTTGACGGGGCATCTGCCTTCATTACAAAAGACGGGGCAATTTTAGAGGGTATGCCGGCTGGGATGAAAGCTGAGTTTGAAAAGTATATTAAAAAAGCAATTAGCGAGGGCAGAGAACTTGCCAGAAGGCAAATTAGTGAAAATTGGCATGTCATTGAGGCCGGGGCACAACTTCTTTTAAAGTACCACGAATTAAA
>MEPT01000018.1:6736-8464 GCA_001769925.1 Bdellovibrionales bacterium RBG_16_40_8
CGACTTTTGCGACGGGGCGAAGAAGTAAAAAGAAAATCGGGACAATGGGATATTAATAAACTAAAAGATGCCCCAACAATTCCACTTAAAGGTATTGTTATCAGAGCCAAAGCTAGTTGTAGTAAGCTTTTATCGCGCGATATGTAGTAGTATCAATTGGTAGTGTCAGTATAACCACTATTTTTCGAAGCGAAGTTTCACTGCTACCGCAAAGTGATCTGAATACCCGGCTGTTGTTGAATTTTCAGAGTCATGGTCGTAGCGAAAAGGTATTTTAACTCCTTTTCGCGATTCATGAGTCAAAAAATCTGGCGCATGAATGCGAAATGAATCAAGAGCAACCTCTAACCCAAAGCCATCATTTAAAGTGCTATCTACAAAAAGGCGATCAAGTGCGTTCCAGTTTGAATTATAATAATAGGTGCCAGGTGGCATTATTGGTAGCATAGGTTCTTTATTACTTATAGCTAGTTCGTGAACATCAGACATAGCGGCATTCCATTTAGGGTCAAGAATTACAGTGTCGATAGGGTTGGGGCTATCTTTATCAATGGTATTAAAATCACCACTTATTACATAAGTAAGTGTTTCTTTACGGTAATTGTTGCGAATTTCGTCAACCAAATCACGAAGTACGTTTGCGACGATTAAGCGCGCTTTAGTTGGATTTGCCTGAGACGGCCAGTGATTAGGAAAGATAGCAAACAATCCACCGCCTAGCGAGTTGTCTAGGCGAAAAACCATGGCTGAAAGATTTCTTGTTAAAGAGTAGGCATTTTCAACAATACGTTCATAATACTGCACGGGTTCTAATTTATGTTCAGAGTAAAGAATTGCGCAATCAATGCCTCGGGAATCAGGGCTATTTGTCATAACGAATTCGCTGTAACCAAGTGCACTTGCTAAAAGAGCGACAACATTTTTGTTTTCAACTTCAACCAATGTCAAAATATCTGGTAGCGGCCCTTGCGCCTCAATAACTTTTTTAATTTGCTGAATTTTTAACTCGACTTTTTTGTCAGTCCAATCGGTATCTCTGCAGGCTTGGCTAAATTTACCGGCTTTATCACAATTTTTCTTTTCAGGAGAATCTTTTGGGATAAATTCATAGTCTTTTTTGCCAGAGTCGTGGGCAGCATCAAATAAATTTTGTACATTATAATGCATAATTTTTATTTCATTTTTATTAACAGGAATTACGTAATCGGCATCACTAGCACTAGCTTCTAATGGTAAAATTAAATAAACGCACAGAACTAACGCATTAAATATCCGCGACATATTCTATCCTCCCCTAATTAGTAACCCCATATGCGACGCTAGCGGAGTAAAAGAGAAAAGTAAAAAATAATATAAAATGTTTTGTATAATTATATTAAGCGACACAGAAATTGAAGGGGCTAATATAAGCTATAAGCGATTTCGAATGTCTAAAAATTGGCAATAATTAACAACTATTGACTGAGATTGAGTAAATTACCCAAAATTCAAAAATGAAAAGGCGCGGCATTTAATATGCGATTATTCTGGGGGTGTATCGGTTACGGTCAAAGTAGCATGTTCTTTTACCAATGTGCCGCTGCGCGTGACCAGAACTACTTTTTCAACCATAAGTAAATAGCGGCGTGTAGCCTCTGGTATCGAGTGCCATATTCTGCTAGCCGCAAAAATACCAAGTATAGTGAACGGGATAAGAAAAACCGGCCAATACTGCCAACTGGCAGTAGT
>MEPT01000018.1:8517-17692 GCA_001769925.1 Bdellovibrionales bacterium RBG_16_40_8
CAACAAGGCCAGATGCGGTTGCGGTGGACTTTTTGCCGCCAAAATCAGCGGCGGCAGTACCTGACATAATAGAGTGCACGCCAATAACAGCAAAATTCATAACTACTGCACAAACACCTATTATAATAGGAGAGTCAAATATAAAAAAAGCCATGATTATTGTAGCGACAAGCATAATTCCGTTTAATATTACAGCCGGTGGCCCGCGACGAGAATGAAATTTTCTATCGGAAATTATGCCCGCAGCAAAGCCGCCAGCGATGCCAGAAAGTGCTAGTAGTAGTCCCCAGTTATCTCTAAAAAACTCAGCTCCTACTGGCGCCACCTCTTTAGTAAAAATAGAGTACCACTGCATAATGCCGTTTCTTAAAACACCAGAGGTGAATTCAACAAGTGCAACTATAAGAAGGACAGGATTAGTAATAATTTTCTTTATAAGACCAATCATTGACGGGTGTGGCTCATGGCTGTCGTCAGATGAAGCATCATGTGTATCAAACTCATCAAAGCCGGCTTGATCGGGCGAGTCTTTAATAAAAATAATATCCATTAGCGCCCAAAAAATTAATATTGCAGACGGTATCAAAAATATAAGCCAATAGGCATCGGTGGTGCCAGAATCAATAGCAAATATAGTTCGAATAAATCGCTGCATTGATGTTGGCTCAGCAACCATATTAAGTTTGGCGGCCTTAGCAATTGCCCCACCCCAGTCAAAGGCAAAGTATGCGCCAAAAGAAATTAGGGTGCCAAATATGGCGCCAAAAATCCCGCGTTCACGAACATGAAACCAATATGCTTTTACTTTTATAATAGATACAGCACCATAGCTTTGAAAAAACATATTTAACGAGTAAAGAATTGCAAAAGTCATGGTGAGGTCTAGTGTTAGTCGACCATGAAGAAAAAAGTACGTAGCAAGACCCATAAGGCCATTCATAATACATGACCCGATTGCCGCGATAAGAATTCCTTTTTTCCCGCCGATTTTATCTACAAGTGGACCATTTAAAAAAAATGATGCAGCATAGGTTGTGGTACCGGCAGCAAAAATAATCCCAAAATCTTCTTTGGTCATCATTACATCAAGAGCGTTCTTTGACACTACAAGATTGTATCTTGCCATATAAAGAAAGGCGTAGGTCATCCCGAGAGGAAACCAACTCACAAATCGCTTAAAAATAAACTTACTTGTATGTTTAAGTGGATTATTTCTAAAATATATGGTGATAACCATACCTAATCCGCCGAGAAACAATATTATATCAAAATAGTTTAGCAGATAAAACATGGCACCCCCTGCGGTCATTTAGTCGTGCCAATTACTTGCGAAAAGGACAAGCCTTTTCGCCGACAGTCGTAAAAATGTTATGAGAATCGACGTTTAAACCAAATTACGACCAAGTATAGGGCGGCAAGGCCCCCCACGGCCAATATAAACCAAATCATTTCAGAGCGAACGGCGTGCATCATTTCTTTAGGTGAGTTCAAAAGTTCTGGGTGTTTACCAATAACTTTTTCTCCCCACACTGAAAGAATGTAGCACCAAAAGCCGGCCCCCGTGAGAGTTACAATACTAAAAATAGAGAATTTCATGCGAAAAATACCGGCTGGCATAGATATAAGGTGGCGCACAACTGGCAAGAGCCGTGCAATAAATACCCCCATAGCGCCATGTTTTTGCACTATAATTTCTGCAACTTTAATTTTATTTTCTTTTATAAGAAAGTATTTACCATAGCGAATGAGCCATTTATCGCCAAGCCAATAGCAAATGGCGTAGCTAGTGATTGAGCCAATATAGCTGCCAAGTGTGCCAGCGGCCCAGACGCCCCAAAAATTCATTTTACCTTGTGCCGCCCAGTATGCAGCCGGGGGCAAAA
Source organism: Bdellovibrionales bacterium RBG_16_40_8 (assembly GCA_001769925.1). GTDB lineage: Bacteria > Bdellovibrionota > Bdellovibrionia > Bdellovibrionales > UBA1609 > RBG-16-40-8. The sequence goes on from MEPT01000018.1 coordinate 10,401, forward strand.
TAAGTTCTGATGGTATAGGCACAACCGTACTTTCTAGTGCCATAAGAAAAAAAACGCCGAAATAACCCCAGTCATGAACTAATGAAAACCACGTAGTAATTAATGAATGCAGCATAAAATCTCCGAAAGAGTATATTACTTTATTGGAGTGCCAACACCAAATTTATTTTCAGCTTGCGCGTACACTCGCTCAGCCGCAGGCAGCCAGCTAGTGAGTGCTTGGCGTCGATTTTCGTCTGACGGATGGGTAGATAAAAATTCTGGGGGGGCCTTGCCGCCCTTGGCTTTGGCCATGCGCTCCCATAGACGAATAGACTCTGCGGGCTCATAACCGGCCTTTGCCATGTAAACTTGCCCAAATTTGTCGGCTTCGGATTCGTCGCCACGAGAGAATTTTCTGTCGAAAAAAGTGATAGCAAACCCTGCGGCAGCACCGCCTAGCGCAGCCCAAGTGCGGCATTGCTCGGTTTCACATAATATTTGCCCGCCAACGACAGTAGCTATGCCAATTAGAGCCCCGGCATAGTTTTCTTTAATGGCACGGGCGTACCGCTTCTTACCGTGTCGTCTTGTGGCATGAGCAACTTCATGGCCAAGAACGGCGGCTAGCGCTCCCTCAGTTTTCAAAACCGGCATAATGCCTGTATAAACTGCTATTTTACCGCCAGGCATGCACCAAGCATTTACCTCAGGGCTATCGATAAGTACGGCCTCCCATTGAAAATTTTCACCTGATGCTGCGGCAATTCGCCTAGATACTCTTTGTACAAGATCATTCCACTCACGATTGGTAGACATTTTTGATTTCGATTTTATTTCTGCATAGGCTTTGACGGCTTGAGCATTTATTTCAGCATCAGAAGGTTCTTCTCCGCCAGGCATAAGGGCGCAAGAGGTGAGAAAAATCAATCCAACCAGTAAGCAACCAATTATTTTATTTTTTTTTATATAAGTATTCATTTTCGGTAAACCTATCACGATATTTACATATTTGAAAATAAGAATATGCCCACGAGCTAGACATTTTGTCTCATTGATCACAGTCAGATTATGCGATCGTAACGCAAATGTGATTTAGAAATACGTAGCTAACATATTTGGTGGCATAGCGTGTGCATAAAAATAAATATAGTTTCAATTATGTGCGTTGAAGAGGTGATGATTTGTGTTAGATCCGCAACAAAGCAGTGAGCGTTTAATTCGGCGGGGTATTTTGTTCTCAAAATTATTATGCGTGCTTGCCATGGTATTACCACTTGTAGCGCTTACAGGTTGGCTTTTAGACATTTCATATTTGAGACAAGTCGACCAATCCTTTCCGGCGATGCAGCCAAATACAATATTTGGTTTGTTAATCTGTGCGATCGCAGCGCTTACTTTGTCAGAATCTAGTTCATCGCGCCTTCGCGCTATAATAGTTAATATACTGGCAAGTTTTGTAGTGCTACTTGGGTTGCTAACTATGAGTGAATATATATTAGGTGTAAACTTGGGTATAGATAACATTTTTTTAGATGCTACCGCGAGTTTAGCAAACCCCCATCCGGGTCGACCTTCACCGCAGAGTTCATTTAGTTTTGTAATGATAGGAGCAGCATTACTTTTCTATAATTGGCCTGCGGCTTTGACTAACGTAAGTCAGATGTTGTTAATATTTGTCGGTTTTAATTCTATAGTTGCATTAACAGGTTACGTTTTTGGTTCTCATAGTTTTTATTTATTTCCATACAATATTTATTCTTTAGGCATGTCTATCATGACAGCGATTGCATTTTTATTCATAACAGTCGCTATTTTATTAAAAAAACCAAGTAAGGGCATCATGGCTCTCTTGGTGGCCAATACTCTTTGCAGCAGTGTTGCCAGAAGAATTTTATTTTTTATTATTATTATGCCACCGGTTTTTGGCCTGCTAACTCGGGTTGGAGTTGTGGCGGGATGGTACGACGACAACGTTCAATTTTCATTGTTTGCATTAATTTTTTCAGGATTACTATTAAGATTTATATGGTTAACAACTAAACTAGCAACAGTGCAAGAACTAAGCGCAAACAAATATAGGCAGGCGCTAGAATATTCAGAAAAGAAATTTCGAACGCTTTTAGAATCAGCAAATGACGCAATAGTGATAACCGATACTAATGGGCACATCAATTTTTTTAATCTAACAGCTACGTGTTGGTTTGGTTACACCAAAAGTGAATTGCTAGGCAAACCAATTGAAACCATAATTGCTGAAGATCAGCGAGAACTTTTTCGTCAAAAATTAACTCAATATTTAAATGATCCGGGCGCAGCTTCTTTGCCGACTAATTTTGACTTTATGGCTAGACGTAAAAACACAAGTAAATTTTATATTAATATAACTTTTGGCGTGTCTCATGCGGCGAATGAGAAAATAATTATTACAATAATTCGTGATGTTACAGACCAAAAGAGAAATGAGGAAAAACTTAAATTTCTCGCAAGTGTTGGGCATGAGCTTGCAGAATCACTTGATTATGATGACACAATTAAAAAAACTTCTGATATCGTGGTGCCAGATTACGCCGATGGGTGTGAGGTTAGGCTGTTAAGTAATGATAATCTTGAGGTTGCAGTGGCAACGCATAGAAATTATGCTAAAAAAGAATTACCGCTAGAGATTCGTGAAGTTTTGTCTACAGGTAAACCACTTTCTGTAACAAGATCCAGTAAAGAGCAAGAAACAGCATCAATCGAGACGAAGCATATTTTAGATTATTTTACTGGTCTTGAAATTTTCAGTTATGTAGCTGTGCCGCTTATGATTCGCGGTAAGGTCATAGGTATTATGAGTTTTATCTCAGACGAATCTAGAAGATTATTTAGTGCGCAAGACATAACTTTTTTTGAGGCGATAGCAAATAAAGTAGCGCTGTCTATAGAAAACTCGCGTTTATACCGTGAGGTTGTACGCACAATTAAATCGCGTGAAGATATTCTTGCCATTGTGTCGCATGATCTAAAGAATCCGCTTTCAAATATAGGGCTTGCCTCTCAGGTTCTACGAAAATCAGAGAAACTAAATAAAGATCAACTTAGAGGCTTTATTGACCAAGTACAGCGTTCTGCAAATCTTATGAAGCGACTAATAGATGATATTCTAGATTTCTCTGTAATTGAAGAGGGCAAGCTTTCAATCACCAAAAAAGTAGAGAAAGTGAGCGAGGTTTTTACACCGGTAATTGATGCAGCAAAAAGACAGTCAGAAAATAAAAAACAAATTCTAGAGGTAGACATATCACTAGCGCAACCAAGTGTATTTTGCGATGCATACAGAATTGGTCAAGTGCTTTCGAATTTGTTGACTAATGCAATTAAGTTCACCCCTGAGGGGGGTATAATTACAGTCTCTGTTCGTCAACATGTTGATGGTGTTTTAGTATTGGTATCAGATACAGGCTCTGGCATGGCGGCTGAAGATTTACCAAATATTTTTAATCGGTTTTGGCAGGCAAATCGATCTACTCGTGCTGGGAGTGGATTAGGGTTATCGATAGCTAAGGGCATAGTTGAAGCGCATGGCGGTAAAATTTGGGTTGAAAGCGAGTTGGGCAAGGGCAGCGTTTTTTATTTCACTATCCCGCAGCAGACATTAGATAAAAAATTAGATGCCTCCTCACAGTTTTTTATGAAAGATAGTATATAAATCATCATCCTGACATGTTGTTGAAGTAACTTGTAAAAAGTAATTAACAGCTAGGGGCTGAGCTTAAAATTGTATAGCAGCTGATTATTTACCGTTTTGCGCAATAGACCAAGATACGCTTGCTCCAAAGACAAAGGCCAAAGAACTGTAATATAACCAGACAAAATAAAAAACAAAGGCCCCCAAGGCGCCATATATTAGAGATGACGGTGCGAATAGTAAAATATAAATATCTAATATGTATTTTGATGCCGCGAAAAGTATGGTTGTTATAACAGCGCCGATCGTTGTGGCAGGCCAAGTTAATTCTTTTTTGCCATAGGTTCTAAATAGAGAGAAAAATATTAAAAAAATAAGACCAAGCTTCAACAATAGCCCAAGCAAAACAAATGTTGGATCTAGAAAAGCCCCTACGTGAGACAGTCGCGACAGTAAAGTGTAAACACTGCTAAAGGCGAAAGACATTATTATAGAAATACCGAATATAGAACCGATAAGGACTATTAGTGCCATGTCGATAACTTTTGCTTTCAAAGCTCGTATCTTTTCTGTTTTTCCAAAAATTATTCGAGCAATAATGCGAACTGTACCTAGCAAACTGCCGCCGACTAAAAGTAAAGTCAGTAAATTTATTGGGTGCAGGCCAACATTAGTATAATCAACAGACGAAAATATTTTAGACGAGCCTGTTGGTTGGTGAGGTAAAAATTGTTCTAAGGTGCTTATGTAAAAATTAATAAATTTTTCGCTATCAGGGCCCATTTTACTTAGAAGAGAAAGTCCTATTAAAAAAATCGGCAGAGAATATAAAAGCAAATTGAATGCAAGCGCCGAAGCTAAAAATAACCCATGTAGGTCAAAAAATCTTTGAAAGGCACCCTTTGTAATCGAATAGACTCTAGTTATCGTTATGCGCATTTACAATTCGCTCTCGGTTTTTATCATGACGACGGCTTACCTTTCACCAGGTGTTTTTGAATGGGTTTTCGAAGCACAACAACTCCGAGCACTGAAATAGCAGCACAAATAAATCCTTGTGAGTAATAAGACAGACCTATTGAGGTGGCAAGAGCTGCTGCGAAAAAGCCTATTGAGATAAACAGCATAAAAAAACTGGTCGTGAGCATTTCACCAATGATCAAAAGAATTTCTCCGGCTATCTATATAGTGATAGTGAGCAAATCAAAGGTCATGACTTTTTACCGCCCTCTACTTTTTTAAAAGCAATCTTTTCAAGCTTTTGCACGCTAACTTTCAAAACTATCTTTTTTTCTTTTACGAAGTCGTCTAGCAAATCGCGCACCAGCCAGCTCAAATTAAGCCCCCAGTCATTAATGGCCTTAGACTGATTTTCACCAATAAAAAGGCTTATTCGTTTGAGTTCTCTATCAATGCTCATATATTATATTCACCTCAGCACACTAAGCCGCAACAAGCTGAAATCTCTAGCTTTTTGAGAATATTCTGCTTAGCGGCAACACGACATTCAGTGCGTGGGACCGTGAAATTTTTCTTCGAATAATGATCTCCAGCGCCCCGAAGGGGCACGATTTGAGAGACCCCTTTGCAAATTCAATTTTTTAAATTATGAGATTTTTGTTTCCAAGGGATAAAAAGGTCGAAGTTTGTTTGGCCGGAGCTAATAGCTTTTGCAAGTTATTGGCTGAGGTCGAGATTCAATGTGGCCGAGTGGGCGATTTTTAGAACCGTTTTATGAGGCAATGATGAACTCGAATCATTCGGGGTCATGGTGACATATGAAATTCCGTTCATAAAAAATCTTGCTATTACGATAATTTCAGAAACATTTCTTCTATACGTTTCAATAAAATTTGTTTTTAAAATCTCTCAGCAAAAAGTATGGACCGTATTTTAACGCACGTGCGACACATAAAAGCGCCTGGCACCTTTTATGGCGGAGAGAGCGGGATTTGAACCCGCGGTACGGGTTTTAGCCCGTACGGTTGTTTAGCAAACAACTGGTTTCAGCCACTCACCCATCTCTCCGCGGGAATTTCATGACTATGAGCGCGACTATAACCTAGAGGTGCGCGCAAGTGAAGCGTCGAATAAGTAAATTTTTTTATTTTTAATAATTTTCAGGAAATATTTTTCGCTCAACCGCTTCAATAGCAATGTGAATAATTTTAATATGCATTTCTTGAATTCGATCAGAGGTTTCAGCAGGAATAACTATTGCGAGATCAGCAAGCTCTTTTAATTTGCCACCGTTTCGTCCTAGTAAGGCTACAGTTTTTATCTCCATTTCTTTTGCCAATGTAAAAGCGTTGATTACGTTTTGTGAATTACCTGAAGTTGAAAGACCTATAAGTAAATCGCCTTTGCGGCCAAGCCCGCCGAGCTCACGAGAAAAAATATGCTCAAAGCCATAATCGTTCGAAACACAGGTGACGTGAGAAGGGTTACCCAGGGCGAGTGCGCCTATAGGGCGACGATTTTTGCGATAGCGCCCTGTAAACTCTTCGGCAAAATGCATCGCGTCACAATGGGAGCCACCATTGCCGCAGCTAAAAAGATTTCCACCCTCTCTTATTGTCGAAACCAGCATTTCGCTGAATTTAACGCATTTTTCTATTTGCTCAGGGCTCTCAGTAAACTTATTTATCGCGGATAAACTATCGCCAAGAGAGTCCTGCCAGACTGATTTAATATCCATAATTTAACTCATACCAAGAGAATGCTTGCGGAGGCCAGGTTTTTTCGTTTAAAAAGACATTCCAGTTACTATTATGCGCGGCCGTAGCTCAGCTGGATAGAGTACTTGACTACGAATCAAGTGGTCGGTGGTTCGAATCCTCCCGGCCGCGCCATTTTTAAAAAAAATTATCAAAAAATAAAGCATCGCCGCTGGCGCATGTTTGCTCAAATTTATTAAGACCGCTTTCTTACATTGTCTTCATTATTGCTGAGAACACATTGTCTTCGTTACGCACACTAAATAGAGTGATGGTTACTTGATGAAAGTCATAAAAAAAGATAAATGATTAACTGTTGCGGCTTTTATGTTTGTTAAGAAGTTGGGGGAGTAAATGCGTAACATCATGTTTTTTTATGTAATCTTAATTTTTTTCAATTTGGCGGCATGGGCCGGACCTAAAGAATATTTATATTGGCGACAAACTATCGAACAAGATCGATTTTGGCGTAGCGAAATTAACGTTCCTCTGCGTGACTTTGCTAGCGGGACAACCGCAGGCGTCATAATGCAGCGGTTAGATCATAATTCGCAAAAAGATGTTCGCACATTTTCACAGCGTTATTGGGTAAACAGCGTGTTTGCCAAAACCGACGATGCCCCGGTGCTATTTTACGTTTGCGGAGAGGGGGCTTGCGGAGAATATGCAGTTCGCGGTCAAGTTGAGCTTCACGCGCAAAGACTTGAGGCACATGTGGTTGCGCTTGAACATCGCTATTACGGAAAAAGTCAGCCCTATAAAGATTTACGTACGGCAAATTTGCGTTATCTTACAGTTTTTCAGGCCTTGAGTGATCTTGTTAGTTTTCATGAATATATGAAAATAAACGCAAAGCGGACTGGGCCATGGATATTAGTTGGCGGTAGTTACCCTGGGGCGCTTGCGGCCTACGCAAGAGCACTTTA
>MEPT01000018.1:17716-23984 GCA_001769925.1 Bdellovibrionales bacterium RBG_16_40_8
AGCATCATCTGCGCCCGTGCAGGCAGACATAGATTTTAGCGAGTATGATAGGCATGTGGCATTGATGGCTGGTGAAGAATGTTTAACTGCCGTGCAAAATGTAGTTTCTGAAATTGAAAAATCGATTCAGACAAGTGATGGTTTTGAAAGTACAAAAGAAGAATTTTATGCTGTGCCACTTCGTGATCGCGACGATTTTCTTTATCTAATAGCTGATACGGGAGCTGCGGCCGTTCAGTATGGCATGCGAGAGGATTTTTGCAATTTAGTTATGCGCGATGGCAGAGCCGGATATGCAAGGGCTGCACAAATGGTGGGGCGACTCTTTGGTAATCTTGTCGACATGAGCGCGCAGGCGGCTGAAGATATTTCTCTTGAAAAGCATACAAGCGGAGTAGGAATGCGCCAATGGCTATATCAAAGTTGTACAGAATTCGGTTTTTGGCAAAACGCATGGCCGAATCCTGCTGAAAGTGCCAGGTCGTCACGAATCAACGCTGATTATCATAGCCGCATATGTAATAGGCTCTTTGGTATAAAGACTTCAGCACAAGTTGATGAAACTAACGTTCAATTCTATGACCCAATTCTTGACAAAACGACAACAAATATTCTTTTTACGAACGGCTCTGAAGACCCGTGGATGAATTTATCTATTACTGATGGCAATAAAAACACTCTTAATCCAAATATTGAAAGTTATGTTATTCCTCAGGCAGCGCATTGTGCTGACTTGCGTGTGCGCGGCACACCTGATGTAATAAAAGCAAAAGAGTTTTTTATTACCCTGGCCTTTGACTGGCTAGACAGCAAATAAAATTCAATCAAGGGCAACATGAGATACATCGCCGCTTTAATTATGCTTGCAACTCTTGTTGGTTGCGCGACTGGGCCTGCTGTGCGAGGCGCCTCAGAGTATTTGATTGTTACAGACAAAAATACTGCGCGAGCGCTTAAAGATCTTCGCGCCAAGCTTGAAGAGAACAATTACGTTATAAAAAAGGTTGACACTAATTCTGGCATTCTTGTAACTGCGCCGAGAAAATTTACATACAAGCAAGATGGCGAAAAAATTTCTGCATACCAGTCAATACAATTTCGCCAAGAGGGCAGTAGCATGAAAGTTCGTATTGTATATAAGTGTAAATACAGCGATGAGGGCATTGCTACAGTTGAACCATGTTATCAAGACGATCAAGTATTAGCCGCCAAGGCAAAACGCATAGAACCAAAATTAATTGCTGTAGTTCAGAGGGTTCTACTTAAAAGCGGTGAATATACAGAGCCTGAGGAGCAAGCGGCAGAAGATGAAAAAAAATAAGTATACTAGTGATAAAATTAATTTTTAATTAGTACCACACAGCGATATTTAGGCATTGGTCCCAGACTCACTACTGCCGGGCAGATTTTTAGCGCTCTTTGCGCCCAATTGCTCAAGCCGACGCGCCTGCACGATGACTCGACTTTCAAGACGCGAAAGCCCGGTGTCGTATTCTTGCCGAGCCTTTTCGATATGTTTACCAATCGACATAAATGTTTCGACAAAATCGACTACACGTTTGTGAAGTTCTGATCCGGCTACAGATATTTTTTGTGCATTTTCTGCCAAACGCTCTTCATTCCATCCATAACGAATAACTTTAAGTAACCCAATTAGCGTGGGAGGCGTTGCAATTAAAATCTTTTTTTGAATAGCAAACTCCATTAAATCTGCCTCTGTCTCTAAAGCAGCGTAAAGAAAAGACTCATTTGGTAAGAAAAGAACTGTGAAATCAGCAGAGTCTTTAAGATTTTCTGAATATGCCTTGGCAGCAAGTTTTTTCACATGCTCTTTGACGTGTTTACCATGACGAGCAATTTCGGTGGCGCGAGTCTCGTCGTCGGTTGCTTCAAGAGAAGATAAAAAAGCATCAATCGGAGTTTTAGCGTCAACGATTACGATGCGCCCACCAGGCATACGCACGGTCATGTCTGGAATAAGGCGGCCCTCTTCTAATGTTGAACTATCTTGAAAAGACACATCAGAGTATTCAGACATTCCAGCAAGTTCTACACAGTTTTTTAACTGTACCTCACCCCAGCGACCACGCACATGGGGTTTTTTTAGTGCGTTTTTAAGCGCCGAGGTTTCTTGGGCTAGGGTCGTATTCAACTCGACGATACGTTTTAACTCTTGTTCTACAAGGGTATATGATTTTTGGCGCTCGCGCTCAACGCCCTGTAGTTGAGTTTCATACTCTTCAAGCTTTTTCGTTAAAGGCGCAACTATATTGTCGATTTCAATTTTTTTCTTTTCAAGTGTTGACTGAGAAATAATATTTTCTTTTTCGAGAGTTGTTTTGGCGAGTTGTAAGAATTGGTTTGAACTACCCTCAAGAGTTTGTGCAGCCAGCACTTTAAATCTTTCGAGTAAAAAGTCTTCACCATGTTGTTCAGCCTCTGCTTTTGCCAGAGATATTCTAGCGAAATAAAGCCGTCGACTAACAAAAATTAGTGTAATAAAAGATGAAAAAAATAAAAGACTGAGAATGATTTCGAGGTTAGACACAACTGGAACATATTACATAGTCCCTCACTTGCGCAGCCAAAAATTGCATTTAGTGGCCACGAATTGTTCAGCTCCCCTACCTTGAGATTGGGTAAGCGCATTATATAAGCGTAAAATTTGGCACGACCATTGAAGCGATGCGCAATGGAAAATCAGTTATAGAGGTGATTTTTTGAAAGTTAAGAATTTATTTCTAATTTTTATATTTTTTACAGGATTTCTGCCAGCAGTCTACGCACACTCAGTAAAGGGGCAGAAAATACTGAGCTTGACGCAGTGGCGTAATCATCAAATAGTTAATGCGCAAAACAGTGCGGTAAGATTATCTAATAGAATTGCAATAATTAAGGCCACATCAGGTAAACTCAATGAAATTAATCACTTAGAGTCTGAAAAAAGGCTTGCGGCGCAAAGCATTGAACTAATTAAACAGCTAACAATTGAAGACTATTTTAACGTTTATCTGGTTCATTTCGCAGAAAGTGACGCAATTTTGTCAGAGGCGGCTAGAACAATGTCAAAGTCTGAGATGGCGCGGTTACTCAAGGCACTACTAAAATCTAAAGCTAGCGCACCCACAAGTGAGTCTACTTCGTCAGCAATTTTAACAGGCATGGCAGAAAAAAACCATTTATCAGCCCCTAAGTTATAGCTCAACTTGACAGTCACGCGTTCCTGTTCATATTGATTGTCGTCTTTAACAAAAATCGTATTCCACATAAGGAGGAAGTAAATGGCGAAAGCTGCAACTCAACCAATGAAGGTGCGCCCATTGCACGATCGCATTCTGGTGCGACGCGTAAACGAAGATACCAAAACTTCGGGCGGAATTATTATCCCAGAATCCGCAAAAGAGAAACCACAGCGTGGTGAGGTCATTGCAACAGGCAAAGGCCGCATTACTGAAGATGGCAAGACAATGCCGTTAGACGTTAAAGCTGGAGATAAAATACTTTTTGGAAAATATTCAGGCACAGAGTTTAAGCTCGACGGCAGTGAATATTTGATGATGCGTGAAGAAGATATTCTTGGAATTTTAAACTAAACAAAACGAGGTAATAAAATGAGCAAAGAAATTCGTTTCAGCGAAGAGGCGCGTACATTAATTTTAAAGGGCGTGAACACTTTGGCCAATGCTGTAAGAGTCACTCTTGGCCCAAAAGGGCGAAATGTTGTAATCGAAAAATCTTTTGGTGGACCCATGATCACAAAAGATGGTGTGACGGTTGCGAAAGAAATCGAGCTAGAAAATAAATTTGAAAATATGGGCGCACAAATGGTTAAAGAAGTTGCTTCTAAAACCAACGATGACGCCGGTGATGGCACTACAACAGCAACTGTGCTTGCTCAAGCGATCTATCGCGAAGGCATTAAAATAGTTTCTGCTGGTCATAACCCAATGTCTGTAAAGCGTGGGATTGATAAAGCTGTTGCGGCAATTTGTAAAGAGCTCACCGCACTAGCAAAGCCGGTGAAAAACCCGAAAGAAGTTGCGCAAGTTGGTACGGTTTCAGCAAATAACGACTCAGAAATTGGCGAAATGCTTTCAAAAGCAATGGATAAAGTTGGCAAAGAAGGCGTAATAACTGTTGAAGAGAGCAAAACAGCACAAACAGAACTTGATGTTGTAGAAGGTATGCAATTTGATCGTGGTTATCTTTCTCCATATTTCATTACCAATGCCGAGCGTATGGAAGCCGCCCTTGAGAACGCTTATATTCTGATTCACGACAAAAAAATCAGCAGTATGCGCGATCTGGTACCTGTTCTTGAGCAAGTAGCTCGTGGCGGTCGTCCGCTCGTAATTATTGCTGAAGAAGTTGATGGCGAAGCGCTTGCAACGCTTGTTGTGAATAAGCTTCGTGGCACAATACAAGTGGCTGCTGTTAAAGCGCCTGGCTTTGGTGATCGCCGTAAAGAAATGTTGCAAGATATTGCTACATTGACAGGTGGTGAAGTGATCAGTGAAGAAATGGGTCATAAACTAGAAAACACAACTACTGAACAATTGGGTACGGCAAAACGCATTGTTATCGACAAAGATAATACAACGATAATCAATGGCGCGGGTAAAAAATCTGACATTGAAGCGCGCGTAAAACAAATCCGCACGCAAATTGAAGAATCTTCAAGTGACTACGATAAAGAAAAATTAAAAGAACGATTGGCAAAACTTGCCGGCGGTGTAGCAGTTATTCACGTTGGTGCTCCTTCAGAAGTAGAAATGAAAGAAAAGAAGGCTCGAGTTGAAGATGCACTGAATGCAACACGCGCAGCAGTTGAAGAAGGTATTGTTGCGGGCGGCGGCACGGCACTACTTCGTGCTTCACGCGCTATCGATAAACTTAAATTAAGCGATGGTGAAGAGTTTGGCGCAAAAATTATTAAGCGCGCTTGTGAAGAGCCGCTTCGTCAAATTGCTGGTAATGCGGGCTTTGATGGCGCGATAGTTATTGATCGAGTAATGGCGAGCAAAAGCGCCACATACGGCTTTAATGCTCTTACCGATCAGTATGGCGACCTTGTTGAGGAGGGCGTAATTGACCCGGTAAAAGTTGTACGCTGCGCGCTTGAAAACGCGGCCTCTGTTGCGTCATTAATGTTGACGACAGAGACAATGATTGCAGAGGCACCAAAAGACGAAAAAAGGTCTGGCTCAGCAATGCCTGAAATGCCTATGATGTAAGGATCGTAGTTTTTCTTATTAGTACAATATGTAAACCCCCAAACTTTTGTTTGGGGGTTTTTTTATAAATAATTATTAAACTAGAATGAATTATTAAAAAAGATAGTATAGTCCGCCTGAGGCAGTAGTATGTTTCTGGCTAGAGCTCGTGCCACCTGAATAATCACTAGAATAGAGTTCAAAATCCAAAGCAAATTTAGCTTTTAGGTTTATGGCAATTTGTTTATCAACAAAAAACCCAAAGCTGTTTATTGCGTTATCTGCATTTGCCTCTTTTTGTTTTGCTTGCAGTATAAACATTAAGTTTGCACCTAGGCTGTATGGTGAGTCGCCAATAAGTGGATATGACCCAGAAAGGCCTGTATTAAAACCACTATATGTTTTTGTAGTAAGACCTGCAGGCGTAGAGGTGTCTACATACAATCTATAATTTGCAAAGCCAAATAGTGCTTCAACTTTTGGAGCATTAGAGCCTGTTGTAAGTCGCATATTGTAACCAAATAAAAAAGCGTGTGATGATAAAGAGTGTGAAAGTTCACTTGGCTTAGCGCCACTTTTGGGGTTATCAGTAGCGATAATTCCCTGACGAATTCTCGCATGCATGCTCCACGTCGGAGTTAGCCATATTTCTCCATCAAGAAAAACACTTGGGTAGAATGAGGCAGAGGTGTCTAGAGGGGAGGATGATGTGTTCACATTTTCGTTAAATTTACCAACACCAACTCTTGCGCCAAACATACCAAAAGTTGGTTTTTTCTGTGGTAGCCACGCAATGGGATTAGACCCAAAGGTGACTTTGCCGCCTGGTTGCTCAGAGAGTGAATCAGCAGAATCGCGAATGTCAGATATACTGTCGATGTTGGTGTAAACAATAGGGTCAAGTACAGCTAGTTTTGCGTTTACCAGTATTGCATTTGGTTCTTTTTCGGTAATAATGCGACCAAAGCTTAATGTCTCATCTACCTTCAAAAGTTTTATTCTACCAAGAACCTCTTTTTCAGCGCTAATTAAAAAATCAAACTTTGGGTGTCTAT
>MEPT01000018.1:24054-24369 GCA_001769925.1 Bdellovibrionales bacterium RBG_16_40_8
AACACGAGTGCCTTGTCGACTAATTACCATTCCGCTATAGGGGATCTTTTTAAGAAGTTTATTTAATAAAGATTCAGACAGCTCTTTTACTGACTGAACATTGAAGCTTTGCACTCCTGATTGCGACTCAGTTGCAATAAGTTTTTGATCTGCTTTTAGAAAAAGACTCATTTTTAAAGCAATCCCGCCGGGTCCTTTTATAATGCTTGTTGCAATAAAGGCATCGGCGTTTAAACCCTGAGATAGAGACTTTATGGCGTCAGAGTTGCCCTCGAGCTCATCAGGAGTCATTATGGGTCCGGCTACGTTGGCTTC
>MEPT01000018.1:24378-30256 GCA_001769925.1 Bdellovibrionales bacterium RBG_16_40_8
CTATGATCTTTTGTTATTTTCTCAACAAGAAAATTCTCTGCGGGGCGTGCATAAATGCCGCGTAAATTATCAAATACCGGTAGAATTGATATCGAGCGAACGGTAATCAATCCATCAGCTTCGCTCAAATAATTTTGAGAACTTTGTGCGATTGCTAAATTACTAATCAAGACCAAAGTCAGAAACAAAAATCTCTGCATAGTAACAGTGTGTTCGTTCTAGTGATTTTCGTCAAATTAGATCAAGACGCGAGTGGTAATTTCCGATGTTCGGTACGTGAGACACGCTAATAATTATGTAATTTTTTGCGCTCTTTGTACTTTATTTTTTTCTATAGAGCTATGGGCGCAACTAGACCCGACTTCAACGATGTTAGTTCGACCACCAGTGAAGGATGAAGCAAGGCCAAGCCTCGACTCTGGTCGATATATCATTCGACAATCAAATACGTCACGAGAATCTAAATCTGGTGAGGTGACTAAAACATTGAGCGACAATATAAAAAAGAAAAATATAGATGCTCCTGAAAATGTGAAAGCAACACCGCCGCAAACAGAAGATGCAACAAAGAAATTATCAACAAGTGATATTGAAGCAGTAGATTTAGATCATGCCGAGGACAAAAGGCAAAATCTCGTCATTATTTCAGTGGCCCCGAATTACCTTTATGTAAATTCATCAAGTCACTACTGGTTTAGAAATTATCATAGCGCCGGCCCGGGTATTTCTATCGGCGCCGATGTTTGGCTTTCTCCTACTGTAGGTATAAATATTGGATATTTAACCTCATTAGTTGCTGATGTAAAGGCTGAGCCAACAGCTTCGCGAGCGATATTAACTGATCATAGATATAGCACAGTAGGGTTACAATTTCGTAAATATACATCCACATCAAGAAGATCACTGAATTTTGTTTGGGGAGTAAAATTTTCCGATTATGAAATGAGTCTGCCAGCAGAAGAAAAATATCGCACTAGATTGCATACGACAGGATTAGGGCTTTCAATTAAAGCAACATTGCCGAGTACAATTTCAGAGGCCTGGACAGCTGAGTCTGAGCTATTGCCGAAACTAAAAGTGCAAGAAGAAAAAACAGCAGCATCCTTAAAAAGTGGCGCGGATGTAACATCATATGGAGTGAAGTTATCACTAGGACGAGAGTATATTTTAGATCGTCGCAATCAAGTATTTTGGCGTATTTCACACCGAGTTGACAAATCTGTTTACGAAGGTACGGCAAATCAGAATGATCCTATTACTGGTATTGCTCCAAAAGGTGTTTCGGTAACAACGGGCAGTACACTTCTAGAATTTGGTTATGCTTGGGGCGAGTAGTTTATTTTTCTGTGCTAATTGGCGTCGGCTCTATTTTTTTAAGAAGCTCGTTTTCTTTACGTTTGGCGCGACGTCTAATCCATATATAAATAGTAACAACTAACAACACAGATATAATAACATACTTTTGTGCTTGTATGGCGAGGCGAAGAGTGTAATCAAGATTGCTCCCGAAATACCATCCAAAATAAACCCAAATTGGAACGCTAATTAGTGCGGCGATACTATCAAGTAAAATAAAAACTAAGGGGCTCACCCCCATAATGCCGGCGGTGAGAAAAATTGGTGCGCGTAGCCCGGGCAAAAAGCGCGCCGTAAAACATATAAATTTTGAATTAGATAATACCTTTTGACGAGAAAGTTGAATACGTCGCTCAGTAAAAAATGAACGAAATAGTGGCAGTTTAAAAACTCGGTAGCCAAATTTGCGCCCGAGAAAAAAGAGTATGCAATCGCCGAGAAGCACACCAACAAATCCAACAAGCGTTGCTCCCAAAAAGCTGATACTGTTTAGCGCGGCGAGAATCCCGGCAGCGATAAGTGTAATGTCTTCTGGTAGTGGTACGCCCAGACCACAGACCAGTAAAATTCCTAAAATAGCGGCATAGGCAGTAGCGCCGCTAAATCCAGATAGATACATGACTAGTTTTATAGAAAATTTTGTGTGCTCCACGTGCAAGTGAGAGTATAATAATCGATATGGGAATTAAACTTGTAATAGTAGATGATGCGCCGTTTATTCGCGAGGCTGTGCGCAATGCTGTTCGAGATACTGAAATTGAACTTGTTGCCGAGGCGGCAGATGGCGAAGAAGCAATAACAGTAGTAATGAAAAAAAACCCAGATGTGGTGCTTATGGATATGGTGTTGCCCAAAAAAAATGGAATAGAGGCAACCGCAGAGATTTTAGAGAAAAATCCCAAAATAAAAATTATTGCATTTACTACGCTAGACCAAGAGGGATTATTACTGAAAGCATTAGAAGCAGGTTGCTGTAATTTTTTGCCTAAACCATTTACGACAGAAAAATTATTAAAGATCGTTCGTTCTGTGTTAGGAGAGTAATATGTCCAACTTATTTTTTTTTATACGGACACTTATTTTTACTTTTGTCGTAGTGCTTTTGCTACAAATTCGCTTTGGTGAAAAAACAGCAGAAGACTACACCATGGATTTTTTAACAAGCTCATCACTTATTAAACCAGTCAACCAGACAGCAGACAAAGCGGTAATTTTTATTCGCAATATGCTGGCAAAGATTTCTCGATCTATTAACACGAACTTTGTTAATACCTTAAAAAGTGAAAATCAACCTGGGTCTCGACAATCGCACTTTATTATTAAAAGAAAAAAAGAGATAAATAAGACCAAAGAAAATACGGCAGAATTCATTGAAACATTTAAGAAACAGGCTGTATCTACAGGCAAAAAAATAAGCTCAAGTTTTATCGACGAGACCAAGATGCCCGGCAGAAATTCTGCTTCAGACACTCGCGACGACGAGATTCTCGAAGAATAATTTTATTTAGATAGTCCCTGTTGTTTGCTTCCATTTAATGTTTTAGTAACATCAAGTGCGACCTTTTTTTGATAGTTGGTTTTACTATGAATGCCCTTATTTGTTTGAGGGCATGCACTGGCGCGACCAACATAAAAGGCCATTATACTTGCGAATGTTATCAGAATTACTTTTTTCATAACTTCCTCCTATTAATCAAGTACTGCGAGAGGTATGCCAACATTGCCTGAAAGCCCAAGCTTTTTACTAAGTAATTACAAGTAGTTATATTCTGTCGCAAAATGAGACATGTCGAAAAAATATACAGTTGAACAACATTATTTGTTAAGTCCGTCACTTTGGCTATCTTTAGTAGGCTTGCTATTCGGGTAAAGGACCTCAGAAACCTTATTTTTTTTAGGGTTTGTTTTAACATAACGTGGTACGCCTGGAGTTATCGGTATGCTGCAGGTGTCGCAACCAGCCTCTGTTTTATTGCTGTCTGACATGTCTTCGGCTTTGGGGTCTTGTGCCCAAATAGTTATTGAGCTTAGCAAAGCTGCAATTAATAAAATCTTACGGCTTATCATATAAACTCCAATAACTAAATGCTGGTATCTGTTGTCGCTGGAGCAATAATCTCTAGTAAATTACTAAAAATATTAACAACTTGTATAGCAACAAGCGGGTCATCAGCACTATCAAATTTATCCATACGTCCGTCTGGCTTATATTTAAACGTTATTGAGCCAAGCCCTGGGCGCGTAATGACATGTGGTTTACCAAAACGCTCTTCATAAGTGATTGTTACGATTTTCTTAGATTGGTCGATAATTTTTGTGATGCGCCCACGCATGTCATACGAAAGAGATGCGGTCTGGCCTGTGCTATTAATTGCGGCGAGAAGATTACATCGTTTGGGGTCGTATTTAAATTCGGTAGTGATGGTTTTACTTTCAGCTTTTGTGGGTTTTCTATTTTTACTAATTGATCGATCAAGTGCAGAATTTTGATTAATAATAGTTAGGGCGACACTTGACACTTTGTTGCAAGAATTTTCGTAGTTGTACACGAAAGTGTTTACTGGGTCTGATTTTCTTTTAAGAAGTCCGTCAGAGTAGTAATCAAATCTACTAATAATACCGTCTTGAATTATTTCTGTCGGGCGGCCGAACTCTTCGTGGTATGTTGTCTCTACAGTGCGGCCGTTATTAGTTGCTGAGGAGCGTGCCAGATAACGAGTGCCATCATTTTTAGTTTTATGCCAAAATTCATATGCACTTTTGTTGGTAATTTTACCGTCACATACTTTTTCAACGCTCGATCGATAGTTATTAAGTGGATCTTTATCGCTGTCTACGTATCCATACGTCTCTTTACACCCTTTGCGGTCACGAAAACTAGTTACCCAGTCTTTGTCCTTGTCGTATGTCAAGGCGATGTATGTTTTGTCTGGGTAAATCGCCTTGGTTAAATTATAAAGATCATCATATTCGTATTTGTAAGTATTCTTCCAGCTATTAGTTACTTCTGTTAAATTTTCTCCGTTATATTTGTAAGATGCTGAATATCCGCTCGGGCCAACAATATGTTTTACATATTTTGAGTTGTCATAATATTTAAATTGTAATGATGAGCCAGTATTGTCACTCACCGCTGTAAGGCGCTCGCCAGAATGTACCAGCTTGATAAAATTACCATTTTTATCGCTCATCTGAGTTAGGCGACCAATTTTATTAAATTTTTGGACTGTGCCGTTAGGTAAATTGCGAACATACTCATTATTTTTGTAGATAATAAAATCATTTGCGCGGCCATCTGCGGTATAGCGCGAGTTTTCGCTTATTGAACCACTTATATTTAATTGTTTTGCGAATTCATCGCGTAAAGTAGAGTCTGTTCTAATGTCGTTTTCTATACTTTTAAAATAAGCCTCATCGCGGTTTTTATTTCTTTTGCGTACTTCTGCAACAATAGCCTGAATATTTTTATCGAGATTTTTACGGTTATAATTAGCGGGTAGGTATTCAATTTCAAACCCCGCCCCACATTCAGTGACCCTCAGCGTATTTTCAGGAGTTATTTTCAAGCTAGTTTCAAATTCTGAACACCAACCGAAGCCGAGCATACCATTATACAATGTGCGGCTATTATATGAGCGTCGAATCTGCATATCGTAGCCAGAGCTTTTTATTTGCAAATCTACCCACGTGTCTGAGTAGTTTGCGTTTCTCATATCTACCAGGGCAAAAGAAATTGACGGTAAAAAAAACAATATAAATACTATGCGGCAGAAAAACTGAGACATCCTTATCTCCTTGATGGGGGCTTACACTTTTATTGTAACAATTTTCTTCATCATTAGGCCACCAAGTACTTGCAGGCCAATCATGAAAAATAGCACAACCCAGCCTAAGGGCGTGGTAAAAAGTGGCATGACAAAAGGCGGGTCGACAACAAGAAACATTACAAGTATAACAAACGGTACCAGCGTCATTATTATGCCCTGCATAGTACCTTGTGCAGTCATTGCCTCAATGCGCTTTTCGATTTTTTGTCTCTCTCTAATAGTGAAAACAATAGTTTGAAACGTTTCACTCATGTTGCCGCCAGTTTCTTTAAGAATGTTTACTGCAGTAACAAACATTTGAACGTCTTGGCGAGGGATGCGTTCACCAAATTCATTTAGTGCGTCTTCTACGCTTCTGCCTAGCAAAATTTGATTTAGAATGATCGTGAACTCTTGCGGCAATGGCCCCGTCATGTTAGCAGTCACTCTCTCCATCGACTGAGTAATGCTCAAGCCTGATTTTACGCCATTTGCTAAAATTGTTAGTCCGTCGACCATTTGATTTACTACGCGACTGCAACGTTTCTCCCATAAATTAGTAAGAACAAGCTTTGGTAGTGACCAGCCAATAATTGTTGCGCCTGTGCCTAGTATTATGCCGGCAATTACATTGGGCCAAAGTGCAAGAAAAAGCACCGCGCCAAAACCGAAACTTGTAAGTAAAATAGCTATTGAAAGCTTACGTTTTTCTGTGT